>JAOUGX010000002.1 GCA_029865385.1 Gammaproteobacteria bacterium
TTCGGGATGGCGTGTCGACGCGGCAAGGTGCTTCTCATACGCGGCCTCGCTGCCTCGTTCATCGCCGACGGCAATCAGCTGGTCGCCGAGAGTTCGCCAAGCCGCTGCGTACGCCGGATCGATTTGAAGCGCTTTCTTGACGTTCGCGATCGCATCGTCACCTTTTCCGGCTGCGCCCAGACAAAGGGCAAATTCATGCAATACGTTTGGCGCTTCCGGATTTCGCTCGGCGATCGATTCAACAATGGTGAGCGCATCCTTGACCTTTCCTTGCAGTCGAAGCGCGGCTACCAGGATCAGGCGGGCGGAATCGGATTGCGGGTAAACCTTCAGTACCTCATTGGCCTGCTCGGCCGCGAGCGCAGGATCACGCCCGAGCAAACTCGCCGCATGGCGCAGGGCCGTCGCCAGGTTGTTCGTTTGTTGACCAGATATGGACATCGTGGAAAGCGCTTACAAAATAAGTGAATCAGACCCTTGTTGTATTTTTGTTACACAACGTCGGCTTGCAGCATATGGTTTCACCGGCACCTAATGCAAACACATAATATGAACCGCATGCCTTGGAACCATTGCACAGTCCAATTGTCGATTAAACAAGTATTTGCCAAATATCGGGCCGGAAGTCTATATTCGTTGTATTGTGACAACGGACTTCGACGTCCGGCAGTTAAGCGGTAAAGCCGAAGACAGCAACACTATCATCACGCGGGGAACCCGATCATGAAGCGATTTCATCCCACTCCTTTGGCCCGTGCAATCTCGTCCGCATTGTCCGGATCCATGCTTGTGGCTGCAGCCGCTATGCCGGCGCAGGCCCAGGAAGGTCCGCCGGTCCTTGAAGAGATCATCGTTACCGCGCAGAAGCGTACGGAGAATCTTCAGGATGTCGCCGTATCCGTGCAGGTACTCGGCAACCAGGAATTGCGCGATCTGAATCTTACAGATTTCGCCGGGTACATCGAGTTTCTGCCGACCGTTTCGTTCCAGTCTCAACGACCCGGCCTCTCACAGGTCTACATGCGCGGTATTTCCAGCGGTGGTGATGGCGTGCATTCGGGGTCGATGCCGAGCGTTGGCGTCTATCTCGACGAGCAGCCGGTCACCACCATCAATCGAGTGCTCGACATACACGTTTACGATGTCGCAAGAATCGAAACGCTTGCCGGACCGCAGGGAACATTCTTCGGCGCGAGCAGCCAGGCCGGCACGCTGAGAATCATCACGAACAAACCGGATCCGAGCGGATTCGAGGCCGGATTCGACGTCGGCGTACATCAGATCGAACATGGCGATGCAGGGTATTCGGCCGAGGGATTTGCCAATATTCCGATCACGGACAACACCGCGATTCGCCTGGTCGGATGGCACGACGAGGCCGGCGGTTATATCGACAATGTTCCGGGAACCGTGACTCTCGAAGGCGTGGGAGTCACACGAAACAACGCGAGCCTTGTCGAAGACGATTTCAATGATTCTACGACATCGGGCATGCGCGCTCTGCTCAAAGTTGACCTGAACGATTCATGGTCGGTCACGCCGGGCATTATGTACCAGAGACAAGACACCGAAGGGGTGTTTACCCACGATCCCGAGGATGTCGGCGACTTACAGGTCCAGCGCTTCTATCCGGAATTTTACGACAACTCCTGGTACCAGGCTTCCTTAACGCTTGAAGGCGAAATCGGTGATATAAATTTCGTATACGCCGGCGCCTATCTCGATATGGACGCAGACAGCATTGACGACTACACCGACTATGCTCAGTACTGGGACAATTATTACGGCTACTATGGTGGCTGTTATCACTATGACTCGACAACGATCAACTGCACCGATCCGAGCCAGTACATTCTCAGCGACGAGCGGTTTTCGCGGGTAAGCCACGAAATTCGACTGCAATCGTCTCAAGAAGATCGTTTCCGCTGGATGGTCGGCGCCTTCGTGCAACGCCAGGCCCACGATTTCGACCTCCGCTGGGTGGTTCCGGATATGGATCCGGACTTTTCGGCGCCGCGCCTCAATTCCTGGCCTTATGGGACGGTGATTCCAGGGCAGCCGATCGTCTGGCAAACCAAGCAGATTCGAACGGACCGGGACCGGGCAGGATTTGCTGAGCTGAGCTTTGACATTACGGATGAATTCACCCTGGTCGGCGGTTATCGGTACTACGAATTTGAGAATTCGTTGTACGGATTCAACGGATCGTTGAGTCGCTGCCTCGATGCGAATGATCAGCCGACGTATCCCTGTTTTGACAACCCGAATCTCAACGACGTATCGAAAGGTGATGGAAATATTTTCAAATTCTCCCTGAACTACAACGTCGGCGATAACGGTCTGGTGTATGCGACGTATTCGGAAGGATTCCGTGCAGGGGGCGTCAACAGGGCGACGGTTGCCGGCTCGACAGAGCCCAAATACGAGCCCGATTTCGTCGACAACTATGAAATCGGCTGGAAATCAACCTGGCTGAACAATAGATTGCGATTCAATGGTGCCGCTTACCTCCTCAATTGGGAAAACTTCCAGTTTTCCTTCCTCGACTTTTCGGTTTCTCCGCTGACCATCATTCGCAATATCGGCGAGGCGCGAACCATTGGAACGGAATTCGATATGGCATTCGCGGCAACAGACGATCTGACCTTGTCCCTGTCAGCATCCTATAACGACGCCGAACTTAGAAAACCGTATCGTGGAGACGGTCCCGGTGCGCCGCCAACTGCACCGGCTGGAACGAAGATGCCTTTCGTGCCGAAGTTCCAGGCAACGGCAATCGGACGTTACAACGTCGATTTCGGCAGCTTTCCGGGTTACGTGCAGGCGGCAATTTCCTACACCTCCGCCACCTGGAACCTGCTGGAAGTCGCACCGCGCACCGAACAGCCGGCGTACACGATTGTCAATCTTGCAACGGGCATAGACAGGGAAACCTGGTCCCTGAACCTGTTTCTCGATAACGTGACCGACGAACGGGCCCAGTTGACACGCTACGATAATGGCTATTTCGATCCGTTCGGCAGCATAACCGGTGATACGGTCATAACGACGAACCGTCCGAGAACCATCGGATTGCGATACGGGCGCCGCTTCTAGGCGGATTCGGACTGCGATCAATGCTTGCAGAAGCGCGGGTGCGATTGCACCCGCGCTTTTCTTTGTGCCTCAGAAACGAAAGTTGGCGCCCAGGTTGAAGGATCGCACGTCGAGCTCCACGTCCTGATAGGGGAGCTGCAGTGACCAGCGGTCCGCCGCTCTCCAGTTGATTCCTAGCCCGTACATGAAGTGGAATCAGTAACCGAATTTGAGCGGTATTACATTCGAATTCCTCCTTTAATGGATCAGTGTTTTTGTTGTGAAATTGTAATTTTCTGTGGCGTGGAAACGGTCCCGCTGCGATCAGCCGATGAACAGGCCGACGCTTTGCCAATTGCGATTCCGGGCATCAGGGATTGTCAAACATCGTCTATTCAGGAATGACGGTCGTGCATCCAGATGGGTCGCCGAGCGCTCATAAAATAACTTGCAGGAACCGAATTGGGGCCAGTCCGCCATGCGGAGCTGGCCCCTGCCCTTGCAACGCTCGTCTCAATCAATAAGTCGGTCCATCCTCGTATACGAGCCCGACTTCGGCGGCCTGGCGACTGACCGTGTCGTAGATCTTCTGATCCAGCGAATCTTTTGCGCCGCCCGCTTCTTCCACTTTCTTCTTCATGAAATCGCTGCGGGCCTCCGCCAACTCGCGAACACGACCCGAGATTTCTTCGCGTTCCCGCGCCAGTTCTGCGATGTATTTCTCCTGTTCCGCGGGTGCCATGGGTTTGAGCGCTGCCGGCAAATCGTCGACGTCGAGCTCGTCGAGTTTTACGTCGCCGCTGGCGACCGCAGCGACCAGCTCCTTCTCACCGAGGAAGTTGTCTTTGCCCCCTTCGCCGGCATTGAAAGCACCGCGCCCTGCACGGGATGCGAGGGATGCACCTCCGTGCAGTTTTTCCGTGGCCGCGACTTTTGCGCTCATAGCCAACTTCTCCTCGTCACTGCCGTAGTACAGCCTGGTGCCATCCAGTCTTGCAGATAAAGTTGCTATTTCCTCGTCGTACGGCGTTGTCATTGCCACGGCACTGCCGGCCTGGTCTACCTGGAAGTAGTTACCGCGACCAAGATTGGCGATCTGCGTCCACGGCTGGATCGTCGCCGCCATGCTGCCGCACTGGATAGTATTGACCACGATGCCCTTCCCATTGGCAGAGGCGAGAATCTGCGGGTATTGAGCTTCGCCCTGGTAGTCCATGTGCGGCGGCGCGTCGCCGACCAGGAAGATCACCTGGTAGGCCTGGTCTGCCTGGCTCCAGGTCATCTGATGCACGGCATCGTAAAGCGCCTTGTTGACACTTTCAGGACCGTCACCGCCTCCGTCTGCCTGAAAATCCATCAGTGCGGCGTAGACGGAGTCCAGGTCGCTGGACAGGTTTACGATTCTTGTCACGTAGGCATCGCCGCGATCGCGGTAGCCTACGAGGCCGATGCGAATTTCCGGCGTGGGCTGTGCGGCCGACATCGTTGTCGCGATAGACCAGATCTTCTCTTTTGCCGCATCGATCAATCCGGACATGCTGCCGGTCGTATCCAGCACGAACACGACATCGACGATCGGTTTGTCATTGTTTACCTTGTGCGGCACATCGATCTTCACGTGCTCGACAATGCTCTTGGCACTTAAAGACGGGTAATAAACCACCGCGCCCATGGTCAATACGAACAGGGTCAGTCCCAACAGTTTGGTTTTCATATCGTTCTCCTCAGTAAAAGTAATGCTTATTGGCTGATCAGTTGTTTCAACGCGGTATCGGCCTGGCGCCGTGCCCGATCAAATCCGTCGTCTGACGCCGGCTGCGGAATTCGCGGCCTCTTTGTCAGCGATTGCGGGATGGCGGCGAACAGCGCCTGCACAAGAAAGAAGCACCAGGTGCCAAGAAATACACTGCCGGTCCGCGACAATGCCCAGATCGATGTCACGATGCTCACCCCGGTGAGGCCCATGTCCAGCAGCGACGGAACGACGCCCGAATAGAAATAGAGCGATCGAACAAGCCAGATTGCCGCCGCGTGCATCAGCAGGTAGAAGGGCAACGGTACGGCGAACCACCACGCAACCAGGGACATCGCAGCCCATAGCGCAAGCGTCGTTGCGCGCCCGGTTTTCTCTTCGTTGCGGCTGAACAGGTAAAGAATGTAGGCAAGCGCCAGACCCGGTATCAGCAGGCGGATGACGGTGCCGAGTCCCAGCAGCGGCGTCAGCACGGCGATCACCGCCGAGGCGGCGAAACCGAGCACCGCCGCAGCTGCTACGCCATGAAAAAATCCCGGACGCTTCATGACGATCTCCTTGCATTCTGTTCACGCAGGAATGCCACTTCTATTTCGTCCTCGCCAACGCTAAGTTCGCGGGCCAGCCAGGTTGTGTCGTCAATGCCGGTATCGCCGTCGACGGGTGGGCGTGCCGCGAAGATTTCAGCTTTCTGCTTCAGGGATTCGAGCGCGGCGCGATTCTCGTCGAGCCGGCCACGTTGATCGGACAAGAACTTTTCGTTTGTCGACTCCCGGGACGACAGCCGTTTCAGCAGTCGCTGGCCTTCGAGCTTCCTGCGTACGAGGCCGCGCGCGAGATCGTCTTTCTGCGACGCAAAGCACAGATCCAGTTCGGACTCGATCTCGGCCAGCTTTTCACTCAATTCGGCTTTTCTTGTCAGCAGGCTTTGCTGCTCGTGCATGCATTGCCTGATGCGTTGCTCACCGGCCGTGAGTTCGTCGTCCATCTCGCGAATGGCCTGCCTGAGGAGTTGCTCGGGTTCCTCGATGCGATCGAGAACGGCGTGAAAATCCGCCTTGAATAGTCGCGATATGCGATTGATAAGTGCCATGGTCTGTCTCCCGCTGTGGTTGTCCATTGACTGGCGACCATGCTAGGAGCAGCGGCGCTTTCCTTACAGACATGCTTTGGTAAAAGCTGGCATTCAGGATTTACAAAGAATTTACATGCCGCAAAGACGCCAACGGCGTTCCGGTGATAACGTTGGAATCCGATGAACAGACAACAAAACATACTGGTAGTAGAAGACGAAGAAGCCATCAGAACGGGCCTGATCGACGTGCTCGTGTATCACGGCTACAAGGTCGACTTCGCCTCGAACGGGCCCGACGGCTTGAAGAAAGCACAAAGCGGCAAGTTCGACCTGATCCTGCTGGACATCATGCTGCCCGGCATGGACGGCTATGCCATTTGCAATGCCGTTCGCGACAAGGACCGGTATCAGCCCATCATTATGCTGACGGCCAAGACCTCGGACGATGAAATCATCGAAGGCCTGAAACTCGGCGCGGACGACTACGTTGGCAAGCCCTTTTCCGTCCAGCAGCTGATGCTACGAATCGAGGCGGTCCTTCGCCGCAGCGCTGCAGGCCAGGAACAGGCCAGGACCCTCGTGCTGGGACAAGTGACGGTCGACACCGAAAACCTTTGCGGTCGCAACGGCTTGCAGGAGGAGCTGAGCTTTACGCGACGCGAAATCGACATCCTGAGCTACCTTGCAGCGAACAGCAGTCGGCCCGTATCCAGGGAGGAATTGCTATCAAAAGTATGGGGTTACGGAAGAAACCTCGATATCGAGACACGTACGGTCGATATTCACATCGCGAAGCTGCGCCGCAAGATCGAGACCGATCCCAGGGAACCGAGCAAGCTGGTGACGGTACGCGGCGCAGGCTATCGCCTGATCACTGGGGAGTGAAATGTTGCCACGGTCACTCCTGAAAAATTTCGACGTACGCCGCTTGCGGATACTCCTCAGCATATTCTTCGCTGCCCTGGCCATCCCCACCGCCGCACTGATCTGGCAGGCATACAGCCAGCTCAAGTGGGAGGCGTTTTATCAATACAGAGGACTTGCCGAGGAGCTCGCAAACCGTATCGATGCCGAATTGATCGAGCAAATCAACGTAGCCGAAGCCTATGCTTTCGGTGATTATGCATTCCTGGTCGTCAGCGGCGATCCGGCAGCCAACTTCCTGCAACGTTCGCCATTGTCGGCATACCCTGTGGCAGCAGAGTTCCCGGGTGTCATAGGCTATTTTCAGGTCGACTCGGAGGGCGCATTCAGCACACCACTCCTGCCACCGCCGGGCGCAGCGGCAGACCAGTTCGGGATTACACCGGGCGAACTCCGCGAACGCGGTGCGCTTGCCGATCGTATCGGATCCATTCTCGCAGACAATCGCCTGGTTCGTGGACGCCCGGCGTCCGGCCGCCGCGATCCGGCAGCGATTGAAGAACGCGAGCCCACGCCTGCCGTTGTCGCCGGCGAGGACATGCCGCAGCCGATCGGCGGTTCTGCCGGACGAAATGCCGATGAATCCGAGCTGCCCGAGGCGCGTGAATACGAGGAACTGGCTGTGCGGCAGCTGACCGGAGAAAAGGATGGCTACAGCCAGCAGGTATTCGACCGGTTGAACAGTGCGGCCTCTGCGTCACCGGCTGCCGGCACATCCCGGTCCGACAGCTCTGCCGATGATGCCGACAGCCAGCAAAACAGCTATGCCAAGGTCGCCGACCTGAAACTGGACGCCACGCTGGAGAAGAAGACCGAGTTACAGGGGGGAAAATCGGCCGCGGACGATGTCGAGTCGCTGAAAGAAACTCGAAAAGCCAGTTCGCCCGGCCGGTCGCGACGCTCGGAGCAATCGGCACTGCCGGAAAGCATCCGTCCGTCCGAGCCCGGACTCGCCAGTGATGCTTCGGGATCTGTCGTCTCTGGTCCGGGCACATCCCGCATTACGAGCTTCGCCAGCGAAATCGATCCGTACGAGTTCAGTTTGCTGGACGGCGGGCACCTCGTGATGTTTCGCAAGGTCTGGCGAAACGACGAACGGCTGATACAGGGCTTGTTAATCGACACGACGGACTTCATCGACGATGCCATCGCCAAGGAATTCGGCGTCACATCGCTCGCCACGATGTCGGACCTGATAATCGGATACGAGGACGACGTCATTGAAGTCATTCGAGGCGGACGAGCCTCGCAATATCCGGTCAGTTCTGACGAACTCCAGGGTACATTGCTCTATCGCAACCGCCTTTCTGCACCGCTGGACCGGCTGAGCCTGATTTTCTCGATCAATCGCCTGCCGCCAGGCCCGGGCGCCACGGTCCTACTGTGGACTTCGGTCATAATTGGCATAGTGTTCATTGCAGGGTTCGCCGTTCTCTATCGACTCGCACTGGGACAACTCCAGTTAGCGCGCCAACAGCAGGATTTCGTTTCGGCTGTCAGCCACGAACTCAAGACGCCACTGACCTCCATTCGCATGTACGGAGAAATGCTGAAAGCAGGCTGGGTAAGCGAGGAAAAGCGCAAGCAGTACTACGACTACATTCACGACGAGTCAGAGCGCCTGAGTCGGCTTATATCAAACGTATTGCAACTCGCGAAAATCACCCGTAACGAACCAAAGTACGAGTTGAAACCGAGAATCGTCGCGGAGCTGATGGACGAGATCCAGTCAAAGATCGGCGATCAGATCGAACGGTCCGGTTTTTCACTGAATATCATCCGTGACCCTGAATGTGACAAGTCGACCGTGCGAATCGATGAAGATTGCTTCGCGCAGATCGTAATAAACCTGGTCGACAATGCCATCAAGTTTTCAAGGAATGCCGATAAGCGCGCGATTGATATCGGCTGTACATTGAGCTCCGCCGGCAAAATCACGTTTTCTGTGCGTGACTACGGACCTGGCATTGCCAAAGATCAGATGAAAAAGATATTTCAGCTTTTCTATCGCTCCGAATCGGAGCTCACGAGAGAGACCGTGGGCACTGGCATCGGACTTGCCATAGTCCATCAGCTGGCTATCGCAATGAAAGGCAAGGTTGATGTCGTCAACAGGGACCCGGGAGCTGAATTTCGAGTGGAATTTCCGAGCGTTCTACAGTAGCTGACGCGCGTTATCGCGCTAGCGACTTATCAGCGGTTGCGACAGATCGCCAAAACCCCACAACAACGTACCGGCAATCAGCAGTGATACTTCGAGTATGCCAAGAGGCAATCTCAACTCGTCGCTCAAGGCATCGGCCTGTTCCTCGAATCGCTTGTCGATTTTCTCAATTTCCGCGGCGACGTCCTCCGGCTCTGCTTTCCTCGCACGAAGATTACGACGCATTCGAGCTTTGGCGATCCGCCGCCGACTATTACAACAACGGCAACGACCCAGAGTATTGCATGCTGGCGCCGCGTGCGGCTCTGGATACTATTGTCCTGCATCGCTAATCCGCAAAAAGACGCGCGCTCATTCGCGCGCCAATGCCATCGTTTATCATGCCGCCGGTTCTGCCGATAGGTTGAAACAACCGAACGCAGGCAATCAGGTGCCGGTTCTGCGTCTGTGCAGCTTGTCCTCGTACATGCTGGCATCGGCCTCAGCGAGCAGTTCACTCACGGATCTGTGGCGGGCCGGATCAAATTTGATCTTTCCCACGCTCCAGGCGAGTTCTCCCCTGATCTCACAGGATGTATCGCCTGCCAACTGCTGCAGTCTTTTGATCGCCGCATCACAGCTTGCATTGTTTGATGTCATCAACACAACAAACTCGTCGCCGCCGAAACGTGCTATTACGTCGGCCGAGCGAAAACTCTTTACGAGCAGGCCGGCAAAATAAACCAGCAACTCGTCGCCGGCCGCATGCCCGTGCGTGTCGTTTATTTCCTTGAATCCATCCAGATCAAAGAACAATAGTTCGGCGTCGATGTTGCTGCGCCGGCACAGCGACAGCATGTGTTCCGCGACCATGTTGAATCCGCGTCGATTTGCAATACTGGTCAGATCGTCGACCGTCACCTTGGATGCCACTGTCAACTCGTCTTCGACCATCGCGGCAAGGTCGCGGAGCGTCTCCTCATCGTCGACAGAAAGATCCTTCGGCTTACTGTCTATGATGCACAGCGTTCCGATGCGGTGACCCTTGGGTCCGCGAATCGGGGCCCCGGCATAAAATCGAATGTGTGGCGCGCCGGTTACGAGCGGATTATCAGCAAAGCGCGCATCCGTGCGTGCGTCCGGAATGACAAACACCTCGCGATCCAGAATGGCATGGCCACAAAAGGAAATTTCGCGGGACGTTTCGCAAGCGTCTAGCCCCTGTTTCGACTTGAACCACTGACGGCTCGCATCCACCAGACTGACGAGGCAGATCTCAACATCGAACATCCGCTTCGCCATACGCGTAATGCGATCGAAGCGTTCTTCAGATGGTGTATCGAGCACGCGCAATGAATGCAGGCTCTTCAGCCGCGCGGTCTCATTGAGCGGTACTGATGGTTTTAGCATGTTGAACTCCTTGGACTGCAGGGATTATCGGCCAGCCGTCGCAAAACTTGAAAGATCTCCGGGGGAGACGCTATTTCTTCATCAGCGAGTACGGTCCGCCTTTCTCTAGAGCCCGCTTGAATGCCGGCAATGCCCGGATTGTCTGAAGGTAGCGTTGCAGGTTGGGATAGTTCGTCTTCAGGTCCGTGCGAACCTCCGCTGCTTCAACAGGGAAACTCATCTGGATATCGGCTGCCGTCATCTCGTCGCCGCAAAACCACGGTGACTGCCCCAGGGTGGATTCCATGAACGCTAGGTTTCGCTTGACATTGGGATCCAGGTATCCGCTACGCACTTTGGCCGCAATCCCTTTTGCAACGGGTTTGACGATAAACGGCATCGGTGCCGTTTCTATGCGATTGATGATCAGCGATACGATCATCAGTGGCATGAAGCTGCCTTCCGCGTAGTGCAGCCAGTAGGTATACGCAAGACGTTCGGGCGAACCGTCCGCGGGTATCAAGCGGCCGTCTCCGTATCTGCGGACAAGGTACTCGACGATCGCACCGGATTCCGCAACTGTTGTGGCGCCGTCGGTAACTACAGGTGACTTGCCTAACGGATGAACAGCCAGAAGTTCAGGAGGTGCAAGGGACGTTTTAGGATCCCGCTCGTAGTGCTTGATCTGGTAACTGACACCAAGCTCTTCGAGCAGCCACAATATGCGCTGCGAACGGGAGTTCTCGAGATGATGAATGGTTAACATCGGTATCCTGCCCTCTATCGACTGTCAGGGCAGGATTGTAACCCGATTACGCAAGCAACCTAGGCGGCGTTACGTTGCCGCTTTTGCTCCCGGACAATGACAAGCACGTCGGCGTCGATATCCATCAGGATCTTCTCCGCGGTATTGCCTACGGTAATACCCGATAGTCCGCGCCGTCCGACGCTGCCAACAACAACGAGATCCGCACCAATCCTGTTCGCCATGTCCGGGATGACCTCGGCCGCACTGCCCTGACGAACATGAGCCTGCGACCGCGTAATTCCAAGAACTTTGGCGACATCGGTCGGATGTACGAACTTATCCGACTCCGGGTATGCGCTGATCGAGTGCAATTCAATTTTGCCGTCCTCGCCACGAATCCGTTTTCCAAGATCCATGATCGCCTCATTCAAAGCTGTGTGGCTGGCATCCGTCGCATTGAAATCGACGGCAACCAGGACCTTTTTCAGTTCGTCCCGGGGATCGTGCCTGACCAACAGCAATGCACTGTCCGGCAATGAGCGAATCAGTTGTCGATCGGAATTCGTCAGTGAGTCCGGCCTCCCGCTGGCCTGCTTGACGACCAGATCGAATTGCCCGTGTTCTGCGACTTCGCTGACAGCCCGACGCCAGTCCGCATTCCATTCGACGATCGCATCAATGGCGACACCCTCGTCGACAAATCCCGTCAGGATCTGCTCGAGCCACATTTTGTGGCGTGTCACCTCTACAGTTCGAAGCCGTTCGGCATCATCGCACTTCGCATCCGAGTGCACACTCAGGTAGGCAACCATTTTGCTGCCTTCCCGGTTCCTGGCAATCGAAAGCGCTTTTTTTAGTGCCCATTGATCGACGCGGGTCGGATCGATTACCGCCATTATGCGGAATTTTTGCGTGTTCATAATACAAGTCCAATTGAAGTGTTTTGATATAACCAGATAATTGTATGGCCGCACTAATCCGGTCCATATCGGTATCAGTACCTAGGAAAAACTGGGGAAGATCGTCTGTATCCTTTATTATCTGTTGCAATATTTCATTCTTTGTAGCCTTGTGCGTGCCGCGGCTCGGGCATAGCGCACGATGTTGAAATTCAATGCTGGAGCGCTGCCTGTGATCAGATTTGTGTTCAAGATATTATCCTTTTCTCTTGTCGCCGCATCCTCCGCCGCTGCGCAACAATCCGCTGGCTACGATTACTTCGCGACCAATCGCACCATGATTCGCAACGGGGTGCAGGCCGTACTGATGTGCAATGGCCTGTTCACATCAAATCGCACTTTGGAACAGGTATTCGACCAGGAACTGAAATACCTGCCGAATCCGGTCGGCACGGCGAGCAATGGCAACTACGTCGTTGACTACGCATTGATGGCAGTCGCGATCGGCGGTGACGAATCCGGTCCCGTGATTCGTGCAGCGTTTCGCCAGGGTATCGGTTGCGTCGTGATGGCTCCGGACCAGACTTTCGACGATATCGACTCCCTGCCGGAATTGCGTCTAGCCGACGTCGAAGGAGATGCCGACCGTATTCCCTGGCCGAATGGTGATTTGCTTGATGACAAACCGCTGCCAGAGACGATCGATTCGATTGCTTTGCAAGCCGCGTCCGACTGGGCCTTTGATCGCGAATCGCCGGAGCAGCTCACATTGAGCCTGATCGTCGTCCACAAGGGTGGCATTGTCCACGAGCGTTATGCCGAAGGCGTCGACAAGCACACGAGAACTCGAACCTGGTCGACGGCAAAAAGTATCGCAGCGACGTTGATCGGCATGCTGGTGGACGACGGCCGCATGAAACTGGACGAAACGTTGGGATTCAGTTGGCTCCCGACGTTGCGATCACCAGAATCGGATCCGCGCAACGAAATTACATTGCGCCATGTGCTGAATATGTCCAGTGGTCTCGAACCGGTCGACAGCTTTGGCATGGAATACGCCACCGGTTCCGGCCTTGCCTACTGGGCGGGCATGAGTTCCGTCGATGGTGCACTCAGTCGCGGCCTCGTACGCAAGCCTGGCACTGTCTACGAGTACGAAAATTACGATACCTTGCTCGCTATTCTCGCGATGAAGCGCGCGCTGGCCGACGACAAGACTTATAAAGAATTTCCCCGTACGGCGTTGCTGGACCGTATCGGCATGCGCAACACCCTGATAAGTGCCGATCGCTTCCACGACTTCATTCTCAGCAGCCAGGTCTATACGAACGCGAGAGACCTGGCGCGATTCGGATTGCTCTACCTGAACAACGGCATATGGGATGGCGAGCGAATCCTGTCCGAAGAGTGGATCCGCTTTGTCACGACACCGGCTCCGTCTACCGCAGACATCGGTAATTTCTACGGTGCACAGTGGTGGCTCGTCCCGGACGACCGCAAGGACGTGCCGAAAACCGCTTACCGCACGTCGGGAAATCGCGGCCAGTACGTCATCGTGATTCCATCACACGAGCTTGTCATCGTGCGTCGCGGCCTGGATTACGGACGGCAGGGATTCGATGCCTGGGATCTGGCCCGCGAAGTACTCAAAGCCATCAACTAGAACCCCGGCAGCTCAAATGCGACCTTACGATACGACGTCAAATCCCGCGTTGCCATGCGGATTTCTACGCATTGGAAGCCGAACGAGTCCGACTGATAATTTCTGTTGCCGGGAACCGACCCGGTGATCGAGAAAGGAAGGAGGTGAACGCAATGACCAAGATACGTGACATCAGTCCGAAAAAAGAGGCTGTATCGAGCGTTGGTCGGGCAATGAGGCCGTTCACCCACAGCATGGAGGAGTTCTTCGAGAACTTCCTGCCACGCCGCTGGATGAATGACTCATTCGAGGCCGATGCCTGGAGACGTCCGTTCCGCCGAGATTGGGAGGGCGCATTCGAGGCCTTTCCACGAGTCGACATGGTAGACAAGGGCGACGTCCTGGTAGTCCGGGCCGAAATGCCGGGTGTGGACAAGGATAACCTTGAAATCCTGATATCCGGTGATCGGCTGACGATTGAGGCAAGTCGGAAGTTTCAGGAAGAGGAAAAGGAAGAAACGTACTTCCGCAACGAGATGGCATACGGGCGAATCTATCGCACAATGCATCTGCCGGTTGCGATCAAGGGTAACGAGGCGAAAGCCGAGTTGAAGGACGGCATCCTCGAGATCCTGTTGCCGAAGGTGGAGGCGGTAACGCCATTCACCGTCAAGGTCGCGTAGAAGACCGCTGATCGTCAAAAAGTTCAGGGGCGGCGTCAGCCGCCCCTTTTCGTTTGGTCTTTCTGGCGTCTGGCCAAGTGGCCGTCCGGACGCTACAGTGCACGCCAGCCAACATGAAACCCGCCACGACAGAAACCCCAGCCACTCCTGACGAGAACGATGAATCCGTTGCCCCGGTTGATCGCGCAAGCGACGCCCGCGGCGATCTCAGCGTCGTCCGCGACATGCTGCCCTACCTGCGACCCTATATCGGTCGTATATCGCTCGCATTGCTGCTCATCGTGGCCGCGAAACTCGCCAACCTGTTGGTACCGTTCGCATTGAAAGGCATCGTCGATCAGCTCAACGTCGAACCAAGCCTTCTGATGCTCCCGGTCGCGTTGCTGCTCGCCTACGGTGCGGCGCGAATTGGCGTGACCCTGTTCACGGAGCTCAGGCAGGTCGTGTTTGCACGCGTGATGGCGCGTGCATCGAGAGAAATCACGCTGCGGGTCTTCCGGCATTTGCATGCCCTTAGCCACAAGTTTCATCTTGCGCGTCGAACCGGCGGCGTAGCTCGCGATGTGGAACGCGGCGGCAGTGCGGTCGCCGACCTGCTGGACTGGACTCTGTACACGATTTTTCCGACGGCACTGGAAATAGTCCTGGTGACTGCTGTGCTGGTCTGGGCTTATGACTGGGGATTTGCAGCAATCACGCTGGCAACGCTGGCCGCCTACACGATCTGGACGTTCTCGATTACCGAATGGCGAACGCGCTTCTACCGTGCAGCTGTCGAGGCAGATACCCGTGCGAACGAACGAGCGGTGGATTCTCTGCTGAACTACGAAACCGTCAAGTACTTCAATAACGAAGCACACGAAGCCACGCGTTACGACCAGAATTTGCGCAATCTCGAGAACGCACGGGTTAAATCGCAAACATCGCTTGCCGTTCTGAACCTCGGCCAAACGGTTTTTATTGCTATCGGCGTTACTGCAATGATGTGGCGCGCCGCAGCCGGCGTAACCGCTGGCGAACTCACTATTGGCGACCTGGTGCTGGTAAATGCCTATCTGCTGCAGTTGTCGGCGCCATTGTTCCTGCTTGGCATGGTGTATCGCGAAGTAAAACAGGCATTGACCAACATGGAGCGCCTGTTCGGCCTGCTTGACCAGCGCCAGGACGTTCAGGACCGTCCGGACGCGCAGACGCTTTCTGTTTTGCGCCCGACCGTGAGTTTTGAGGATGTACACTTCAGTTACGACGAGCGCCGATCCATCTTGCATGGCGTTTCATTCGACATTGCGGCCGGCGGCACCGTGGCGGTTGTCGGTCATTCGGGTTCCGGGAAATCGACACTGACGCGGCTGCTGTATCGATTCTACGATCTGGATTCGGGTTGCATCCGGATTGACGGCCGGGATATCCGCGATTTCTCGCAGGAGTCCTTGCGAGCAGCCATCGCGATCGTTCCTCAGGATACCGTGCTGTTCAACGACACGATTTTCTACAACATCCAGTATGGCCGTACTGACGCTACCCGGCAGGACGTGGAAGAAGCTGCTCGCGCCGCTCACATACATGACTTCATCATGAACCTGCCCGATGGCTACGAATCGGAAGTCGGTGAACGCGGACTGAAGCTTTCAGGCGGAGAGAAACAGCGCGTCGCCATCGCCCGGGCTTTGCTGAAAAACCCGGCCGTCCTGATTTTCGATGAAGCGACGTCGGCGCTCGATTCACAGTCCGAAAAATCAATCCAGGCGGAACTCGATCGCATCCAGGTCGGCCGAACGACGCTGATCATTGCTCATCGCCTGTCGACCGTGATGAATGCCGACCAGATCCTCGTCATGGATGGCGGCCGCATCGTCGAGCGTGGCCGGCATGCCGAGTTACTCGCGGCAAACGGCTATTACTCGAAGATGTGGCGATTGCAGCAGGAAGAGCGAAGGGTTGAATCCAGCCCGCTTGTCGAACTCGCATAGAATCGCGATGCGGGTATCGTTGTCATTGCTTGGTGGAAGTGCCAATGCATTGCTAGTAGCGAAAAGTGTAATGAAATCGCAACACCGTTTCGGCGAACGACGAGATGAAGTCGCTACTTTGCGAGGGATCCAGGAATTCGCGGTTAAGCACCAGCACGAGTTCACGTCCGGCCAGTGGCACCCATCGCATGATGCTGTTGACTCCGAGACTGTCGGACACGTTGTCGTACTGCACCAGGTTTTCCCAGTACCAGGTTGAACTGAACGCAATGTCCGCCTGCAGCGTTGCCTGCCGCGTGATGAACGAACCGTATGGCAGGTCGATGCTGTTCAACTGGTAAGACGCCGCCATGGAAAAGTGCATGCTGGGACGCCAGATTATTTCCGGCCCGGCGCTTTTCCGCGTGCCGTCGTAAAAATCTCCGCCGCAGGCCCAGCTGGAAAGGGACACAACGCGGTGTTGGCCGGTTCCGACCCGCAGGCAATAACGGGTCCACTCGTAGCTACCGGGCGGAATGAGAACTCCGTTGGAAATCTCGAATACATCCGGAAGGTTCTCGCGGAAATTCATTACTGACAGGCGAATGTTGTCGCCCGTGTGATTATCGATTCGAAGTAGCTGGACATCGACCTGTTGCCGATCCAAGTCGCCGTCAAGGGTCTCGACTCGAGTGCCGCTGACGCCTGATCGGATCGAACGAATTACGTTCGACTCCGGTCGCCAGATATACGCGGCGCCAAACAGCAGATTGCGAACATCAACCTGACTGACGAAACCCATCGCCGGTCGATAGTTGCCCTGCAGCTCGCTGTACGCCAGTTCACCGCTCCAGCCTACGGAGTTCGGTGCGGCAAGACTGAAGCCGTAAGCCGAATTTTGCCCGTCAAGACCCGGCGTATCGGTCCGCTGGAACCAGGCGGCACCTTCCACTGTCTGGTCGTCACCCAGCCGCGTGTTCAGGTAGCGGAAATCGATTCCATAGAGTGAATTGTTTTCATTCGATGTCGGATCGCCAGCAGTTGCAATGACGCCCACTGCGGATTCCTGCAGGACGTGTGCCGACAGCCTGGCTGCGAACAGTTCCTGTGGGTCTACCGTAGCGAAAGCATCCTGACGAATTCCGAGGAATCCATAGTCGAGCGAACCTACCCTGCCCGTCAGTTTGACGCCGCCGTCGATATCTATAGCCTCGCCATCATCAGACAAACCAATACGTCGCGAGAAGAACGGTCGGCCGGTCTCGCGAATAATCGCGTCGCTGCCGCCGTCTTCATCATCGGTACCGATCCGGCCGAATTCGAATATGTCCATATCCTGCAAAAAAAATTTGCGCTTTTCGGGGAAAAACTCGTCAAAACGCGTGAGATTGACCTGCCGAAGATCGGCGCTGGTTCCCGAAAAGTCCGTGTTCAAAGTGAGTGTGGCGGTCAGTTCCGGCGTCGGCTTGTACGTTACGTCCAGTGCCGGCTCGAAATCGCTGCTTTTCGAGTCGTTGGAGTAGTCACGGCTTTCAGTCGCCACCAGCGAGGGCACAAACTCGATCCCGAGCCCCTGCTTGAGCCCGGTCAGCCCGGTGATCTCGCCGGAGCTGGACGGGTTCTGTTTGCGATTATGCGATACCCAGCCGATTTCTTCGGTGCGCCGGCCGATGTAGCGCGTGAAATTGATACCCCAGGTATCGTTCCCGGGGTCGAACGACAGTGTTTGCAGAGGAATGACGATTTCGGCCGTCCAGCCGAACTCCGTCCGTTGCGTCACACCATGCCAGATGCCATCCCAGTTCCAGTTTTCTTCGGTTGAATTCTTGTACAACGCCTGGAATCGCACGGCGTTCACCGTAAGGTAAAAAGCGTAGCCGCTGCGACCCTGGTTGAACGGATCCAGGATCAGCATGACGCCGTCCTCCCCGTCGGAATAGTCTCCCTGTCGCAGCACTCTTGCCGTGATCTTGTCCGGTTCGCGGTCGTAGAATTCCCCGGCGACATAAATCGCCTTGTCGTCGTAGGTCACATAGAAGCGCGAAAGCTCTGACGGCATGTCACCTTCGTTCGGCGACACGACCCGCAGATCGTCGACTATGGTTGCCGTCAGCCAGGCCCAGTCATCCACTACGCCATCAATTTCCGGCGCTACCTCGGTAGCGATGGCCTGAATGGATTTGGAATCGCCATCGACCGATTGCGCAAGAGTTGCCGAGCCGCTCCACAGACACAGCGCAACAAAAGCACCTCCCGCGACACGTCGCAAAGTCGAATAACTCCCTTACCGTAAGCCTGCGAACGATTTCGACCTGTTTCCCTATTCAGCCTCGAAGACGATAACTCCGCCGGCGACAGTCATTGTCACGGCGACCGAGCGAAGTTGTTCAATCGGCAAGTCGCGCGGATCGCTTTCGAGAACGGTGAAATCGGCGTAATACCCGACCGCTAGTTTTCCCAGCGAGTCTTCCTGAAATGCGGCGAAGGCCGGACTTTCACTCATCGTCCGCATTGCCGTTCCGGCATCGATACGTTGGGCCGGAAACCAGCCGTTCTCAGGATTCCCGTCGAAGCCCTTTCTTGTGACCAGGGAATAGAGTGTATGGCGCGGATCACCAGAATCGGACGCCGGGAAGTCCGTTCCGGACGCAAGGACAGCACCGGTTGCCAGCAAGTCCCATACGGGCATTATCCAGGACGACCGCTCCGTTCCGACTCTGTCCTCGCCCCAGCGCTGGTACTCGCCGACAAACACCGGCTGCATCGACGCGATAGCACCGAGCTCTGCAAAGCGCGGCAGGTTTTTCGGTGCAATTATCGACGCATGCTCCAAGCGAAAGCGCTCCCCCCGGGAGACCGCATTGCGTTCAATGGCGTCCAGCGCCCGTTCCACGCCAAGATCACCGATCACATGCGCGTTGACCTGGAAGCCACGCGTGCGAGCGGCTGCGAAAAACGCGTCGATTTCACCGTCCTCCATTTGCCGCAGGCCGCGGGTTTCCGGTGCATCACTATAGGGCTCGGACAATTCCGCGCCGCGCGCACCGAGAGCACCATCGACGTAGATCTTGAAACTGCGAACTGTCAGCCGATTGTCAAACAGGCCGATTTCAGGCCCACTGGCAAGGTATCTCGCCACAGCCTTTTCACCATGTGCCATCGCATAAACACGCAACGGTAATTCACCATTTGCAGCAAGCTTCTTGTAAATTTCGATCTCATCAAGACCGACGCCGGCATCGTGCACGCCGGTAAGGCCCCAGCGCGAATATTGCCCGAGCGCTGCCCGCATCCGGCGCTCCAGCGTTTCCGGCGTATCGGTTTGCGGCATCACCGAAGTGACCAGCGACTCTGCGCGCTCCAGCAACAAGCCCGTCGCCATGCCATCGGCGTCGCGAACGATGCGCCCGCCGGCCGGATCGGGCGTATTCGCCGCGATGCCGGCCCGCTCAAGTGCCTGAGAATTCACCCAAATTGAATGGCCGCCAATGCCGGCCAGCACCACCGGATTGTCCGGACTCACCGCATCGAGATCGGCGGCGGTCGGGTCTGCCTCGACGTCGAAATAGCCCTCGTCCCAGCCACGGCCGACTATCCAGTCGCCTGCAGCTGCTGCCGAAACGGCATCGGCAACTTTCCGGACTATCGACTGCTTGTTCATAGCCTGGACGTTAAGGGTTTCGAGGAACTCGCCCAGCCCGGCCACGTGCACGTGTGCGTCCACCCACCCCGGCACGGCAACGCCGGCGAATTCGACGATTCGTGTACTGCTGCCTGCACTTGAAATTATTTCGTCGCGACCGCCACTGGCCACAATTTTTCCATCAATCACGGCGATGGCCTCGACTTCCGGCTCGTTTGTATCGCCCGTAACAAAAGCACCGGTGAAAATACTGTCAGGCGTCGCTGGCGGAACGGCTCCCTGCCCGCAGCCGACCAGCAGGAGGGCAATCAGGATCAGTTTTGCTATTCGTATCATTCGCTATCGATCTCCGCACGCGCTTTGTTCAGCGCCGACGCCACAATACCACTCGGTACCGCGATCGTGCCAAGACCGATCAACAACAGGCAGAACGTGAAAATTCGGCCGCCGACGGTTATCGGGTAGATGTCGCCATAGCCGACGGTCGTCAGCGTCACCACGGCCCACCATAAACTGCTGAAAACCGACGAGAACGCCTCCGGCTGTGCCTCGCTTTCGAAATACCAGATGCCAACAGACGCGAAGTAGAACAGCATCAATGTCGCGACCAGGAACAGTACCAGCTCTTCTCTTGCGATGGCGAACGCTTTGCCGAATAGCCGTATGGCTTTGCTGTATCGGACCAGTTTGAAGGTCCGGAACAGTCGCAGCAGGCGAAAAATACGAATCGCGCGAAAATCGATGCCGAGTGTCGTGAAAATCAAGCCGAGATAGAACGGCAGAATTGCGAGCAGGTCGATTATGCCGTAGAAACTTTTCGCGAACTGCCACTTGTTATCGGCAACGTACAGGCGCAACGCGTACTCGACGGAGAACAATAGCACGGTTACCACTTCGACCACCTGCAATAGCAACATCACACGCTGGGAGAGGTCCGGTAAGGTATCGAGAGAAAAGCTGATCAGCGATACGATGATCAGTACCTGGACGCCGATGCTGAACACCATGCCTGCCCGCGAATCGCGCTGTTCGATGACTTCTTTTATCGCCGCCTTTTTTTCACTGATGGACATCGCGGATTCCTTTAGCGTGCCGGTTTAGCACCGTCGACCCGGATTCTAGCGCCCCACCCCGACACAGCGACAGTGACGGCACAATATGGTGCCGGCCTGGGTAAGCGCGGCATTGGAGGCTGATGCGTAGAGCTTGCGATACTGCGCACTTACCGTTGCAGGTGTTGTAGGCTATTGCGAACCCTCGGTAATCGATTCACATCGTATGATTGTCGAGACTTCCAACCTGAACAGGAGACCGGAATCATGAAACGCAGTGCAAGCGCCGAGTGGCATGGCGATCTCAAGAAAGGCAAGGGAAAGATCAGTACGGATAGCGGCGTACTGAAAGACGCCCAGTATTCGTTCGGCACGCGCTTCGAAAACGGTGCCGGCACAAACCCTGAAGAACTCATCGCCGCCGCCCATGCCGGATGTTTCTCGATGGCGCTGTCGAACATCCTCGGCAAAGCCGAACTGACGGCAAGCAGAATCCGTACCAAAGCCATCGTGAGTCTCGAGCAGGTCGACGGAAATTTTTCGATTACAGCAGTCCATCTGGATGTCAGCGCGAAAGTGCCCGGAGCTGACAAGGCGGGCTTCGACAAGGCGGCGAACGATGCCAAGTCAGGCTGCCCGGTTTCACGGGTCCTGAACGCAAAGATCACAATGAGTGCGACACTTGAGAAATAAGATTGTGAAATCGACGGCGGGTGTTTTCACGGTGCTGATCGCGGCGGCGCTTGCAGCCACTGGCGCAAACGCTCAGTCCATTGAGGACGAGGCACTGGCCTGGCTGCAGCAATTTATCCGGGTCGATACCGTTAACCCGCCGGGCAATGAAACCCGGGCCGTCGAGTTCATAGCCGCTATTCTCGAGGCCGAAGGCATACCCTATCAAACCGCAGACAGCGCGCCCGGCCGAGGCAACCTGTGGGCACGGCTGGCGGGCGGCGACGAGCCGGCACTGATTCTGCTGCAGCACACGGATGTCGTACCGGCAGACCCGAACTACTGGACTTCGGATCCGCTCTCCGGCGAGATCCGCGACGGTTACCTGTGGGGTCGCGGCACGCTGGACATGAAAGGAACGGGTATCTCGCAACTTGCCACGTTCGTCAGCCTCAAACGTTCCGGCATGCCACTGAATCGGGATGTCGTACTGGTCGCAACGGCCGACGAAGAAGCCGGCGGCCTCTACGGTGCCGGGTGGCTGGTCGAACATCACCCGGAAGTCTTCCGCGGCGCCGGTCTGCTGATCAACGAAGGCGGCAACGGCGAGCAGGCCGACAAGGAACTCATCTTCAACGTAGAAGTGACGCAAAAAGTTCCGGTCTGGTTGCGACTGGTCGCCGTCGATACGCCCGGCCATGGCTCGATGCCAAATGCGACGTCGTCGGTCACACGAATCGTGGATGCGTTGGCCATCCTTCGCGCCAACCCGTTCCCGCCGCGTATCGTGGACGCTGTGGACGCAATGTTTCGGTCGCTGTCGCCGAGTGCGGCGCCGGAGTGGCAGGAGTCCTACCGCAAGATCGCGGCAGCAGTAAAAGAACCGGGTTTCCTCTCCAGGCTGCAGAAGCATTCGCCGTTAATGCATGCCCTGACGCGGGACACCTGCTCGATAACCCGTTTCGAAGCCTCGAACAAGATCAATGTCGTTCCGCCAAAAGCGTGGGCTGAGATCGACTGCCGCATCCTCCCGGACCGGCCGAGCGAGTTATTCGTCAGCGAGCTGCGCGAATTGCTGAAAAGTACGGGAATTGAAATCGAAGTGATCATGGCCTTCACGCCGGCGGTATCCGAGACAAACACCCTGCTCTACCGTGCCATTGAAGAAGTCACGGCTGAACGTCACCCCGGCTCCAGGGTGGTTCCGTCGGTTTCAACCGGATTCACCGACAGCCATTTCACCCGGGATCTGGGTATTGCCAGTTATGGTTTTGATCCTGTCGTGGTCCCGGAGTCGGAATTCTCAAGGATTCACGGCAACGACGAACGCATCAGCGTCGATGCGTTCAAGCGGGGAGTGAGCGATCACCTCGCCATTGTCAAAGCTGTCGTGATCGACTGATTTGCCATGAACCTGGAAATCTGGGAACTCCTCAGCT
This sequence comes from Gammaproteobacteria bacterium, assembly GCA_029865385.1. Taxonomy (GTDB): domain Bacteria; phylum Pseudomonadota; class Gammaproteobacteria; order Steroidobacterales; family Woeseiaceae; genus JAKEGN01. The sequence goes on from JAOUGX010000002.1 coordinate 23,087, forward strand.
ATGTCGTCACCGTCCTCGGTTTGCCGCTCGCGATGGCTGTATTCCTTTACGAGAAACGCAAGGAACGTGTTGCAGAGGAAGAAGAGGTTTATGAAACACTCGCCGGAAGCTATCAGGATTTTCTGCGCCTCGCGCTGGATAATCCGGACCTGCGACTGATGTCCAAGACGCGTACAGGTGATCTTAACGAGGAGCAACGCGAGCGCATGCAAGCCATATTTGGAATTCTGATTGCACTGTTCGAGCGTGCGTACCTGCTGTTGTACGAACCGGACCTGTCGGGAAAAGACGCGAGGCGCTGGCATTCGTGGAAAGACTTCATGGAAGAATGGTGCGCACGCGACGACTTCCGCGAAGCCATACCAGACCTGCTGCAAGGGGAAGACCCGGAATTTGCCGCGTATCTTGGCAAGCTGGCTGCTAACGCCGAGGCTCCCCGGTGATGCTGACTTCAATGATTCGTGTTTACGCAGTATCGTAACAACGCACTGTTACTTTGGACCATTCTGCAACTCGGCCTTTTGGACCGAACTCAGTGGAACTTACAACTCCTGCAAATTCTGTATCCGCCGCCATTCAGTCGGCCATCGCCCCGGTTTTTCTGTTAACCGGTATCGGCGCAATTCTGTCGGTTGTTACCACGCGATTCGGTCGCGTGGTTGACCGGATGCGACGGATCGAGGCACGTATGCCGCAGGTTGCGTCAGAAATCCACAAGGATCGCCTGTTGGCAGAAATGAACGATCTTTGGCGTCGCATCAAGATCATCAATTGGGCCATGCGGCTGTCGGTCAGCTCGGCGCTACTGATTTGCGTAGTCATTATCCGCCTCTTTATCGGCACATTTGCCCCGTTCGATTTGAGCACGGTGCTGGCGTCATTGTTTGTGCTGGCGATGTTGTTGCTTGTTCTGGCCCTTCTTCTGTTCCTGATGGAAGTTGCGATCTCCTCGGTAAAGATGCTGCAGAGTGCCGAATACCTGATAACTGAAGATGAAAAGTAATTCAGTACCGTAGCCCATCAGTACCGCAGGGTTTGCAGGCTGTTCGCGAAAAAATCGATAAAGCGGAAGTGCTTTCCTCGTCGGTGCGCGACCGATCGAACGGGGTATTGCCTTTCGTCAACATGAGTTCGGATCCGAAACAGGAATATTTGTCGGACGGAATTTCGGAGGAGTTACTTAACGTACTTGCGCAGTACCAGAACCTGCGCGTTGCCGCACGCACCTCGTCATTCCAGTTCAAGGGCGAGAACGAGGATATCGTCAAGATTGCCGAGCAATTGAAAGTGGCACACGTGCTCGAAGGCAGCGTGCGCAAATCCGGTACGCGGCTGCGTATGACTGCACAGCTGATCAAAGCCTCCGACGGCTATCACCTGTGGTCCGAAACCTACGATCGTGAATTCGACGGCGTTTTCGCTATACAGGACGAGATTGCCGCCGCCATTGGCGATGCACTGGAAGCCGAACTGGGTCTTGGCAAGGACGCAGTTGACGACCCGCAACCGATGGTCATCGCGGCCGCCAACACGCAGGCCTACGATGCGTTCCTGCAGGGCCGCCGCCTGATTCACCAGCGTGGTCGCGAGTCGCTGGAAGACGCCGTGCGACACCTGGAACGATCACAGAGACTCGATGCAATCTATGCGCCGGCGCATGCGCAGCTCGCCATCGTCACCATACTGCTGCTCGATTCAGGTGGAACCTACGGCGACCTGTCGATGACAGAAGTGAACCGGCGCGCGACGCCGCACATCAATCTGGCTTTCGAACTCGCTCCCGAGCTGCCGGAGGCGCACGCCGCACGCGGACTAATGACCATTCACACCGGCGACTGGCAGCAAGCTGTTTCCGATACCCGAATGGCGCTGGACAGCAACCCGAGCTACACCGACGCGATGAACTGGCAGCGCATCGCGCTGGGCGAGCTCGGCCGGTAGCGAATTTCAGGATCTTCCGGACGAAATGCCTGAGGTCGACCCCCTATCGGTCATCGCGCGCCTGAATCAGGCCAATTACTTTGTCGTCACCCAGCAATCGCAGGAAGCGCACAAAGTCGCAGACGGTTTGCTGCCGCAGAGCAGCGCCTGGGCCTCGTACTGGAAACACGCGGACGCAGCCGAACACACCGGAAATATCGCGGACGGCATCGAGTGGGGCCTCAAAGCCTATACAGAAAACCCGAACGATCTCGCATCGAATTTCACGTTAATGAACAGTTTTAACCTGATCTCCGAGCATGCCGAAGCCCGCCGCGTCAGCGATTCACTTATCGCCTTCGCGGAACTTGCCGCCGGAAACAACGAAGAAGCGGTGCGGCAGATTTCGGCGAGACTGCAGGCCGACCCGGAAAACCTCACACTGATCCTGGACACTGACAACATTGCGCACGCCGCCAGGCAATTCGATATCGCGCTGCGAAACTACGAGGAGTACGCGCGAAGGCAACCAGCCGGACGTCCGGTCGGTGGCCCGTATCAGACGTTGCTGCTCGCCTGGAACCGGCGGCCGGCGCCTGGCAGCCTTTGCCGCAAACCCGCGATGCCGTCGACCGGCAGCTCCGACTGTAGGAGCCCGCACTGCGGGCGACAGCAACACTCTTTGCACAACTACCTATAGCCAGCCCCCACGCGGCGCGGCAAGCTGTCTCATTTCTAGCTGACCGGTAGCGGATGCCCTCACCCACCGAAGAACTTGGTTTGAGCGCCAAGACCCTCGATACGCGGGTCCGGCGAGCCGCCGCCCAGATTTCTGCCGCCTCGCTTGCGCAGCTCGAGCGCACGCTCGGTGCCGACGCCTGGGCCAATGCCGTCGTGTACGAACGCGAAGGCGTAACAGAGACAGTCCGCGTCATGTTGCGGCCGTTGGTTGTTATGCCCGAGCAAGTCGCTTACCTGCATCACGTTTGCAGCCGTATAACGGATGCCCTGCGGCGCCTGCCCGACTTGTACCTGTCCGACCCGGCTGTGCGAGCGCTGCTGCCCATTGCGTCGGACGAAGAGGAATTCCTGCGTGAGATCTGGGGGCCCGATCACAGTCGCCTCAATCCCGTGTACGGGCGGCTTGACGCCGTATGCGACTTCACAGGGGCACGCTGGCAGGACTCGTTGCAGTTCATCGAACCGAACCTGTCCGGCGTTGGCGGTCTGCATTTTGCGCCCGTGGCCGAAGCGCTGGTCGCGCGCAATATCGTGCCGACGATCTGTGCTCACGATCCTGATCTCAAACTGGAATTGCCGCGCGACCAGCGTGACCTCTTCCTGCAGGTGCTGCTCGACCACGCGCGTGCGGTTGGTCGGGAAGGCGGGAATCTGTGCCTGATCGAACCCAAGTACTCGGGCGAAGGGCCGACCGAGCAACCTTCGCTTCGTGATTTCTGTCGCGAGCGGCATGGCGCGACGATCGTCCATGCCGATCCGCGCGAACTCGAGGTAGGCGCAGGCGAAGTCTGGTTTCAGGATGTGCGAGTCGACATTGCCTACCGCGATTACGAGGCGCGCGACCTGCTCGAACTCGAACGCGCGGAGGGTATTCGATTCGAAGCCATGCGCTTGCTGTTCAAGCAGAATCGCATGGTGTCATCGCTGGGCGGCGACTTCGATCACAAGAGTTGCTTCGAAGTTTTCACCGACGAGGGGCTCGCCGGAAAATATTTCAGCTCCGAAGAATTGCGCCTGTTTCGACGTCACATATTGTGGACGCGAATCGTTTCGCCACGGCGCGTGACATTGCCGCACGGGGAAGGCGATCTTCCGGAGTTCATTCGGCGCCACCGCGAGGAACTCGTGCTGAAACCGAATCGCGGTTATGGCGGCGCTGGTATTCACATTGGATCCACGATCGAAGCAGGCAAGTGGGATACCTTGATCGATGAGGCCCTTTCCCTTGCCGACGATCCGCACCGCTCGTGGGTCGTGCAGTCGGCCGCCAACCTGCCCGTGCACGAATTTCCCATAGTCGGGAAGGACGGTCGTGTCAGCGACGAGCCCTTCTATACGGTTTTCGGTTTTGCCGCGACAGACCACGGTATTGGTACGCTGGGCCGGGTCTCACAGCGCCAGGTCATAAACGTCGCACAACGCGGCGGACTGGTGGCCGTACTTATCGGTCACAAGCCGCCGGAACTGAGGGCACCGGCGCGAGCCTCTATTCCCGACGGCAATGCGAAAGCCCGACTTGCCGGTATGATTGCCGATCTGCGCCAGCTGGACGGCACGATCGGTCTCCTGAACTGGGACGAGGAGACCTATCTGCCCGAGCGTGGGCGTCCCGAACGCGGGGCACAACTGGCCACACTCGAAGGCTTGCGGCACCGGCTTCTCGCAGCAGACGAACTCGGCGAACTAATCGAACGCGTTGCACTGGATCCCTCCAGTGACACTCTGACAAAGGCGGAACTGAAAAGACTCCGCCGACATCGCCGCATTGCTCTCGCCTTGCCGGACGAACTTGTGCGGAAGTTTGCAGAAATACGCTCTCGTTGCCTGGCTTCCTGGGAGTTGGCGCTTCGAGAAGACGATTTTTCGATTTTTGCCAAACCGTTCGCCAATGTGCTGGCGCTAGTGCGCGAACGTGCACAGGCTCTGAGCAGGTCAAACGACGGGTACGATGCGTTACTCGACGAGTACGAACCTGGCATGACACGCGGCCGTCTGGAGCCTGTACTCGACGCCGTCGGCAAGCGGCTCGAGCCAATGGTCGGCAGACTGACCGAAACAACACGAACTGCCACTCCCCTACCGACCGCGCACTACCCGGAAACACAGCAAGTTTCATTCTGCCGCAAGGTGCTGCTCGACATGGGTTTCGATTTCACGCGCGGCCGCATCGACCTCTCGACGCATCCGTTTACACTGATGGCCAGTCCGAACGACGTTCGATTGACGATCCGTTCGGATTTGCGCAACCCGATGCCCGCCTTGTTCGCAACGCTTCATGAAGGCGGCCACGCGCTTTACGACCAGGGATTTGGCAGTGAACTGCGCAACACTTTGCTTGCGGAAGGTCCCGGCATGGGCATTCACGAGTCTCAGTCGCGACTATGGGAAAATCACGTCGGACGCCGACGCGGATTCTGGACACATTACCTGCCGGACTTTCTCGAACATTTCCCCGGCGTGTTCGATGGCTGGAGTCCGGAAGAGCTTGTCAAGTCCATCAACGTAGTCCGGCCCGGTCTGAAACGCGTCGAAGCGGACGAAGTTACCTACAACCTGCACATTCTGTTGCGATACCAGCTGGAGTTGGCGCTGCTCTCCGATGATCTCAAGGTCACGGACCTTCCAGGCGCCTGGAACGAGCTAAGCCAGCGTCTGCTGGGTGTCCGGCCCGATAGCGCGCGCGAGGGTTGCTTGCAGGACGTGCATTGGGCCCTTGGTATGTTCGGTTATTTCCCGACCTACCTGATCGGCAACCTGTACGCCGCCCAGTTGATCGAAAGTTTCAACCGCCGCCACGACCTGGACGCCGCTCTCGAGCGAGGTGACCTGCAATCATTGACAGGCTGGCTTCGCGAGCAGGTGCACATTCATGGCTCGAGCCTCAGTGCGGAAGAAATAATTACGCGGGCCACCGGCCGCGATCTCGATCCCGAGCCGTTTTTTCGCGCACTTACCGAGCGCTATGGGTAAGCGCCCGGGATCGGGCTGCATGCAATACGACGCGGCTTTGCTGAGCTAGTCAGCAAGCAAGCCGGTCAGCCAGTGCAACACGTTCAGTACGAACTGGGCGTTCTCCGGCGCCGATGGGTGGTTTATCCCCATTGTCCCGACGACGCCATCGCGAACCCGGGTTTGTGCCGTGAACATGGCCGCCTCACCGAACACTGCAACCCTGCCCGATCCGAATCTCAGCACGCCGCCCTGGATGAGGCCTCTTGTGGACACGTAGGGCGTTGACTCGTCGAACTCGCCCGCCTCGCGCGGCAGGTAGACAAACCAGTCATCCGGCATGCGCATCAGCGGCTGAACTTCCGTGACGAAACGAAACGCCTGACCGGTGAAGCTGGTTACGCTTTGTATGGCCTCGGCCTCCGACCTACCGCGCGTGATGGCATGATCTGACAGCAGGCCTGAAGAACGCGCGAATGACAGCGTTCTGCCTTCCGTTGGAGATTTCATGGCGTAGCCGTTATAAAAAACAACGCCGAATGCATTGGCCAGATCGGCGGTCGCGCCGGGGAACGGCATGTGATCGGCGATTAACAGCAGCGAGCCACCGTCCCGAACCCACTGCACAATGGCTTTGATTTCCGTGGCGGTGAAAGCCGGCGGCGTGGGTAGCACCCACTCGGCGTCGTCGCCGCCTGCTACTGCGTTCGAAATGACGAATACCCTCGCCTCCCGAAGTGAAGCCGTCGTCACCGCGGCATCCGAATTTCGCATCCGGTAGCCGTCGAGGCGCAGCAACTCGGCAAATGCCGCAAAGCGGCCGTCGATAGTGTGGAAATTGCCGTGCGCGGCATCGACCAGGACTACGGGCCCAGAACCGGCCGGAAAAGCAGGTTTGTTAACCGTCGGCACCCAGTTGTCGTCTGCAACCTGCTGGCCAATGGCTTCGACGGCGACCAGAGTAATACAGGCCAAGGCGAGGTATCCGATCGCGCAAGATACCTTTTGCGAGCATGTATCGTTCATCGGAATCATCTCGGAAATCAAACAGCTTAGCACTAGCACTTGGGGACAAGGACCTGACGCTTGGCCGCCGCATTCCTGGCTGCTAAATTGCGGCCACCTTACATTTTTCATCTTGAGTCCAAATTGCAGTTGAAGCGGATCGAAAGTCTTTACTTGATTTGGCCACTGCTGCTCTCGTGCCTCGTAATTTTTGCTGCAGCAAGCTGCCACCGTTCCAACAGGGCCTATTCCGACAGTTTCGCCGATTCAATTTTCGCTTTGGAACAACGGACCGGCGGCAGTATTGGCGTCTATGCGCTTGATACGGCAACCGGAAACGAATTGGCCTATCGGGCCGATGAACGCTTTGCAATGGCTTCGACGTTCAAGCCCTTGTTGGTTGCAGCGGTACTGGCTCAGGTTGACAATGGCCAACTGAACCTGGCGGACACTGTCAGCCTGCAAGGCGTAACCATTCAGCCCTATTCGCCCGTGGTTGGGGAGCTGGTGGAAGACGCAGCGATGTCGCTATCGGATCTGAGCGATGCGGCAGTAACTCTCGGCGACAATACGGCAGCCAACATGCTACTGGAGATCATCGGCGGGCCGGAAGCATTGACGCAGTTTCTTCGCCAGGGTGGCGACGACATCACCCGCCTCGATCGTTACGAAGTCGAGCTGAACGAGAACGCGCGCGGCGATGAACGGGATACCACCACACCGCGGGCGGTTGCCGAAAGCTTGCGTCGACTACTTTTCTCGGAAGAACTGAGCGAAGACTCCAGGAAGCGCTTGCAGGACTGGATGGTAGCGAGCACGACCGGGACGAGACGGCTGCGGGCCGGATTGCCGTCGACCTGGCGTGTTGGCGACAAGACCGGCACCGGCATGAACGGTGCGGTGAACGATATCGCGGTCGCCTGGCCGCCCAACGGGCAACCGATTGTCTTGGCCGTTTACATGTCCTGGTCCGACGTCGACGTCGCAACCCTCAGCGGATTGCACGCGGAAATCGCCGCGCTGGTCGCGGCAAGCTTTCGCTGATTGCGCGATCCACATACTCGGGTCCGGGCGGTCAAAGGTTTCCTTGCCTGCGAGCCGCCGGTAATCTCCTATACTTATTCGCATGGCTGCTCTTTTTTTCAATTATAACAATAACTTAGGGAGATTCAAGACATGTGCACATTTGACAGGAGCTGGCGTCTCGCCGGCGCGCTAATCCTCTTGGCGGCAGGCAACGCCGTTCTTGCCGACTCGAGAGTGAACCAGGTCTGGACCTGCACACTCAACGAGGGGCATGTCGTGGCCGACATGCGGGCTGCGCAGGCCGCTTGGGTTTCCTGGGCAAACAAGAAACCGCACGGCAAAGACCTCCGCGGTTCCGTGGCAACGCCGATGGTGTCGTCCGACCTGAGCGTCGTGATGTACGTCGACTCTTACCCGAACCTGGAGGTCTACGCGGCCGACGTAAGAGCTTATGACAGCGATGAAGGGCGGGCACTGCAGAAAGCGTTCGACAAAGTGTCGACCTGCACGTCGGCCGCCATGTAAATGGTCGAAGAAGCTGCCGGAGAATAGCACTGCCCTACGTGGCATTCGCCGTAAACGCGTTGGAATAAAGAGCACTCTTGTCACGACAACGCACGTCCGCCTGCGATGGCGGGCGTGCATTGCATGATGAGGACGAACTATAGTCTGCTGTTCCAGCATCGATGAACGTGTCGAATACCCGGTCAATGTGAGCAGCTATTCGATTCATACACCCGAATCCTTTCGGACAGTGCCATGGCGTAACGGCCGTGGCGAAACCCTGGCGCTGCTGTCGCGGTCCCTGCCCGGTTGCGACGGATTCGCCTGGCGCCTGAGTATCGCTGTCGTCGATAGCGACGGGCCGTTCTCTCATTTTCCCGGTTGCGACAGGACGTTGTTGTTGTTGGAAGGTCGCGGCATCACGCTCAAGCATTCGACCGGGCAGATCGATAGTTTGTCTACACGTTTTTCCGCCGCTCGTTTTTCGGGCGACCACGAAACCATCGCCACGCTGCACGACGGGCCGATCCGGGACTTTAACGTGATATGCCATCGTAAACACTGTGTTGCACATGTCGATGTGCCAGACGGCAATGCTCCTCGGGATTTGCTTGTCGATGCCGATACGCTTCTGGTCTACGCGACGGACAGATCAGCACGGGTCCGCACTGCCAATGAGGCATGGATCGAGGTCGACCAGCATCACCTCATGCAATACGATAAGCCTGTCAAAGGTCGTTGGTCATTTTCCCAAGGGCCCGCAATAGTCATGCAGATATGCAGCAAATGATTCGGGAGAAACGATGCGCTACTTAGGCTTGATTCCAATGATGGCAGCATTGAGCGCCTGCGGTCCCTCCAGCGTCCATCCGGTAGCGGACCTGGTGCTGACCAACGGAATTGTCGTGACAGTCGATCCAGCACTGCCCAGAGCCGAAGCTCTCGCCGCAAGCGGAGACCGCATCGTTGCCGTAGGTACGAACGAGGAGATTGCGGCCTACGTAGGAAAAGGCACCGAAGTTATCGATCTCCGCGGCCAAACCGCCATTCCCGGGCTCATAGAAGGCCACGGTCACTACACGAGTTTCGGTGGATCCTTGCTGATCCTTGATTTTCGCTATGCGAAAAGTTTTTCCGAAATCGTTTCGATGGTTGCCGAATCGGCCAGGAATACGCCAGCCGGTGAATGGATCATCGGCCGCGGCTGGCACCAGGACAAATGGCAAACAAAGGAGGACGTGCTGGTCGAGGGACTGCCTACACATGCGTCGCTAAGTGCAGCAACTCCCGAGCACCCGGTGATGCTGATTCACACCAGCGGTCATGGGGTTTTCGTCAACAAGAAAGCGATGACGCTGGTCGAGCTCACGGATACGACGCAGCCTCCTGAAGGTGGTGAGATCGTCCGGGATTCCGACGGACACGCGACCGGCATGATGCGTGAAGCCGCACAGGACGTTTTTCGCCAGGCTTACTCCGGTCACCAGGGCCGACGACAGGCAGGCGTTGCAGAAGCAGAGTTGCGCCGCATGGTTACGCTCGGTGGCGAAGAAGCGCTGCGTCACGGTATTACCTCATTTCAGGATCTGGGCACCACGTTTGCCGAAGTGGATCTCATTCGCAAGATGGCTGACGAAGGCAAACTACCGGTTCGTCTTTATATGGCGTTCGAGGAAGATGCGAAGGATATGGAAGGTCGGCTTGCCGATTATCGAATGGTTGGCTACGGCGACAACTTCCTGACCGTGCGCAGCATCGGCGAAAAGGTTCTCGACGGAGCACTCGGCACGCACGGCGGCTGGCTGCTTGAGCCGTACGCGGATATGCCACGGAGTCACGGTCTCAACGTAGTTCCGATCGAGGAGATCGAGGCTTCTGCCAAACTCGCGATCGAAAATGCTTACCAGATGGCGATCCAGGGCATCGGCGATCGCGCGTATCGCGAATTGTTGAACATCTACGAAGCGGAATTCTCGCGACATCCGGACAAGAAAGATCTTCGATGGCGCATCGAGCACGCCCAGGTCATTCATCCGGATGACGTTCAACGTACTGTCGATCTGGGGATCATACCGGCGGTACAAGGTATATTCGCCTGTTCCGATGGGCCCTGGGTGGTCGACCGGCTTGGACCGGAACGAACGCTGGAACGAGGCTATATTTTCAACACCCTGGCGGAAGCCGGCGCCACACCGACCAATGGCACGGATCCGCCGGTTGACGAGATCGACCCGATTGCGAGCTTTCATTGCTCGGTTACCCGCATCCTCCCGGACGGCACGAAATTCCAGCCGCAGGAGGTCTATTCCCGCGAGCGCGCGCTCTACTCCTACACGATGGGCAATGCGATCGCCGCATTCGAGGAAGACCTCAAAGGGTCGCTTGCTACGGGCAAGCTGGCCGACATCACGGTTTTGTCACAGGACCTTCTCACCGTGCCGGACGACAAGATCCGCGACACCAGGATCGTGATGACTATCGTAGGCGGCAAAGTGCGCTACCGGGATGGCGCTATCGTGCCACTCTAGCCTATATCAAACCCGGTCGTGGTCAGCCGACCGGGGACAGTAGGCAGGAATCCTCGGAAGGCGTATAAATTGGTTTCTGCGCGCAGGCTGCGCCTGCGCCGCCATTGGGTTAGTCAACGCCTTACACCGAGGTGCAAACATGGCCAGGAAATCGAAAGCCCCCGCCAGGAAAAAGGCCGGCGTGAAAACGAAAACGGCGAAAGCCAACAAAAAACCGGCATCAGGCCCGAAAAAAAAGGGCGCAAAAAAGAAAGTCGCCAAGGCGAAGTCGAAGCCGGTCAGGAAAAGACCTGCGAAAGCATCCGCAAAAGCAGCGACGCGCGTCCGCAAAGCGAAGGCCTCCGGCAAGAAGATCATCGTCGTAACCGGTGCGACGGGCGCACAAGGCGGCGGACTCGTACGGGCAATACTCGGCGACGCCAAAAGCAAATTCGGCGTTCGGGCGGTAACCCGAAATCCTAAGTCCGACAAGGCTGTTGCAATTGCGAAACTTGGCGCCGAAGTGGTCCAGGCGGACCTCGACGACGTCGACAGCCTGAAGAAGGCTTTCAACGGCGCGTACGGCGCCTATTGCGTAACCAATTTCTGGGAGCACTTTTCGCCGGACAAGGAGCTTGCTCAGGCCGCGAAGATGGCCGAGGCGGCGAAGGAATGCGGACTGAAGCACGTCATCTGGTCGACGCTGGAGGATTCGCGAAACTGGATTCCATTAAGCGACAACCGGATGCCCACACTGATGGGTAAGTACAAGGTGCCCCACTTCGACGCAAAGGGAGAAGCCAACGGGCAGTTTACCGATCGCAAGGTTCCGACCACGTTCCTGCTCACTTCCTACTACTGGGACAACCTGATCCATTTCGGAATGGGACCACAGGTCGGCGCAGACGGCGCGTTGACCATCACCATGGCCATGGGTGACAAGAAGCTGCCCGGTATCGCCAGCGACGACATAGGCCGTTGCGCCTACGGCATTTTTCGCAGTGGCGCCAAATACATCGGCCGCACCGTCGGGGTGGCCGGTGAATACCTGAGCGGCGCGGAGATGGCAGCCGCCCTTAGCAAGGCACTCGGCCGGGTTGTCCGGTATGACGCCGTCGACCCGGACACCTACCGAAGCTTCGGATTTGCCGGCGCCGACGATCTCGGCAATATGTTTCAGTTCAACCGCGACTTCAGCGAAGAATTCTGTCGCGCGCGCGGCCTGCACGAAGCCCGCTCGCTGAACAAGGACCTGCAGAACTTTGACGACTGGTTATCGCGGCACAAGGACGAAATCCCCATGCCGCAAACCTGAGCTTTCCGTGAGGTGCAGCCGACCTCACCAGGCAGGCAGGCAGCTCCCAGCCCAGCGCCCGTGATCGATTTGATTTATATTTTTAATTCAATAGGTTGTGGGCGTTATTGTATGTTATTTCGCAGAGATGATCTTGCAGCTCGGCAAGCGATCACAGGCGGCCAGCAAGGTACCGAAAAACGCAAACGATTGCGGTGTTTTTCAAGGGCTTGAATCCCTAAGCTTAGGCTCGACTTTACTTGAGGAGGGGCTTGCACTAGACTGGCAAAGCTAAAAAAAAACTCAACAAGAGCCTTTAACTGCATGTTTGAAAAGGCCAAAGAGGTAAGCGACATGAGTCCTCCACAGCTAGCCCGAATCGCCCCGCCGGCGCAACCCGATATCGAGCCGGAACAGCCGTTTTTGACCGATTGCCACCGCAACGCATTGGAGCGCCTGCGACTGGCATACAAGGCATTGTCTCCCCTGTCGATCGTGATTGGCGAAGGAAAGAGCGGTGCCAGTTTCGTAATCAGCCGATTTCTCAACGATATCGCTGCAGACGACATCGCGGTCGCCCGGGTGACCGAGCCCTGTGCGGATCCCGTCATGGCCATGCGGCGAATAATTCGTGCCATTGGTTTCGAGCCGAAGGACATGAATCTCGCCGATCTCGAAAAGATCTTTACGATGTTCCTGTCGTATCAACGAACCCATCATTGCCGGACCATAATCTGTATCGAGGAAGCCCAGGACAACAGTTGCTGGATGCTGGACAAGATTCGCCGGCTGGTTGAAATGGAGGCCGCCGGAAAATACGGCCTGATGGTGATCCTGACCGGCCAGCCCGGCCTGAATCAATTGCTCAGCGAGCCGCCATTGAATGCCATACGCGGCCAGACTCGTGATCGAATCTATCTTTCGCCGCTGACAGAAACGGAGAGCCGCGAATACGTCAAGCGGCGGGTGGAAGCCGGCGGACAACGACACGTTGGCCAGGTGTTCGATTTTGAGGCCGTTGGGCTGCTGCACGAAATCAGCGGTGGCGTACCGGATGTGCTGAGCGACATGTGTTCCAAATGCCTCGAGTTGCTCGACGACGATCAGACGCCACTTGTCACGCCGGAAGTCGTAGCGATGGCGGAAGATCAGTTAAGGCAGGATTCCCAGCCGGAAAAACCGAAAGGGGCTTTACCGTTGGCGAAGGTCCAGGCGGCGCGCCAAATGCCGGTCCGTGCCGCGCACGGACACATCACTGCCCGCATTGATGATGAAGTCGTACAGAAGCGGTCACTGGACAAGGGGCACATTCTGATCGGTCGGGACGTCATGTGCGATATCTGCATCAATCATCCGACCGTCAGCCGCTATCACGCTCTGATCGTCAATGCGCCGCGCGCCGTACGAATCGTGGACCTTGGCAGCACCAATGGTACGTTCGTGAACGGAAGGCGCTTCCGCCAGTTTGCGATCAAGGACAATGACAGCATTTCTGTCGGTGTCTGCAAATTGCAGTTCCATGCCGGCGGCTCCGCGGAATCGACAGACATCGATACCGGGCGCACCGATCATTTCGAGCCACATGGTGACGGCCAGCTCGAGGATCTGGGGACCGAGCTGCTGCGTGAGCTGAGTTCGCTGGCTGCAAAGCCGGCGTCGACGACCCGACACTGACAGGCCGGGACGTTTTCAGCCGAACCACAGCAGGACAAAAGGTGCAGCAACCCACAGCAGACCCTTGACCAGAAAAAAAAAGAAGCTGGCGGCGCCCAGCCGCTGGAACCAGGCGTAGTGCCTGCATGCCATGATTGAGTTCACGATTACTACCTCCGTTTTGGTCAAGAAAAAGGGCTCCGACCGTTGCCGCAGCCCCTCGGATTCAGACAGACTGCATTTCAGTCTTCGCATTCAGGCGTCTGGAAAACGACGGAATCAATGCCGGGACTTTTTGCCTGTATTGCGCGTACTCCGGGTGCATATCGACAAGATCTTTTTCCTCGAACCGAATGCCGGCGAGGATGTACAAGGTTGAAATCACTGCGAACACCAGGTGCGTACCGGACATCGTGGGCGTAAACCACATGATCCCGAGCCACCCCACGTATATCGGGTGGCGGACGAGCCTGTATAGAGCAGGCGTCGCGAACTCCAAGGCCGGCATGTCCGTGCCACGCAATGCATGGAAAACCTGGCGCAATCCGAACAGGTCGAAGTGATTGATCAGGAAAGTCGCATAGAGCAACAACGCCCAGCTGGAAAAATACAATCCATACAGTGTCCCCTGCCCCCAAGCGCTCGTAACTTTCCATACGACTCCACCAAGAGGTGCCCACAGCCAGAACAATAACGCGAGGCAAATGCTCGACAGGAGCACGTACGTGCTCCTTTCGGCTTCGCTCGGAATAAATCGCGTCACCCACCGTTTGAAGGCCGGGCGCGCCATGCCGCTGTGCTGAATTGCAAACAATGCCAGCAGGCCAAAATCGATGAGCAGGGAAGGCATCAGCGGCAGGCCGGGCGCGGAATCGATGGACTTCGGAACGGCGATGTTGCCGATGAAACCTATCGCGTATAGAAAGGTTGCAAAGAAAAAGGCATAACTCAGTACACCGTATACGAATATGAGACTGCGTTTCACGGGTATTCTCCTGTAAGTAATTGATTAAAAAAGCCTAATGGCTTGGCGCACATTCTCGGGATACACTCAGGCGCAGTCCTGACCGGCGCAGGACGAAGTACTGACTGTTCGCTGACCAATTACTGACTCAGGGCAAAGTAACTGCCCGCACAGGTACCTGGAGGCCCTACGGGCATGATTTATCGATTCGGACCCTATGAGCTCGACGACGCCGGCCGGGAATTGCGGCACGAAGGCGAGTTGGTGGATGCCGAGCCCAAGGCTTTCGAATTGCTCCTGTACCTGCTGCAACATCGCGACCGGGCAGTCAGCAAGGACGAGCTGCAGACGGCACTGTGGCCCCGCTCCATCGTTACCGAGGCCTCACTCACGCGCTGTGTGATGAAAGCGCGCCGCGCCGTCGGCGACGATGCCAGTCAGCAATCGGTGATTCGCACGCTGCACAGCCACGGCTACCGCTTCGTTGCCGAGCTCGAACCCGAAGCGCCGGCAGAGCAAGAGAAAGCTCCCACGGGTATCGGCGAAACCGCGACGATGCGAGCATTGCGCGAGCGGTGGAAACCGCGCATGACCCACTACGTCTTCGCCGTCGCTGTCGTGCTGCTGATTGCCATCGCCATTGTGTTGCTCAAGTACCGCGATCCGGCACCGCCGGTAACCTCCGGCGTGGTGGCGGTCATGCCGATCGACAACCGCGTCGACGACGAAAACCTGTCGTGGGTGCGGGTCGGACTGATGGGTCTTCTGTCACGCATGCTCGAGGATGCCGGCATCGATGTAGCTCAGGAGCGGGCGGTACTTCGCGTCGTCGGCGATACCGAATTCCTGCATCCTCCGAAAAAAGAGCTGCTGCAACGTATTCGCCGGGACGCCGGGGCCGGGGTGGTGCTGAGTACCTCGCTGGACTTGCAGGGCGGCTTGTACAGGCTCGGAGCTATCGTTACTTATGGCGATGGCCACCGCACGCGTCGCGTCATTGTTGGCGATTCGCCCGCTGTCCTGGCCGCCGACATGGCTCGCGTAATCGCTGGCGTAGTATCCAGCGCCGGAACGGAAACCGTCGGGCGCTTCGCAAAGGTATCGACAGATTCCTTTGTCAACGAAATATACGCGCGCGCGCTCGACCTGGAATTGCAGGGCGAATACGAAGAAGCGCGCACGCTGTTCCGGGTTGCGGCAGAACAGGAACCGGAGCTGTTCTGGCTTCGTTACGAGATCGCATTGTGCACACGCGACCTTCGAGAGTGGGAAACTGCGGAAACGCAGTTTGCTGCTTTGTATGAAGAGGCCCTAGCTGGCGACGACGAGCGCGCATTGATCGCTACGCTGAATTCATCCGGCGTGATGTACTTCGTTCGCAACGACTACGATGCTGCCGAAAAGCGATTTATCGAGGCGCTCGAGCATGCGTCGGGAGAACGTCGCGCGATTGAACGCGCCACCGTAAATATCAATCTCGCACTGATTGCGGGGCGTCGCGGCGAAACGACGATGGCGAAGGAATATTACGATCAGGCGAGGGAAGCGTACGAGCTTGTCGGCACCGAACCATCGCCCAACTTCGATAACAACTACGCGGGCCTGTTACTGGAACTCGGTTTCCTGGCAGAAGCCCAGGACTTTGCGGAAAGAGCCGTTGAGGGATTCCAGTTACGCGGTCAAAGGCGCTTCGAAGCCCCTGCGTTGAATCGACTGGCGAAAATCCTGCGACGCCGCGGCGACATCGACGGCGCCATTGCACGACACGAACAAGCGATGCAGATCTACCAGGACCTGGGCGATGCTATCGGCGAAGTTTCAGTCATGTCGGATATGACTGTCATTTACCGCGAGAAAGGCGACCTCACACGCGCACGATTGAATGCCGGCCAGGCAGAAGCTCACGCCGCAGACCTCGATGATCAACTCTTGCTGGCCGATACAAAAATGCAATCGGCGTATGTTGCCACCGCTCTTGGAGCGCAAGACGAGGCGATCGCAAGCTTCGAGGCGGCCAGACTGATCTTCGAGAATATCGGCGATGCGGCCGGGCTTCGGGACGCTGACCAGGGCATCGCGCTGGCAGCACTCGAACTGGGCGACAATGCGCGCGCTCTGACTATCGCGCAACTGGCCCTGGAAAGAGCCCGGGCGGCAGAAAATCCGGACGACGAGGCGCGGGCTCGGCTGCTCCTCGGCAAAGTCGCCCTGGCAAGTGGTCAGGTGCCGGCAAGCATCACGCACTTCCTGTCAGCGGTCGAGCATGCACGGGTAAACGCGAACGAATCGCTCCTGGTCGATTCGGGCACAAGCCTCGCCGACGCTTACCTCAAGACAGGTGAAACGGACGCCGCCGAAGCGGTACTTGACGAGATCCGTGCGGCGGCCGGCTCGCGGCATGAATTCATGCGCCTGGATGCCAGGCTCGCATCGCAGCGGGGCGAGCTCGACCGCGCTGTCACCATAATGACCGGTCTGCGGACACTGGCCGGCGAGGCCTGGACCACGGACGACGAGGCATTTCTGGCCGAACTTCGACCGGCGGATCAGGCAGAAACAGAAAAAAAGTAGCGGCGAGGCCCGGCGAGAAAGCCCGGATTCCGACTGGCGACCTGGCGCCGCACGAGCCGCGGCACCTGCCGGGAGCCTGTATTTACTAGCCCGGACCGATATTCACGGAGAATTCATTGACTTAGGGGAATCACTCGATATACTTCGCCCAGCTTGAACGTTCGGCTAGTAGTGATGTACAGAATATTGATGTCCCACCTTTGTAGTGCTTCATCCTGTTTTTCATAAGTAACCGTAACATTTCATGCCAAATGGTCTCCTCAAGAGGCCGTATCTACTTTTGATTTAAATAGGATTTACAAGAATGGCTACAACTACCGGCACCGTTAAATGGTTCAACGATTCGAAGGGCTTCGGCTTCATCGAACAGGAATCCGGTCCTGACGTATTCGCTCACTACAGCAACATTGCTGGCGATGGACACCGCTCTCTGGCCGAAGGTCAGAAGGTTCAGTTCACCGTTACGCAGGGCCAGAAGGGTCCGCAGGCTGAGAACATCGTCGCGATCTGATAATCGCGGTCTACTGGCCCTGCGGGGCTAAGTAAGGAAAGGGCGAGATCTGACGATCTTGCCCTTTTTTTATTCCGGATCGAAACCGTTTTTTTGCCAGCGAGGCTCCATCAGTGGAAATTCGGAGAATCGAATGAGCGACGGCCGAACCAAACCAATGCCCGCTGTGTTTGTCGGTCACGGCAATCCGATGAACGCAATCGAAAATAACGAGTTTCATCACGGCTGGCAGCAACTATCTGGTCGAATTCCACGACCGGAAAGTGTCTTGTGCATCTCCGCGCACTGGGAAACACAGGGCCTTTTCGTTACGGGTTCCGATGAGCCGGAGACCATTCACGACTTTTACGGGTTTCCGAAGTCTCTGTACGAAGTCCGCTACCCTGCACCCGGCAGTCCGTCGCTCGCGCATCGAACGGCCGCATTGCTGGCACCGGAAAAAGTCGATCTGGATTCAAGACGCGGTCTGGATCACGGTGCATGGGGCGTTCTTGTTGCCATGTATCCGCGGGCCGACATTCCGGTCGTGCAGCTGAGCCTCGATACCGCTCAGCCGGCGAACATCCACTACGAAGTGGCAAAGCGCCTTGCACCACTCCGCGATGAAGGGGTTCTGATCCTCGGCAGCGGCAACATTGTGCACAACCTGAAGCTATTCGACTTCCACAACGACGAACCGGTCGCCTGGGCCGTCGAATTCAATGAACAGGTCAAAGAGCTTGCCAGGACGCGACGACACGAGAAGCTGATTCATTACGAGGTACTCGGCGCGGACGCGAAGCTTGCGGTTCCCACACGCGAACATTTCCTGCCCCTGCTTAGCGTGCTCGCGCTGCAAAGGGAGCATGAATCCATTCAATTCCATACCGATAAGGTCAACAGTTCGATTTCCATGACCTCGCTTGTTGTCGGCGGCTGATCCTGCAGCGCAGGACAGCGATTCGGGGCTATTTGCCGTATCCCTCGGGCAGTTTCATATCGAGATTTTCAACGAGAAATGCCCATCGATCCGCGTAGTCCTCGATAATCTTCGCCGTCGGCACGCCCGCCCCGTGCCCGGCGCGGGTTTCGACGCGTATAAGCACAGGCGCATCGCCCGCTTGTGCCGCCTGTATGGCCGCTGCGTACTTGAAGCTGTGGCCGGGCACTACCCGATCGTCCGTATCGGCCGTTGTCACGAGCACTGCCGGGTACTCGGTACCGGGCTGTAGATTGTGATAAGGCGAGTACGCAAGCAATGCCTTGAATTCCTCCGGATCGTTTGACGATCCGTAGTCGTCTACCCAGAATCGGCCAGCGGTAAACTGGTGGAAACGGAGCATGTCCATGACCCCGACCGCGGGGATCGCGGCGCCGAACAACTCCGGCCGCTGGTTCACGACGGCGCCGACCAGCAGGCCGCCGTTACTGCCGCCGAAGATCGCGAGTTTCGCCGGCCGCGTGAATTTCTCCGCGATCAGGTACTCGCCCGCGGCGATGAAATCATCAAACACGTTTTGTTTCTGCAGTTTCGTACCTGCCTTGTGCCAGGCCTCTCCGTATTCACCACCGCCACGCAGGTTCGCCACTGCATACACCCCTCCCATCTCCATCCATGCGAGGCGCGTGATCGAGAATTCCGGCGTTTCGGAAATATTGAATCCGCCGTATCCGTATAACAGTGTCGGTCGATTGCCGTCCTGCACGATGTCATTGCGATGCGCTATGAACATCGGCACACGGGTCCCGTCTTTGGACCGGTAGAACACCTGTTCAACGACGTAATCATCGCTATCGAAATCCACATTGGATTTCTTGAATAACTCGACTTCTCCCGTTACCACGTCAAAGCGATTTACTGTCGGCGGAGTATCGAAACTCTCGTACTGAAAAAAAGTTTCCGGATCGTCCACCATTCCATCGAATCCCGAAGCGCTGCCGATACCCGGCAAATCGACCGAACTGAGCAGTTTTCCGTGAGTATCGTGAATCCGGACCAGCGACCATGCATCCTGCATGTACTGCGCAACAATCCGGCCGCCCACAAGGCTAGCCTTGGACAGGACATCATCCGTTTGCGGAATGACTTCGCGCCACTCGCCAGGACGGTCGAGGTCGATCGCTATCAAGCGACCGCGCGGTGCAGCATTGTTACTGCGGAAGTACAGTTCGCTGCCTATACTACCCGCCAGCGTGTAATCGAAATCGAATCCCTCGATCAGCATCACGGGCGCAGATCCTTCCTTGCGCAGGTCCTGATAGATAATCTGGTAGCGATCGTCGGTTCCTTTTGCGACGGTTATGACCAGGTACGCGCCGTCATCGGTAACCGACCCGAAATAGAGCCATTCCGGATTCTCCGGACGCAGATAGACAAGCGTGTCGTTTTCCTGCGTGTCGCCGATGCGGTGAAAGTACACGGCATGGTTCGTGTTCAGCGACTGAAATTTTTCACCATCTTGCGTGACCGGAAATCGACTGTAGTAGAAACCGGACCCGTCCGCCGCCCAGGACAGGCTGGTGAATTTCAGCCACTCCACTTTGTCGGCCAGCACATCACCGGTATCGAGGCTCAGGACCTGCGCTGTTCGCCAGTCGGAGCCGCCATCCTGCACCAGGTAAGCAAAGAACCGGCCGTCCGGGCTCGGGTGGTAGCTCGCCAACGCGACGGTCCCGTCTTCGGACCACGTATTCGGGTCAATGAGCAATCGTGGCTCATCCTCCAGTCTTGCCTGCATGTGAATCACGGACTGATTCTGCAAGCCGTCGTTGTAGCTGTAGAAGTATCGACCCGCTTTCTTTGTGGGCAGTCCAAAGCGTTCATAATTCCACAGTTCCTCAAGTCGCGCGCGAATTGCGTCCCGCTCTTCTATGGTCTTCAGATAGGCAAACGTCGTTTCGTTTTGTTTCTCGACCCACAGCCTGACAGCATCGCTCTCGCGAACATCATCCTCGAGCCAGCGATAAGGATCGGCGACTTCGGTGCCGTGATATGAATCGGTATGGTCAACTTTCACTGTGTCGGGATACTTTATGGAATTGGAAGCAGGATCATCCCTGCTGCAGGATGCAATCATCGTCAAAACCAGAATCGAAATCGTGCCCTGTCGAATCATTTCGACCCCCTGCCTGATCAGATAACCGCTGGAGTTGGAGCTGCGCAACCGCCAATAGTTCGGAATGCAGTATAGCGGAAAGGCCATCCGCCGGGATGCTGAGGAATTTTCCTAGGCGAACTGCTGTACGTAGCGATCCAGCCCCTGCGTAGCGAGTTCAACCAGGTCCGGGTGCAGACTGGCAGGACGAAAATCGATCCACTTGCCCAGGGATCGCGGGTTCAGGACCCATACGCCCGATGTCTTCGGTGTTTCGTTGTCTCGAATATGCCAGCCGGGAAACAGCAATACCGGCCTGACAGTGAAGTTACGGTCGGTATGCTCTTTGAGGATGCGCTCCAGCTGTTCGCCCTGAGCACGAACCTCGTTCACCGGCGCTTCATCCAATGGACCCTCATTGATCGAGATGCCGCTGCCATTGAACTCGACAACACAATCGCCGGACTGCGGCTGGCGCCGCGATTTCGTCTTGATCACGTAAATACCCTGCGTACAGACGACCACGTGATCGAGGTTGCCGCTATCGCCCGGCACCTCGTTGTAAATGCGATAACCCTTTATACGCAGCCAATCAAGATATTCGCTGATCGACAATTCATTCTGCGGGGGACGCAGCGCGCGAACACGACCCTTGAGCAGGTATCGCCACCATTGCGGGAAGCCGCGACCGCGCTTCATGGATTTGACGCTTCGGACCAAAGCAAGCCGCCATTCTGAAAAAATCAAAGTGAAGCGTAGTTAGCGCGCCTGCATCAGGACAGAGACTGCGTCACAGACCGAGCAATAGCGGATTAAGTTCAATCGCTTACGGGCTGAGTTCCGACAGCCGGATTGACGTCCATATTGCTTGCATGCTGTGCCTCGTTCACTTGCAGCAGAATGTCCCCGACTCTGAGGTGCGAGAAGCGAGGCGCAGGCGTGGTGATTTCTCCCTTCGTCAGCTGCTCTATTGTCTCGGACCGAAATCTATCGCCGATCGACATTGGAGAATCCTCCCAGCCGCCTTGATTCAGGACGAATAATTGCGCATTAAACAGATACGAATCGCTGAATTGCAACATAGCAAATTCCGGCTCGCCGTCCCGGTCGAGGTCCGTTCGGATCAGCAGGGTTTGTGTATCCGTACCTTGGTCAAATTGGCTCCGCGATATTTTCTGACGCAAGTCTTCGGGCACCTCGAACAGCTCCGGCCTGTAATTGACCTGTTCCCAGAACTTTTGCGCTGGTTTCCTGTGCCTGGCCTGCCATTCGGGCAGCGGATTCTGGATCTTCTCCAATAATTCCGGATCGCTGTCACCCACCTGATGCTTCATCTGCTCCAATGCCAGGTAACCCGGGCGCGCCAGCGACTGCCTCGCATACCAGAAATCGAAATCCGCCAGTTCGATCCCGCCGGATTCGACCCGCTGCAGCTGGCTGGCCAGCGAGATCTTGCGGAAATCCAGCAACGGGCTGTTGACCACGAGCATCAGAGCAAGAACCACAAGCCCCATACCGGTATTGACCCTGGCGAGATCCGCGGTCCAGTCGTCCCGTCGTCGAACAATGCCCACGAAGTAACCCGCGGCGAACAGCGACAACACAAGCCATATTACAAATGCCCAGCTGCGCGCTACAGTCCATCCGTACTCATCCAGCCGCAGCCACAGGCCGTAGAAACTGATTACGGATATCACTGGCAGAAGCAGCAGGCCTGCGTATATCAATCGGTGGACGAGCTGCGGATACGGACTGTCACCACGGCCGTCCTGGTAGACCGCATTGACGAAGAACAATACGATCGCAAGAAGCCATAACAACAACGACGTACCGCTGCCCGTCGACCAAAGAGCATCCAGCCCGACGAATGGCAGCGCTACCAGGAACAGGATCGCGACAGAAATAACCAGTGGCAACAAGAGCTTGATCAACCCCTGCAGCAATCGACTGATGCTGTCGATTACCTGGGTTAGATTGCGGAAAATGGAAATCGCCAGCCCCAGGGATACGGCGAGCACCGGAAACAGCAACCAGTCCTCGCGAAACAGTTCGTGGAATAAGTCGACCTCTATCGCCCGAAACAGCTGCGCCCAAAGCATCAGGATAAGCCACAGCACGAATACGAAGAGCAGCGACAACGCCAGCGTCAATGAGTTACGCCATGAATAAGTGAACAGTACCCCGTAAGTCAGCGGTATTCGTGCAGCACGTTGCTGCAGGTACATGAGCGCTTTGAAGCACGCCAGGCCGGTGCTGCAAACAAACACGAATACCAGGTTTCCAACCGGAAATTCATCGTACGGCTCAGCCTGCCAACCGGTGTAGATTGCCAGCAATACCAACAAGGCACTAAAGCTGCCGATAAGCGTCAATGTACGCCGGATCGTCGCCGATTCGAGTGCAAGTAACAGCAACACCGGCAAAGCGACCGCGACAGTCCACAACGGGTATGCCCACAGCGGTGAAGTGGTCGGCCATGAATCATTCTCAAGCGAACGGTAAAGAAGCAGCAGCGCCAGTCCCTGCAGCAATGAAACCAGCAACATCGTTTTTCGGGGAAGAACGGCAGATTCGTTCATGATCAGCGCTCAACAAGTCAAGGTCGAAAGCCGATTCTGCCATATCACCACCTGATCCTGTGCTGTCGCGAATCGGGGCGATCCTGTAAATTGCTGTGCTCCGGACAATTGATTTTTAGGAACGGATCAGACCTATGCGCAAGCTCGCAATCCTGCTGACGATCGCCGGTCTTTCGCATGCCGGCATCGGCACATCTGCGGTCGATCCGCCGTCACAGCCCGAATACGGCATGAAGATTCGCAGCTCTGCAATTCCGATGCCGGATGGCGTCTCCCTTTCCGCCGATCTTTACATGCCGACCGGCGGCGCAGCCGACGACAGATTTCCGGTACTTCTCGAATATTTGCCTTACAGGAAGCACGAATCGCGCGGTCGTAATTACCCCCTGTATTCCTATTTTGTGCGGCGCGGCTACGTTGTCGCGAGCGTCGATATCCGCGGTACGGGCAACAGCGAAGGTCAGCTTATTCCGCATGAGTACTCGGATATCGAGCAGCAAGACGGTGAAATTGTCATCGACTGGCTGTCCAAAGCAAACTGGTCAAACGGCAACGTCGGCATGTTCGGTATTTCCTGGGGTGGCTTCAACGCGATTCAAATGGCTGTTCGCAATCCACCTGCGCTAAAGGCCATTATCGCCGTCGATGCCACGGAAGATCTGTTTCAGGACGACGTGCACTACATGGATGGCATCATGCACGTCGATTCCTGGGAAATGAGCATGGACCTCGACAACTCGCGACCTGGGGCGCCAGACTACGTTATCGATGACGATAATTTCCGGGATCGATTCGACACCGAACCGTGGATGCTGACCTACAAGAAGCAGCAAACCGACGGTCCCTTCTGGGACCGCGCGTCGGCGCGAGACAAATACGGTCAGATCAGGATTCCGAGCTTTCATATCGGCGGCTGGTACGACGGTTACCGTGACAGCCTGCCGCGCATGCTCGAGAACGTGAAAGCGCCGGTCAAGGCGATGATCGGACCGTGGTCACACGCCTGGCCGCACGATCCCTACCCCAATCCGGGTGTGGAATGGCGGGCCGATGGCGTGCGCTGGTTTGATCAGTTCCTGAAGGGAAAAGACACCGGCATCCTTGCCGAACCTCGCTTTGCCGTCTACGTACGCGAGTGGCACCCGCCCGGCCCCTACCTCGACTACGCACCGGGTTACTGGCGATGGGAAGATGGCTGGCCGATAAAGCGCATCAATGAGCAGCGATATTATCCGCAGGACAACCACACCCTTTCCGCGAGACCGGCGGGCGATGCCGTCCACCGGCTGCGCTACGTGCCCTCGATCGGCGTCGAAGCCGGCGGCCCGGTCATGTGGTGGGGCGATGTCGCACACGATCAGAGACCGACCGATGCGTTCAGCCTGGTATACGACACGGATCCGCTGCAAAGGGACACCGAAATACTTGGCTTGCCTAAAGCTTTTCTGAAAGTTTCGGCCGATGCACCGCGCGCGAACTGGTTTGTGCGGCTTTCCGACGTTGCGCCCGACGGTACCGTGACCCAGGTCGCCGGCGCCGGCTTCAATGGCACGCATCGAAATTCCGCACGCGCACCCGAGGACCTGGTCCCGGGCGAAGTGTTCGATCTCGAGATCGAAATGCACTTCACGTCCTGGGTATTTCCCAAAGGTCACCGTTTACGTTTCGCAATTGCAAACTCACAGTGGCCTATGCTGTGGCCAACGCCGTATCCGATGACCAGCACTTTACAACTCGGCGGCAAGGCCGGATCACACCTCGTATTGCCGGTCGTGCCGTCCGGCAAGCGCCGCGCTCCCGATTTTCCGGCACCCGCGGAAAGCCCGTCCATGCCGGGCTACAAGGCGCTCGATGTGGGCACCAGCTCGGGTTATGGCGAAGTATCGTCCGTGGACCGCAATCCCCAGACAGGCGAGGTCATAGTGACGGCGACCAATACTGGCGCCACCCAATATCCCTGGGGAACCGAAACCTACCGCGAGACCATCGAACACAAGACTTCCGATTCGCATCCGGAGCATACGTCGATGACCGGTACGCACCGCATGGAAGTAACACTCCCGGATCGCACTCTGCTATGGCAAGCCGAGCTGACGTTTCGCAGCGATCGCGAGAATTTTTACTATCATTATGTGAGGCGAGTCAGCGAGAACGACAAACTGATTCGCGAAAAGGCCTGGAACGAAACCATTCCGCGAAACTATCAATAAGCAAGAATCGGCGGTGTCATGCGTGATTTCAAGATCAGTACCATCGGCAAATACAAATTGACGGCGGTCGCCGACACGCCGGATTTTCGCGACTGGACCTATGAACCCGCGCTGGTAAAGCTGGCGAAAAAGATCGACCGGCCGGCACGACTGAAAATCCTGGACCAGGGCGAGGAAGGTTCCTGCACGGGCTTCGCACTGGCTGCCGTGATCAACCTGTTGCGCCAGCAGAGTAAACAGCGTGGCTTTGTCAGTCCGCGAATGCTCTACGAAATGGCCAAGCGCCACGACGAATGGCCCGGCTTCAAATACGAAGGATCGAGTTGCCGCGGTGCGATCAAGGGCTGGTACAACATGGGCGTCTGCCGTGATGCGAAATGGCCTTACGTCGAAAGCAAGCCAGGATATCTCACGGTTGCGGCAGCCAAAGACGCCAGAAAAATTACGCTTGGCGCTTACTATCGGCTGGGAACGCGCATTTCCGATTTTCATGCGGCCCTGAATGAAGCCGGTGTCATTTACTGTTCCGCGGATATTCACGAAGGCTGGGAGAAACCGAAGTCCGGAGTCATACCATTCAAGGGTGAGTCACTCGGCGGGCACGCTTTCGCCATCGTTGGCTATGACAAGCGTGGATTCTGGGTGCAGAACAGCTGGACCGGGGACTGGGGGGATGGCGGAACGGCGCTGTGGTTGTACGAGGATTGGCAGCAGAATATTTCCGACGCCTGGGTGCAACGGCTTGCCGTTCCCACACCACAGATATGGCATTTGCCGAACGAAGGCGGTTCTGACGCGGGCCGCGCGGAGGGTCTGTTCAGAAAAACTCCAACGCGAGCCGAGATCGCCGGTCACTTCGTACACATCGACGACGGCCGGTATCACGATCATGGCCGATTCTGGAGCAACGAAGAGGATGTGAGGCAAACCGCGCAGCTGGTTGCCGACAGCGACAAGTATGATCACTTGCTGTTCTACGCTCACGGTGGCCTCAACAGTGTCGAGGACTCGGCGAGACGCATCGCCGCGATGAAGGAGACGTTCAAGGCCAATCGAATCTATCCGTATCACTTCATGTACGACACCGGGTTGCTGGAGGAACTGAAAGATGTCCTTGCGGGCAGCAACAAGGAAGTAACGAAACGGGCCGGTGGCCTGGCCAACTGGACTGATCGCCTGATCGAACGCATGACGCACACAGCCGGTCGTGCGCTGTGGCGGCAGATGAAGCTCGGCGCAAGTCGACCGTTCGCCGAAGACGGTGCAGGAACGTCGGTTCTGCAGCAATTCCTGCAGGCCTATAAAGATGCGGACAAGCCACTGACAGTTCATCTCGTCGGTCACAGTACCGGTGCCATCCTGCATGCTTATCTTGCGACGGCCTTCGCCCGGCTCGCCCCGCAGCAACGTATTCGCAGCGTCAGCCTGCTGGCGCCAGCTGCGACCCTCGGTTTATTCAACGCAACTTTCCGGCCATTGCTCGAGGAAAAAAAATCGCGCGCCGGAATCGACAGGATGGAAATTCATAATCTGAGCGACAAGCTCGAACTGGAAGACAATGTCGTCAAGGTCTATCGTAAATCGCTTCTGTATCTTGTCAGTCATTCTTACGAGGAGGACCCGCGACCGGCCGCGATTCTCGGACTCGAACGCGACAGCGAGTCGCTTGGATCCGGTCAGAGCAAGCTGAAGGTTCACATCAGCCGTGGCGCAGTACCGCAATCAAAATATTCACGAAGCGAATCGCATGGCGGATTCGACAACGACACGCACACAATGAACTCGGTCATCACGCGCGTACTCGGCAAAAAACCGGCCAAACCGTTTTCTGCCGCATCGCTGAAGTATTGATGCAAGACAACATCAAGGAGAACAACATGGTCTTAAGGAATTCACGGACTTCACTGCGGCGTTGGCTCATCGCCGGGTTTTCGGTTCCCGTGTTCGGGGTATCGTCCGGTTGCGCCGATATTTCCACACTGGAAAAGGGCGACAAGAACAATCCCTGGGAAATAACGATAAGTTTTTCCGATGCAGAGGCCTGCGAGATTCAGTCCGTCACTGCCGAATCAAACAGTTGCGGACTGCCTGACGAGGACATTTGTATAGAACGCGGTAAGTTCCTCGAATGGAAAACGGATCCGTCAGGCATCGATTTCGATATATTCTTCGGACCGACCGAGGAAGGCGCCATCAAGGGAAACAACGGCAAGGCGAAATCCAAGATTAACGACTTTGCACCACCCGGTATGTACAAGTACAGCATCCTGCGTCGCGATTGCGATCCCGAGGAGTATCTACTCGATCCGCGGGTTCGTGTCGACTGATCGAGCAATGTCGATCGCGGCACTCTGTAGTGCCGCGACCTGACGATAGTATCGGAGCTTATCCGGCCCGACGCTGACGTCCCGAGGACCGCTGGCGCTGACCGCCCTGGCTGCCTCGACTTTTGCCCTGGGCATTGCGATGTTTTTTCTGGGCGCCGTGGCGGTTGCCGGCCGAACGCTGACCGCGGCCCTGGGTGATCGGTTCTGCCTTGATACGAGCATCCGGTTCGTATCCGGAAATAACCTGTCTGTCGATTTTGCATTTCAGCAAACGTTCGATATCCGCCAGCAGGCGATGCTCGTCAACGCATACCAGCGAAACGGCATGACCTTCCTGCCCGGCCCTTGCCGTGCGGCCGATGCGATGAACGTAATCTTCCGGAACGTGCGGCAGCTCATAGTTGACGACATGTGGCAACCGGTCGATATCGATTCCGCGTGCCGCGATGTCTGTCGCCACCAGTATGCGTGCCTTGCCGGCTTTGAAATCCGCCAGAGCACGGGTTCGTGCTGCCTGCGACTTGTTGCCGTGGATGGCGGTGGCCGACAGGCCATCGTCCGTTAGCTGCTGGGCGAGCCGGTTCGCACCGTGCTTGGTGCGGGTGAATACCAGTACCTGCTTCCAGTTCTCCGCACCGATTCGATGCGAAAGCAGCTCGCGTTTGCGATTCCTGTCAACGGGATGCACGACCTGGGTCACGCGATCCGCGGGCTTGTTGCGCGCGGCTACTTCGATTTCAGTTGGTTTGTTCAACAGTCCTGCCGCGAGTTCGCGAATTTCGTTGGAAAAGGTAGCGGAGAACAGCAGGTTTTGCCGTTTTGCCGGCAGCACCTTGAGAATCCGGCGAATGTCGCGAATGAAGCCCATGTCGAGCATTCGATCCGCTTCGTCGAGAACCAGGATTTCGATTGCGGACAGATCGATTGCCCGTTGCTCCACGAGGTCCAGCAGTCGTCCCGGCGTAGCGACGACGATGTCAGCGCCTTTGCGCAACTTGGCAATTTGCGTGTTGATGCTGACGCCGCCGACGATGACCGACGTGCGGAATCGAAGATGAGTGCCGTAGACCCGCGCACTCTCGGCGACCTGTGCTGCCAGCTCGCGGGTCGGCGTCAGGACCAGCGCGCGCACCTGGCGGCGATTGGTCTGGGATTTTTGAAGGTGCTGCAGCAACGGCAATGCGAATCCCGCAGTCTTTCCGGTACCTGTCTGGGCGCCGGCGAGAACATCGCGGCCCTCGAGAATGAGCGGAATGACTTTGCATTGAATCGGGGTTGCCTCGCGGTAGCCTTTTTCATCGACCGCGCGCAGCAATTCGGCCGAAAGGCCGAGTTCGTTAAATAACATTAAATTTTTACTCCAGGATCGCCTGGCCCAATTGCATGGCATGTGCCGCAGGGCTCGGTCCAGGCTGGGAATTCTTAAATGGCTCCAGGAGTCGCGGAATTGCGGGCTGGAGTGATTGGCGCAGACCGAAGTGCGCCAGGACGCGGCGGACTATAACAGCTGTCAATCCAAATGGAAGCTCTATTTTCGAATACTGCGAAATCTCTTCGCAGTCAGACGTAGCGAAATTTTCTTACGGCGGCCGCGGCGACCAGCGCACTGCCGATCATCAAAGCCACAAGGTGCGGGATTGCCGAACCCGCACCGGCTTCGAAACTGATCAGCTTGTGCAGGGCATCCATTGCCCAACCGGTGGGCAGCAATTTCTGCAGGAATTGCATCCAGTCCGGCGTAATCTCGATCGGCCACCAACAACCGCCGAGTGCCGCGAGAAGATTGGAAACCAGCACGCCGAGACCGACCGCCTGACCGTCGGTTTTGGCAATACTGCCGAGCAGCAAGCCCGCAGAAGCACAAAATGCAGCCCAGGCGAACAGCACCAGCAGGACCATGGCAAGGTCCGGTCCCCAGTGCATACTGAACAGCAGCGTTCCGGCAAGGATAGCGAATCCGACCTGCACTACGGCCAGTGCCATGCGCCCGCCCCACTTACCGGCTACGAGTTCCGCGGCGGAGATTGGCGCCGATGCCAGCCGCCGCAGCAGGCCCTGCCGTCGTTCGACAGCCAGCATGGAGGCTCCGCTGGTCAGCAATACCAGCAATGTGAACATGACCAGAACGCCGGGTACGGTTTGCTCGAACCCGGAAGGTATCTGCTGTCGTTTTCCTGCCGCTTCGACCTGCAGTTGTATCAATCGCGGTTTTCGATTCAACGCATCCAGCGCGCTCTTGTCCAGAGGTTCGACGAACTGGGCGTCAGCGACGACGACATCAGCCAAAACCGTGTACAGGCTGCGTTGGATGCGAATGGCCTCGAAATCACGAAGGAGCGACGAGGCATTGGTATCGAACACCGCGGTTACAGTCTCGCCGACGAGAAGCTGCTCAGTCAGAAAATCCGGGAATGTCAGCGTGCGTGCAGGCTCGGGCTGCTGCTCGCCGCTGGTTGCAAAGGCGATATCCTGCCATTCGGGAGCAAAATCGTTTTCGCGGAGACGTTTGTCAATCTGCGACTTGAGCATTCCGGGCGACGCGGCGATGACAGTGAGTGGCGCGGCCGCACCGCCGCTTGAGCTCCCGGAGAATCCGCCGGTTACGGTGCCGATGAAGTAGAAGAATATCGGCGGCATGACGAAGAGCCACATCAGAGTCGCGCCCTGGCGCAACTGGTAGCGTATGTCCTGCAATGCAATGAACAAGCCGTTCTTCACTGCATCAGCCTCGCGCAAAACCGGACTGCATTCGCCAGCTGCTCAACAACAGCCCGCTGCCTGCCAGAGCAATCAATAGGAGCCAACTCTGCGAAGCAAAAGTCCAGGCAGTGGCGCCCGTGATTTCCGCAGCCAAATGATCGGCGATGAATCCGTTCGGCGTCGCGCGCCCTATCGCCGCGATCCATCCCGGAAGCGCGTCCAGAGGAAAGAAACTGCCGCCCGCCATCAGCAACGGAAACAGCAGCATTGAGGTGATGAGATTCGCGGCTCGTCGTGTCGAGCCAATCATCTGCAATACCGAGAACCAGGAAAACAAAGCGATGCCGGACACGGCAATCCACAGCAGTGATGGCAAGAGTCGTTCCCATCCGATGCCGTGATAGAGAAACCCGGCGACAAGCGTCAAGCCGCCGACTATCGCGATGACGATGCCTGCGGCCAGCGCTTTCGCTGCCACGAAACCGTACAGTCTCGCTGGCGCAAGTACCGTTCGCCGCAGCGTTCCCTGCTCACGCTCTACCCAGTAATCCGCGGCGAGGCCGTTGGCCGAAAACATTACGGCCATCAGGATAATTCCAGGCAGGTATAACAGCGCCATCGGCACCACCGGCCGATCTGACGGTGGTTCGACAATGCGGATTTCCATGGCCGGCGGAATCAGATAAGGCGTTGCCGTATCGATTTTTTGCTGAATCGCGAGGGCCAATGCCGCTGCCAGTTCCGCGTTGTTGGAGTCAGTTGTCCGGGACTCCCTTATCGTACGAATTTCGTCACGAAACAATTCCTGAGCATAAAAGCCGGCATCCAGCAGCAATTCGGTTACATCGCGAATGATGCCCGGCAGGATGGTTTGTGCCGGGTTGGTGACAAGCGTCAGGGACATCGCTTCCTCATCGAAAAACGCGTCACTGAAGCCGTCGGGAATAATCAGCAAACCGCTTGCCTCGCCGTCATCCATCGACTTCCTGCCTTTATCTGCCGTCGTCTGTTCGACAGCCAGGATTTCACTGAGCTGACCCCGGCTGTACACACCTGCTACGAGGCTGCTGAGCAAGGACTCGTCCTGATCGGCAATTAGCAGAGTACCGCGAGGTTTGGCTGCACCATCACTCATGATGAAAGTCATCAGGCCGCCGATGAGGAACGGAATACTGATCCAGACGAGAATACCGCTCACATCCAGCCGCCAGCGCGACAGATCCTTGACAATAGCCTGCAACAGAAAACTCATGATTTACTCGCGCAGCTCTTTGCCGGTCAACAGCAGGAAAAGGGTTTCGAGATTGGGACGACGCAGATTCGTTTCCGTCACTTTGCCGCCTGCAGCGGACAATGCCTCGAAGATTTCCGACAGATGTTCCGAACCGTCCGAAAGGGTCAAGGTAAGGCTATGCTCGTCACTGCCGAGAATCTCGATGTCCTTCAGCCCGGCCCGGACGAGTTTTCCGGTCGCCTCCCGGCCCGCCTGCTGTGGAAACTTGCCGTTAAGTTGCAGTACGTCCCGCGCTCCCAGCTGCGAACGCAGCCCGGCGACCGTGCCCTGCGCGATCAGCTTCCCGTGATCGATAATAGCCAGGGAATCGCACAGGTATTCGGCTTCTTCCATGTAGTGAGTCGTATAGAGGATGCAGGCACCTGCAGCACGTTCTTCCTCAACGAGATCGAACAGCTTTTTTCGCGACTGCGGGTCGACGCCGGCCGTCGGCTCGTCCAGCAGAATGACCGGTGGCTTGTGTACAACGCCGCAGCCGAAATTGAGCCTTCTTTTCATACCGCCGGAGAACGTTTTGGGCAGGTCCTTGGCACGATCCGCAAGTCCGATTGTTTCGATGACTTCCGCAACCCGCGCTTTCAGCGCCTCGCCACGCAGTCCGTACGCTTTGCCCCAGAACTTCAGGTTATCTATCGCCGGCAGGTCCTCGTAAATCGCCAGCTCCTGCGGCACCACGCCGAGCAGCTGTTTGGCAGCCTTCGGCTCGCGCGTGACTTCCAGTCCGCCCACCGTAACCGTACCGGACGTCGGCACCAGCAGGCCGGAAATACAGTTGATGGTCGTGGACTTGCCGGCGCCGTTAGGTCCCAGCAGACCGAATACCGAGCCCTTGTTTGCTTCAAAGCTGACGCCGTCGACCGCAAGGTTGTCGCCGTACTGCTTCGTCAGGTTACTGACAATCAGCACTTCGCACTCCTACTCGCCCGGACGGTATCGCCGAACCGCGCGACGCTCGACATCTTCCGGGTAATACGCAACTTCCTTGAACTGGCGATCCACGTAGCGCTGCGCCTGGTCGTCGAAATGCGGTGAAGCCGGATCGCCGCTCTGCCCGCCAGCGAGCAGGCTCTTTGCCCGCACCCTGTCGCCGAATTCGACCACCGCGACGAAGCTGTTACCTGAAGTGCCATAGATGCGTTTCGTTCCGGGATAACGTTTGGCGCCGTAAGACGCGAGCGCGCCCCAGTTGCCCGACGCCATGGCAACAGGCAAAGACGGCTCGTTGTCGTCGAATGCTTGCACGATATCGCCATTCAGCCGCTGGTAGCGATTGACCTCCCCCCACGCCGTCTTCCATTGACCGAAGTCCGAGTCGAGCATCGCCATTGTTTCGGCAAATATTCTCAAGCGTTCGTCCGCCGGCGACTGGCTCGCAAAATATAGAATGCGTTGCATATCCGACGCATCGGCCAGATGCTGCGGAATTACGCCTTTTTCCTGATAGGCGCTGCCGTAAAAATGTGCGAGCGTCATTGCCACTGAGTCGGCAGAGACCTGAAAGTCCCATTCGCGAAGCAGATCGATTGCGCCGGCAAGTTCAGGGTCTGCATCCGGTGCCTCATCGTAAGCCTTGACCAGGCCCGGGATCAGGTCCTCGAAACCCGGAAGGTACGGGTCATAGGCGAGGTCAATCAGCTTGTCCAAGGTCAGCCCGGACAGCCCCGTCAGCACGCGCACGGCATGAATGCCGCGGAAATTCTCCGGATCTGGCGCCATGTAGTGCGGATAATTCTCCCGCACAGGACTGAACTCCGCGGCCGCGGTAAACGGTGTTGAGTTGCAGTTCTGAATCCAGCCATTCTGCGGATTCAGGATCGTTATGGTTTCGTCGACATCGTGCAGGCCTTGCCAATCCGTGGCGGGATCGCTGCCGTCCACCGGCTTCGAATAGTCGAACTGCGGATTTCTACGCGGCACGAAATTTCCATGGTAGTAGGCGATGTTGCCCTGCGAATCCGCGTAGACGGTATTGTTCGACGAGTTCGTTCGAATATTCATCATGTCGCGGAATCCGTCGTGCCCATCCAGCTTGGTGCGGACAAAGGACTGCTCAAGAGCACGGACGGGGTCCCAATTGATTCGGGTCGCGACCCACTCCCCGTCCAGGCTGTGCGTGACCGGCCCATGGTGCGTGCGGTATGTAGTGAAACTGCGTTCCGACCAAACGGCGCCATCCTTGTATCGCAATGTAACTTCGGAGATCTGCACCGGCCGGATTTCCTCACCGTAGCGATACAGAAGTCGACCGTTTTCTTCGAACACGTCTTCGACGAATTCGTCCATGAAATCGACCTCAGTCGAAGTGTGCATCCATCCGGTGTTTTCATTGAATCCCTGGTAGACGAAAAACTGGCCCCAGGTCACGGCACCGTAGGCATTCAGTCCTTCCTCGCTGACGACGTGAATTTCACCGCGAAAGAAGAACGAGGTATGCGGGTTGATGAGCAACATGGCATTGCCAGACTCGGTGAGCTTGCCGGCAATTGCGAAACCGTTCGATCCCTGCGGTTCTGTGAATGCCCGCGAATCGCCGCGAATTTCCGTTGCCGGATCCCCTCCACCGTAGAAAGACCTTATTCCTTCCAGCGGAATCTGCTCGATATCGCCGCCAATCGAACCCTCGCTGAAGAACATCGGCATCCAGGGTTCAAAACGGGTCAACAGACGCGGCTTTACCCCCGGATTGCTCAACAGGTAGAAGTTCAGGCCATCGGCAAACGCATCGCACAGGTCCTTGAGCCATTGCGGCGCTGCGTCGTATGCCGCCTTGGCTTCGTCGACACTCATATACAGCCTTGCACGCAGATCGCTGTACAAGGCCTGTTCTCCATCGATCTCGGCAAGTCGTCCTGTCGCCCAGACATAATTCCGCTCGATACGGTTGAAGTCGTCTTCCGCTTGCGCATACAACATGCCGAACACGGCGTCGGCATCCGTCTTCGCGTAGATGTGCGGCACACCGAAATCGTCGCGGACAATGCTGACTTTCTCCGCGCGGGCCTTCAGTCGGTCGAACTCCGTATCGACAGCAGCCTGCTGACAACCTGCCAATAACAGCAAAGCCCAGACCATCGGCAGTATTGCCGGCTTCAACCTGAACGACATGACTCCCCCTTGTCTATTTATATGCAAGACACACTAACTCGCTGGTGGACCACCAGCAACCGGATTCGTCCGTTCACCGGAACGGTTCGATCAGAGCGCCCTGTCTTCAAGTTTTGCCCTTAGCCATTCGTGGAATTCCCACAGGGAATATTCCTGCGGAACGAGCACGCCATGCTTGTGTTGCACGCACCGCAGTCCACGCTGATTGATTTCGCAGACGCGCCCATCCTGCTCGATCAGCAGTCGCCCGACATCCAGCATCCTGTCGATTTCACCGGCATACGTTTCTGCAACTTCCGGCAGCAGAAGCCAGTCGACGATCAGTTCCACCGATTCCGGTCCTCTCGGTAGCACGCGAACGCTGCGCACGTAGTCCGGGTGCGCAACGACGAACATACTGGCGGTGAAAGAAGCAAAATTGACCCCGTTCCTGATCTCGTGCTCATCAAGCCCGGGAATAACCGGTAAGCCGGTCTGGCCATCCAGGGTCCAGGTTGCAAGACCCGGTGCTACACGCGGTCGCCCGTCATCGGATGCGTCGTCGGGTCGCCAGTTCGGCGTGTCCGTATAGCTGAGTACTCCGTTCTGATACAAAGGCACGAGTTTGCAAAGTTCAGGATGCACGCGCGGGCAGTGGTAACACTCCGAATAATTTTCCCAGAAAATTTTCCAGTTACAGGCCAACAGCTTCCTGTCCTGCTGAACGGAAATCATTTCTGCAAGTGGCCAGTGCTTCATTATTTGCGCCTCTGACCCGAGAAACGATTCCAGGGTGCATCCTGGCGTGTCGTCGAGACAAACAAAAATGAAACCACCCCAGCACGCGGAATTGACCTGGTACAGGGAGTAGTCGTTTTCCGCGAAATCGTCGACCGGGAGTCTTGCCGGCGTTGCAAGCAATGCTCCTGTCAGCGAGTAGGTCCAGGTGTGGTACGGGCAAATGATTCTGCCATTGGGAAAGCGGCCCTGCTCGTTCGTGCAGAGAATCGAGCCGCGATGTCGGCAGGTATTGTGGAATACACGCAGTTGGTTTTCGTTGTCGCGGGTAACTATCAGTTGCTGCGATCCGACCGTAGCGACGAAATAATCACCGGCTCGCGGGATCTCGTGGAGGCGGCCGACGCACACCCAATCCCGATACCAGACGGCTTCGAGTTCGACGGCGTAGTGATCCGGGTCGTAGTACCAGGTACTCGGCAGTGACAGTTCGGTTCGACTCAGAGTCGTCATATGACAACGATTCTGGCACAAAGCAATCCGCGCGACTTGACATATTCAATGCACTTTCGCTGCTCCGAACATGATGCAGTTCCTGTGCAAATGCCCCGGCCGAACCGATAATGAGTATCGTTCGAGTCGCGCTGCATGACTGGCAGGGAGCCTGGCCGATGACCCGAAAATCAAGCCGCATTTTGCATGCCATTCCGGCGTTGCTGCTGATCGGACTGTCCGGAAGCGGCATGGCGCAGGAGCCGGCTGCCGCCTCCATCACAAGCCGCGCTTCCTTACTGCCCGAACGATGGTGTATCGAAACGCATATGGCAACTCCGTCACTCGCCGTGTTGCTGGAACCGCGGCCGGTATCGGACAGGCCCTGGTCGATGTTCGAATTCGCTGCAGATAACTACCGGCTGCGGGAAAGCTTCGCCGATCGCTCGGACCTGTCGTATCGACTGGCCGAACTCGACACCAGCAGACTTGTCACCTTCTGGAAGGGCGAATCGCTGGGCGTTTTTCTCGGCATATCCACAGGCGGCTTCATCAGCCTTAGCGTCGCGCAGTAGATTCGTCAGCGGCAGCCCCCGATCTACGGCTCGCCGATGTCCTCGTTCCACATTTGCGGGTTTTCGGCGATGAAGTCGAGCATCAGCTGCCGGCATTCTGCGTCGTTTGCGTTAACGAGCTTTACTCCCCTGGAGCGTAGATAGTCCTCGGGCCCCTGGAATGTCGCATTTTCACCAATGACTACGACAGGAATCCGGTACAGCAATATGGCGCCACTGCACATGTCGCACGGTGACAGGGTCGAGTACAGGGTCGCTCTCCTGTAGTCGGCGGCCGTCAACCGCCCGGCGTTTTCGAGGCAGTCCATTTCTGCATGCAGTACCGGACTCCCTTTTTGCAGGCGCTGATTGTGGCCACGGCCGACGATTTCTCCGTCGATTACCAGCACCGATCCGATCGGTACCCCGCCGGCGGCAAGTCCCTTGCGAGCTTCCGCGATTGCCGCCTGTAAGTGACTGTCCATGGATCGGCAGTCTAGCAAAGGCAACGGCCGGCGCTCTCTTAGGCAGATTAAACATAATGCAAGCAACCTGGCTGCCGGACGATCAATTCGTCATGCGATAAATGCGGGGCAACGCCCGGCGTCACTTTCTGTGACATAACTCCCTGAACTGAAAGCAGAACACCGGCAAACTGCCCAAACGGCAGGGACATTTGCGGGTCGTTGCCAACAACAATCGTCAAACAGGGCAGCTATGTACGAGAAACACTTCGGTCTCAAGTCCAGGCCGTTTCGCTCCAGGCTCGAACCCTCCGCCATATTTGTCGGGCCGGCGCAGGTCAAGGTCATGGCTGGCTTGAAAAAAGCGCTGGCCGTGTCCGATGCGGTCGTTGCTTTGACCGGCCCTGTCGGCGTAGGCAAATCCACGATAGTCAATCGCGCACTGGAAGGCATCAGCCCCAAACGGGTCGTCGCACATGTCGGCCGTATGCAACTCGCTGCGGACGAAGTACTGGAGCTGTTGCTTACCGAATTCGATGTCAGCCGCCAGCCGAACGGCACGATTCAGCGCTTCGCTGCGTTCAAGCGACTGTTGCACGACTGGGCGCTTGCCGGCACCCGCGCTTACATCGTCGTGGAAGATGCCGAACGTATCGGCACCGACGCCCTGATCGAGTTGGAAGCCTTGACGGCGGCAGACAGTGGTGACGGAACCGGCGCAAGCATCGTAATGATGGGGCAGGCGTCGCTGTCCGAACTGGTATCGACCCCGGCCCTCGCCCGACTTCGGCAGCGAATTCGGCTGCGCCAGAACGTGGATCCGTTCAATGCCGCCGAGCTGCAGGGATACCTCAAGCATTGCATTCGAGCCGCCGGTGGAGAATTCGACGAGATCTTCGATCCGGGCGCACTCGACATGATCTTCCGTTGCTCGGACGGAATACCGAGAGTAGTCAACAATCTGTGCGAATCTGTACTGGCGGCCGCTGCAGAAGCTAATGCCGCTATCGTGATGCCGCAACTCGTACAACATGTCGCCCAGGAGCAATTTGGAATTCAACCAGCACCGGCGCAACGCAACAAGCCCGAAGCCGATGCAGCGGTACAGACCAATCAGAAACCTGGCGTCGCAGATAAGGCTGACAACAAGGCTGCCGCGACTAAATCCGAAGCCAAACCGGTTGCAGTGCCCGTACCGAGCTCCAGCGCGACTGCCTCATCCGAGGCCGTCAAAAAGAATGCGAGGAATTCGCCGACCGTGCCCGTTCCGGCAGCCATCCCCGCGGCTGCAGAAATTCGGCAAATTGAGCGCGACAACGCAACCGAAGCGGCGCCGGACGCTAAACGGCCGGTCGAACCCGCGGCAAGTGGCTTCGAGTCGTTGCCGGTTTCCGAATTCACGGCGAATCCCCATCCGCAACCCGTATCGGCATCCAGAAAAGCCGAAGAGGCGAAACCCGAAATCACCTCGAAGCCGGTGCCGGTGGCCTCTGATTCCGCAGCCGCCGTGGACCACAGCGAGATTCCTCATCTGATTCAGGACACGCAGCCCGAACTGACGGCCCTGAGCGACGACAGCGACCTACCCGATTTGAAGGACCTGATCGTGGAGCCTGCGACCGGTGCAAAGCCGGCCGCTGATCGCGACCCAAGCATGCGCCTCCCGACGCTGAATGACATTCCGACCTTGTCAAGCGAGATGAAGGTTTCACAGTCGAAAAATACCGCGCAATCGACACCGGTCAAGTCGGCACGGAGTTCGCCTGCCAGCCCGACTAAACCCAGGGCGCAACCGGCGGCCGCGAGTATCGAAGACGACGACATCCCAAAACTGGAAGCGACCATCACCGAAATTCCGGCATGGGATCGCGATCCGACATTGGCGGAATTGAGGCCCGATATTGCTGCGCTCGAAGAGGCGCTGGCCGTCCCAGCGGACCCGTCGCCAATTCCACCGGCCAAGCCGGACCAGCCGCCTGAACCAGCGCCGAAAGGAAAGGCGAAATCAAAGCCATTCGATCTTCCAGAGATCACTCTTGAAAAGGAGCTCAAGGTTAAGGAAATCGCGGCTCAGGAACAGCTGCTGAAAAAGGCGAGACCCGATACGCATGAAGCGGATATCGATGCGCCGGCAAAACGCAATCGCGGGTTCGATCTGGACAGGCTTGCGGCCGAGCTGGGTAAGGCGCGTTCACTGGAAGATGTGGACGACAAGCTGGCCGAAACGCTGTTCGGTGAAGAAATGGCAAACGCGGCAGCCGAAGTCGCCGCAATGGTCGCCGCCGATGAGGCCGCAAAGAAAAAAGAAACTGCCAGTTCCGCCAAAAAGGAACCGCAGCTGTCGCTGGAAAAGCCCGCCGCACCGCTGAAAGCAGAACATCCGCCAGCAGCCCCCGCGAAAGCCAGGGCACAAAGCACGCCGGCAAATTCGGCCCGAAAACCGCAGCCACCCGCTGCGCCGCCTGACGGAACTCCCTCGGGTCCTGCAATCGAAATCACCATGCAGAGTGCACCGGATCCGGCGCCTGCTTCGGACGACCCGACCCCGGAGCCCATTGAAGAGCAGTTCGGCACGTCGATGACGGCGACGCTGAAAGCGTTGAGTGCCGCGCAGGTCCAGCAAATGGACGAATCCGCCAACGACGACGAGAAGGCGCCGCGGCGCCTGTTCGGCCTGTTTCGCGGCTCGTCCTGACGCAAGCGAGCCACCATCCCGAAAAACCTGAACTCAAGGTAAGATATGCCGATCTCGGCCGTCCCTTGCGCATCCTAAGGAGCTGACGTGAAACGCCTCATTGCTCGATTCGCATTGCTTTTCGCAGTCGCCGGAGTTGCGTCCTGCGGCGGCGGCGGTGATTCCGGGTTCGGCGGCGCGGGCCCCGGGAGCAATTCCGGCTGGGTACCCGGATCGTATCTTCAGTCCGGAACATTTTTCGCACGGTGTGCGGCGCCTCGAAGCGGCATCAACCCGGCGACCGGCCAGTCTTACCCGGATATTCGCGGCACGGCCACTGACGAGAACAATTTTTTGCGTTCCTACAGCAATGAAACCTACCTGTGGTACAGCGAAATCACGGATCGGGATCCGGCACTCTACGCAACGCCGCAATACTTCGACCTGCTGAAAACGACCGCGACGACTCCGTCCGGCAGCCCCAGGGACAAGTTTCATTTCACCTATCCGAGCGACGAATGGTTCCGACTGTCGCAATCGGGCGTTTCCTATGGATATGGTGCCGAGTGGGTTCTGTTACGCACCACACCACCGCGAGAGGCGGTTGTTGCTTACACCCAGCCGGGCTCCCCCGCCGTGGCTCCGGGTGCCATGCTTGCCCGCGGTGCGCGCATTCTGTCCGTCGACGGCGTCGATCTTGCCAATGGCAGCGACGTCGACACGTTGAACGGCGGACTGTTCCCGTCCGCGTCTGGTGAAAGCCACGATTTCGTCGTGCAGGATCTCGGATCGCAGACGACGCGAAATATTACGATGGTCTCGACAAATATAACCTCGACGCCTGTGCAAAACGTGTCTGTCATTCCTACAGCTGCCGGCGACGTCGGCTACATCCTCTTCAATGATCACATCGCAACAGCCGAACAGGGCCTGATCGATGCCGTGAATCAGCTTAACGCGAGCAGCATCGTCGACTTGGTACTGGATCTTCGCTACAACGGCGGCGGTTACCTGGACATCGCCAGCGAGTTCTCCTACATGATTGCGGGCCCCGGTCCGACCGCGGGCCGAATTTTCGAGTTATTGCAATTCAACGACAAGAATCCGAGTACCAATCCCGTCACGGGCCAGCCCCTGGCACCCATACCTTTTCATACGCGCACGCAGGGCTTCGGCGGGCCGCCTGGTGTGCAGTTGCCTACGCTGAACCTGACCCGCGTTTTCGTTCTGAGTGGCCCGAATACCTGCTCGGCAAGCGAGTCGATCGTGAACAGCCTGCGCGGCGTTGACCTAGAAGTAATTCAAATAGGCTCCACAACCTGCGGAAAACCCTACGGTTTTTATCCGACTGACAACTGCGGTACAACCTACTTTACGATCCAGTTCCGCGGCGTCAACGAAAAAAACTTCGGCGATTACCCGGATGGATTTTCGCCGTCAAATACTCCCGGCTCAGCGGGCGTCTCGCTTCCCGGATGCTCGGTAGCGGACGATTTTTCGCATTCGCTCGGCGATCCGCTGGAAGCAAGGCTGGCTGCCGCACTGCAGTACCGCGACACGCAGACCTGCCCCGCCGCAAGCGGCCTGGGACAACCCGGGCTCGCGAAGATCCGGCCCGGGGAATCGCCTGAGTTCACGGACGGGCTGCTGAATAAATCTCCGTGGCTG
Source organism: Gammaproteobacteria bacterium (assembly GCA_029865385.1). Classification (GTDB taxonomy): domain Bacteria; phylum Pseudomonadota; class Gammaproteobacteria; order Steroidobacterales; family Woeseiaceae; genus JAKEGN01. The sequence continues at coordinate 64,590 of JAOUGX010000002.1, forward strand.
CAGAACCGAATTATCCGGCAATAGCCAGCGCCCGCCATTGCGACGGACTCAGGTGTTTGGTCGCCAGAGCGTCGACTAGAGCGTCGACTGCTCGGCAAACCAGCGAACCGCTTCGTCGACAGAGCTGACGTAGCGCATATCGCCCCTGCCGCGATTCAGTTCAACCGTGTGCAGAAACTCCGCCTGACGCCTCGCATCCGCATCGGCTGGCATAATGACCGCTGTCCTGCTTTCGAACTGAACTCCGGTATTGCGGAACCGGTCCCCCAGATCGAAAGTCGCGAAGGTGTCACCTTGCGCGATGGACTGTAGCTTACTGATATCGACGATGTAGTTGCTATAACCGGTCTGACTGGCCATTTGGACAGTGCGGGCCCGCATCGCGTCGACCGCGGCAGAATCCACATGGCCGGTTGCCGTAATCAGTATCGCCTCGACGTCGGCTAATTCTTTGAACGAAATACTCATAGTCAAAAGAGAGGCGCACAGGCCCGGGTACAGCAGAACCGTTGCGAATTATGCCTGTTTTGCCGAAGCAATCAACGTTCGGCACAGAGCAAGTTGTTGCAGCAACCGTTGCGGTTCCACCTGAGCTCCTTTAACGTCCGTCCCGAACTTCACTGCCTGCTGGACAAATATGCCGAATTTTTCCGAACCCGGTGCCACGCTGATCTTCGTCGTGACCATCGCCGCGAGCCTGCTCGGCCTCTATCGAGCACCGCAGTTGATCGAAGTGTGCCTGTTCCGGCCGTATTACTTCCTGCGACGACAGCAGTACCACACGGTCGTTAGCAGCGGCTTCGTTCATGCCGATCTCGGCCACCTGTTGTTCAACATGTTCACTTTCTATTTTTTTGCATTTCCAATGGAGCGACTATTCGGAACGCAGTATTTCCTCGCCCTGTACCTGTTTGGATTGCTGATCAGTCACGGTTGCACCTATTTCAAGCAGCGTGACAACTCGTTGTATGCATCGCTTGGCGCATCCGGCGCGATTTCGGCCGTGTTGTTCGCATACATCGTTTATTTCCCGACAACAACGCTGTTCATTTTTCCGATCCCTGTGCCAATTCCGGCTGCGTTGTTTGCCGTCGGTTACGTGGCCTATTCCTATTGGGCAGCCGCCCGGGAGCGCGGACGCATCAATCATGATGCCCATCTGTGCGGCGCGCTAAGTGGGCTGGTCTACGTACTAATGGTGCACCCCCAGGCCTATCGGTTGCTATTCGAAACTCTCTTCTGACATTCACTCGGCCGCCGGTTTAGCCCCCCGGGATACAATCGCCCTATGAACGGATTCCTTTCCGCAGTATCACAGCTTTACGACGATATAGTGCTTCGCCGTCCCGTCGCGACGCTCTTCGTGATCGCGTTACTCGTTGTCGGAATCGGCTGGTTCAGCAAGGACTTCGCTCTGGACGCCAGCTCCGATTCGCTGGTGCTGGAAAGAGACAAAGACCTCCATTACTACCGTCAACTGCGCGCCCGCTACGGCACCGACGACTACCTGATCATTACTTATACGTCACGTGACGAGTTGTTCAGCGACGGCGTACTTGCGGATCTCGACGAGCTTCGCAGTGAGTTGCGCGCATTGCCGAACGTGGCGTCGGTCACAAGCATTCTCGACGTTCCGCTGATCATGAGTCCGCCGGTCAGCCTGAGCGAACTCAGCAAAAATGTTCGCCACCTCGAAAACGCCGACACGGATCGTGAGCTGGCCAAACAGGAGCTTCTGAACAGCCCCTTGTACCGTGACCTCATCATCAGCAGTGACGGTGGCACGACGGCGATTATCGTCACGCTTAGTCAGGACGATGAGCACACGCGCCTGCGCGAGGAGCGGGATTCACTCAGGGAACGATTGCACCAGCCGATGGCAAGCAACCAAGATGCCGTGCGCCTCAGCAAGGTGATCGCCGAGTACGACGCGCTTTCGCAACGACTTACTGAACAACGCACCGAAACAATTGAGGCGCTTCGCAGTGTCATGAGTTTGCATGACGATCGCGCAACCTTGCATGTGGGTGGTGTACCGATGATCGTCTCCGACTCGATCCGGTTCATTCGAAATGACATGCTGGTATTCGGGACAGCGGTCTTCCTGTTTCTGATTCTTATTCTTAAAATGCTGTTCAAGAAGCGACGCTGGACCATTCTGCCGCTGCTTACGTGCGTGGTAGCCTGCATCATCCTGATAGGCCTGCTGGGATTCTTTCGCTGGCGGGTTACCGTTGTATCTTCAAACTTCGTCTCGTTGGTTCTTATTTTATGTCTCGCGCTTACGCTGCATTTCATCGTTCGGTTTCGTGAGATACATGAACAGCGACCGGAAGCCAGCCAGTTCACGCTGGTATCGATGACAGTACGCAAGATCTTTACCCCGTGCGTTTATACCGTGCTGACCACGATTGTCGCGTTCGGCTCACTGATCATCAGTGGCATCCGGCCGGTAATCGATTTCGGCTTGATGATGTCGATTGGAGTTGTCGTATCGCTGGCGCTGGCATTCACGCTGTTTCCTGCGGCACTTATGCTGATGAAACCGGGTGAGCCGCATATTCGTGATGACCTGACTGCGAGAGTCACCGGTTTTTTCGCGACGGTTATCCGGCGTAATTACAAGGCAACCATGCTCATCTGGGCAATTATTGCCGGCCTCTGCCTGTTCGGCACGAGCAAACTGACGGTTGAAAATCGCTTCATTGACTACTACAAGGAATCGACAGAAATCTATCAGGGGATGCAGCTGATCGATCGAAAGCTCGGCGGTACCACGCCACTCGATGTCGTTATCGATGCGCCCGCCGGCAGCCCGGCACCGCCAGACGAGTCGATCGAATCAGACCAGGAATTCGAAGACATCTATGCCGAAGACGATGCAGGAAGTGCAGGCTTCTCCGCCGTCAGCTACTGGTACAACAGCTGGCGCCTCGACCAGGTCATCGATATCCATGACTACCTGGACGACTTGCCACATACAGGCAAAGTGCTCTCGTTGGCTACTGCTGCGAGAATATTGCAACAGATTGAACCGGGCATTCTGGACGACAACGTTGCGCTTTCGATAGTCTATGATCAGTTGCCGCAAGAAGTGCGGTCGAACCTGATCACGCCATACTTGTCCGAAGACGGGCAGCAACTTCGTTTCAGTGTGCGGGTATTCGAATCGGATCCCGAACTGCAGCGCGACGTGCTGCTCAGGCAGATTCGGAGAGACCTGCGTACGCGATTCGGTATCGAAGACAGCCAGATGCACCTGAGTGGCATGCTTGTGCTGTACAACAACATGTTACGCAGCCTTTTCAGTTCGCAGATCCTGACGCTGGCTGCCGTTATTGCGGCAATTTTTCTGATGTTTCTGCTGCTGTTTCGTACACTGCGGCTATCGTTGGTTGCGATCGTACCGACAGTTGTCTCCGCCAGCGTCGTACTCGGTCTTATGGGTTGGTTCGGCATTCCTCTTGACCTGATGACGATCACTATCGCAGCTATTGCGATCGGTATTGGTGTGGACGACACAATTCATTACGTACACCGATTTCGCAGCGAATTTCGCACCGATGGAAACTACTGGAACGCTATCGAACGTTGCCACCTGAGCATAGGGCGCGCTATGTACTACACGAGCATTACGATCATGCTCGGGTTTTCAATACTGGTCCTTTCGCGATTCGTGCCAACAATTCACTTTGGGCTGTTGACGAGTCTTGCCATGGCCATTGCGCTGCTGGCCAACATCACGCTGCTGCCGGTATTGATTTTTGCATTTAGAGCAGCCGGTAAAAATAAGCTGCTGTAAATTCCTTGCTACAATCCGGCGCAACACGCAAGACGCGGGACCTCTGCACGGACTGCACAAACATTGAAAAACCGGAAACTGTCGGTCGAGGAAGTACTGCCGCTTATCCTGAGTGCCGCAGGTGCTCTCGGCGTATTGCCTTTCGCCGTTATGCGCTTCATGAATGGCGAAGTGGCTCTCGGTGTCCTCGACAGCATCATCGTTGTCGGACTTATCCTACTCGGCACCTACGTTTATCGTACCGGCCGCGTCCGCATTGCCAGCGTATTGATTACTTTCATCTGCCTCGCGGGGGTTCTCTCGACCGTCTACATCAAGGGACCGGGGCAGGTGTACTGGGTGTTCCCCGCGATGATGGCTTCGTTCTACCTTCTGCGAATCCATGAAGCCATCGGCGCCTGCCTGCTGGTTACCGTAGCGCTGATTCCGCCGCTGGTAGCCGTTCTGGATGTTTTTTCTCTTGCTACCATCGTCATCACCTTGCTGGTCACCAGTTCGTTTGCCTATGCATTCGCGACCGTCAGCCGAAACCAGCGAGACAAGCTGATGAAACTGGCGACCAGGGACGCGTTGACCGGAGCCGGAAACCGATGGGCTTTGCAACGCAAGCTCAAAGAGATCATCTCCGCACAGTCCCGCAACGCACTCCCGTCGTCGATGCTATTGATCGACCTCGACCACTTCAAGCGAGTGAACGACGCTTACGGGCATGCTGTGGGCGACCAGATCCTGGTCAATCTGACCGAAATCATCAATTTGCGGATTCGCGTTACGGACAGCCTGTACCGCATCGGCGGCGAAGAGTTTGTCGTCGTTGTGGAGGGCCAGGATCTCGACAAGGCCAATCACCTGGCTGAACAGCTACGCACGCTGGTCGAGGCCAACGAACTCGCACCAATGCATCCGGTCACCATTTCCCTGGGCGTTGCAGAGTTGGCTCAGGGCGAAACAGCCGAGAACTGGTTGCGGCGCGCGGATGATGCATTGTACAGAGCCAAGCGCGCCGGCCGCAACGCAACGAGCGTCGCGTTCGCCTGAGCGACCAGGCATCAATTCGATGCGCCCCTGAGAAATGTCACGAGTTCGGCAATGAAATACGGCCGCGGCGTTTCGAGGAAAGCGGCGTGATCACCGCCCGGCACCGATACCAGTTGCTTGTGACCTGTTGCCAGCCCTGCGTAGAGTTTTGCCTGAAATTGTGGCGGCGCGATCGGGTCGTGCTCGCCGTATATGATCAGCGTCGGCGCCGTGATTTCGGCGGGATCGAGTTCGTTGTAGTGATCGTAGTTGCGCAAGTCGGTCTTTACCGGGTCCGTCGCCAGCGATACAGCCACATAAGTATCGATCGCTTTCCGGCTGATGGATCCCGGTGTGATGAAGTCGCTGGCTGCCGCTTCAGCCGTATTGGCCAGTCGCTGGATCGCTATCGCCGGATCATCCGCCGGAATAACGACATCCAGGTCATGCCAGAAACCGAACAGGGTAAGGGATGAAATCAGTTCCGGTCTTTGCTGCGCCATCATCATCGCGATGGTAGAACCCATCGACCATCCGAAAAGATGCGGTTTGCTTTGCAATTCCTTATGCGCATCGATCCATTGCAATACGATTGCCACGTCGTCGGCCGCACGGCGGGGAGTCAGCCAACCGGTCTCATCGCGCGGCGTCATTCCGTATCCACGCAGGTCGACTGCGTAAACCGAATATCCCTGCTCGACCAGCCCATCCATCAATGACAGGTCTTCCCCGTCAACCTGCAGATCGAAATCCGGAATCGCGCTCCAGGTTCGTCCATGTACCAGCAATATCGCCTCGGATGCCCCGGCCGCACTCTTTTCCCAAAGGGCAATCGGGTGGCCGTCAGCGAGAACAGTATGCTGCAGTCGTTCTGCAGCCAGGACCTGAGCGGAAAATTGCAGTGCGACTGCAACGAGAATCGACAGAAATCGTCTCATTGGAATTGTGCTCCTGTTCAACTCGGGCTTTTCGTGAAGGTGTCAACCGGCGAGCATAGCAGATCGTCGCCGGACGCTTATTGCGGTAGGCTTTGTGTAATCCGCATACGAGGTTCGATACACCATGTCACACGTCCGAGCCGGAATTTTCCTGCTGTTCCTGCTTTCCGGCAATTACGGCAAGGCCGAAATGCTATCCGCGGAGCGCATCCGCGAATTGACGGCGGCCAACGTACGGCCTGCTCTGAGGCTGTACCGGGATTTCCTCAGCCAGCCGAACGACGCCGTATACCCGGATGACATCCTGCGCCTGGTCGAATGGATGGAGCCCGTCTTCGCTGCACGCGGATTTCAGACTCGCCGCCTTGCCACGGCCGGCAGCCCCGTATTGTTTGCCCAATTGTCCAATCCCGCCGCGACCCGGACGGTGCTTGTGTACTTGCAGGCGGACGGGCAACCGGTGGACCGATCGGCCTGGAATCAAAGGGATCCATACGAGCCGGTACTGAAAGCGCGGGCAACGGACGGCAGCTGGGAGAGCATCCCGTGGGCTTCGCTCGAGCAAGGCATAGATCCGGACTGGCGAGTCTTTGCCAGATCCGCATCGGACTCCAAGGGACCAATGACGCAGTTTCTGCTGGCCATGGACGTGCTTGCACAGGCCAACGTGGCACCTGCGTTCAATCTCAAGGTCATCGTTGATACCGAGGAAGAGCTCGGGTCGCCGAACCTGGCCGATGCCGTCAACCGATATCGCGACATTCTCGCATCAGACCTGTTGCTGATTTTCGACGGCCCCCCCCATGCATCCAACAGGCCGACCGTTACCTTCGGTGCACGCGGCATTGCGACGATCACGCTAACCACCTTCGGACCCAGGACACCGCAACACAGCGGCCATTACGGCAACTTCATTCCAAATCCTGCCTTTCATTTGGCAAGAATCCTTGCCTCGATGAAAGATGCGGGAGGGCGCGTGCTTATCCCCGGCTTTTATGTCGGCGTTGACATCAACGACGCACTGCGACGAAGGCTGGACGCGGTACCGGATGATGAAGGCGCTATTCTCTCGAGTATCGGTGTGTCGGCGCCCGATAAGGTAGCCGGCAATCTGCAAGAGTCACTGCAATTCCCTTCATTGAATATTCGCGGCTTGTCTTCAGGCTGGGTCGGCAAAGAATCCCGAACGATAATCCCTGCGACTGCGACTGCGGAAATCGACATTCGACTGGTTGTCGAATCCGATCCGGCCCATTTGATCGATCTGGTGCGTGCGCATATCAAGGGGCTTGGGTACGAAGTCATCGTATCGGAACCGTCAGATGCCCAACGCCGGCAATATGCACAGATTGTTCGCTTTGACAGCGAAATCAGCTACGCGGCATTTCGTTCCGACTTCGACTCCGCACCTGGCCGGCTTGCTCGCGCCGGTATGCGAAATCTGTACGGTGAAGAACCCATCTTGATTCGCACTATGGGTGGATCCATTCCGATTTCGCCGTTTGTCGAAACTCTCGGGATCCCGGCAGCAATCGTGCCAACCGTCAATATCGATAACAATCAGCACAGTCCGAACGAGAATCTGCGCATCGGCAATTTCATCGAGGGTATCGCGATCCTTGCATCCGTACTGAGTCGTGAACTCGATTGAATCCGGACCGCTACTGCTCCGGCAACGCAATAAAATCCATGCCTGCATCGCGAACGCTTGCATTGAACGCAGGCAAACGACTGGCCCAAATGTCATCCAGCCTGGCAAGCTCCTGTGCGATGGCTGAACTCAGTTCGGACTTGACGGCGATGGCCTGACTCGTCGGCGGCGCGTCGCCGGATGCGACCTGGCGCATGACAGCGCTCAGCTTGTCGTTCAGGCGGATCGGAAAATTCAAAGGATCCTGTTCGCTCTCGTTGCTGGTTTGGTAAAGCGCCTCCTCTGCATCGGTCATTGCAAGATCGATTGCACTGATTTCCTCGAGCAGGGAGGCGCTGGCCTCGCCCTGCGGTGATTCTTCCAAGCGCTTTTTCAGTTCCTCGAATTGCGATCGCAAAGCTCGTACTCGTTTAATTTCCCGATGTACGCGCGACAGCAGGTCTCGGCATTCGATTACGAACGAAAACTGGGCCAGGTAATCTTCCTGCGACGACGTTGAGCGCGGATCCGCGCGCACTTCGAACAGCACTTCCTGCACGGCCGCACCGACGCTAAGTCTTGCACGGTAGCTGCCCGGAACGGCCACGGGCCCGGACTTCAGATCGTTCCAGAGAATCAAGTTGTCGAAGCGCTCCATCCCCGGATAACGCAGATCCCAGGTATGCCGGTTGAGGCCCGCCCTGGCGTCGAGTAACCGCGTGTCCGGCGGGTCGTTCTTGCCAGGCTTACTGTCGTCCTCGTCGGCAGGCAGTGGTTTGCGAGTCCATGTCCAGATCGGTCCGGGCTGCTGTGCGGAAAAGATTTCGAGCGAAACCGCGGTTTCTGCAGCCGGTTCCGCGCCCAGCGCATAATAGAAAACGGTACCGTTTTGGGGGTTGCTGCCCGCATCGACCGGCTTTTCCGCTTGCGATCCACCGGCGGCCAGTCGATGACTTGCGCGTGGCGCGTACAGGTGAACCGCGTCGCGCCGCCGCGAGTCCACCTGATGCAGGACGCTCAGGTCGTCGAGAATCCAGAATCCACGGCCCTGGGTTGCAGCGATAAGATCCTGGTTTTTGATCGCCAGATCCGTAATCGGAACGATGGGCAGATTAAGCTGCAGCGCCTGCCACTTCGCACCGTCATCGAGCGAATAGTAAATGCCGCGTTCGGTGCCGGCATACAAAAGGCCTTCGCGATCCGGATCCGCCCGCAGTACCCGCGTGAAATGTTCAAGTGGTATGCCATTGGTTATCCGGCTCCAGCTGGCGCCCCAATCGGTCGTCTTGAAGAGATACGGCCGGAAGTCGCCGGACTTGTATCGCGTCGCAGCTAGGTAGGCACCACCACGCTCGAACGGGTGGACTTCAATGCTGTTGACCTGCGCCCATTGCGGCAGCTTCGACGGAGTGACGTCCGCCCAGGTAGTACCACCGTTGCGAGTCAGCTGCACTTTGCCGTCGTCGCTGCCAGCCCAGATGACATCCGGTTCATGATGCGATTCGGCGATAGCGAAAATCGTTCCGTAGTACTCGACGCTCGTATTATCCCGCGTGATCGGGCCGCCGGACGGCCCCATGGTCGACTTGTCATTGCGCGTGAGGTCCGGGCTGACAGCGCGCCAACTCTGGCCTGAGTCTTCTGATTGAAAAAGTACGTTCGCGGCGACGAAAAGAACGTCCGGATCATGCTTCGAGAACGCGATCGGAAAATTCCACTGAAAGCGATATCGAATATCGGCTGCGCTCCATCCCATGGGATTGTCCGGCCATACATCGATAGAGCGGCTCTGGCCGCTGCGATGATCCAGGATACGCAGATAGCCGCCATACGAGCCTCCGACGACGATGTCCGGATTGTCAGGTTTGGCTACGATATGCCCGCTCTCGCCGCCCGCCGTCGTTTCCCAATCACGAACGTCGATAGCATCGCCGAATGCGGAACGCGATCGAATTCGCACTGCCGAGTTGTCCTGCTGGCCGCCCAGCAAGCGGTAGGGAAATGCGTTGTCGGTCGACACCCGGTAAAATTGCGCGGTCGGCTGATTGCTCTGTGTCGACCAGGTTGCACCGCCGTCGTCGGAAACATTGGCACCGCCATCGTTGGCTTCTATCATTCGCCGGGGATCGGCAGGGTCGATCCACAAATCGTGATTGTCACCGTGCGGCGTTTCGATTTCAGAGAAGCTCTTGCCACCGTCCTTGGAATGATGAAACTTGACGTTCAGCACGTAAACCGATTCATCGTCGGCCGGATCTGCGTAAATGCGTGTGTAATACCATGCGCGCTGGCGAAGGCTGCGCTCCTCATTGGTACGTACCCAGGTTTTCCCGCCATCCTGCGAGCGGAAAACGCCGCCATTCTCCGCTTCTATCATTGCGTACACATTGCTGTTGCTCGCCTGCGAAACGTCGATGCCGATGATGCCCAGCGTACCCTTTGGCAGGCCGTCGTTGGCGGTGAGATTGGTCCATGAATCTCCGCCATCGCTACTCTTGTAAATTCCTGAACCTTCTCCGCCGCTTTCGAGACTGTAAGGCGTTCTCAATACGCGCCAGAAACTCGCGTACAGTATCCGCGGGTTTACCGGGTCCATAGCCAGGTCGACAGCACCAACCTGGTTGCTGACGAACATCACACGCTCCCAGCTTTCGCCTCCGTTCCGGGTGCGAAAAATTCCACGCTGTTCGTTTGCGTCAAACAGGTGCCCCATCACCGCCGCGTAAGCGAGATCCGGATTGGTCGGATGAATGCGGATTCGCGAAACGTGCTGGGAATCTTCGAGGCCGATGCGTCGCCAGGTATCGCCCGCATCCGTTGACTTCCACATACCGTCGCCAGGTGACACGTTGCCGCGAACCGTTTTCTCGCCGCCACCCACGTAAATTACGTTCGGATCCCATTCGGACACCGCGACTGCACCGATCGAACCGCCGAAATAACCGTCGGATACATTGCGCCAGGATTTCCCCGCGTCCAGTGTCTTCCAGACCCCGCCTCCGGTAGCACCGAAATAGTATGTATTTCGATCGCGGGATATGCCGGCAACGGCCGCCGCACGTCCACCTCGGTAAGGACCGACCTCGCGCCACTGCAGGGCGCGTATCTCGTCAGGAAAGGAGTCCGGATCGATATCGGCAAGTGCCGGCATGCTGAGCCAATTGCAGAAAACAAGTATCAACAGACACGATTTTTCCGGACGCATTGGTGCTTCCCCTGCGGATGAATTCTTGCTCTTGTACAAATGACTATTTGCCGCGGCAAAAGGGTAACACAGACGCAATTTCTTCAGGAAATGACATGCGGTTGCTTGCACTGCTACTGTAAGCGCCCGCAGACATTCCGAGTTCATGGAGTTCGCCAATGAAACGCAGGTTTCCTAACGCTCACGCTCGCCGGATCACGGCTCTGTACCCTCTGTTGCTCGCTGCCTGTGGCGGTGATGCACCCGATGGCGCAGGCCCCGCCGAATCGGCCGCCCCGGCAACGCAACAGATCACCCGCCCTGCAGGCGCACTGTTGCCGGAACAGCGGCTGGCACGCGATCTATTGCGCGAACTGATCGAAATCGACACGACACAAAGCAAGGGCGATAACACGAAAGCCGCGCAGGCGATGGCGGACCGCCTTGTCGCAGCCGGCTTTCCGGAGGAAGACGTCAAGGTGCTCGAACCGGTGCCAACCAAGGGAAACCTGGTGGCCCGTTACCGCGGACGGGATAGCGGGCGAAAACCACTCTTGCTGCTTGCGCACATCGACGTCGTCGAGGCCAATCCCGAAGACTGGACCCTGGATCCGTTCGCCTTCACCGAGCAGGACGGCTATTTCTATGGTCGTGGGACTACCGACGACAAGGACGAAGCCGCAATTCACATCGCGACTCTCATCCGATTGAAACAGGAAGGCTTTCAACCCGATCGAGATATCATCGTGGCACTAACGGCCGACGAAGAAGGCGGACCGAACAACGGTGTGCAGTGGTTGCTGGCCAATCATGCCGAGCTTATCGATGCCGAGTATGCGATCAACGAGGGCGGAGGTGGAGCAATGAAGGACGGAGTCCGCATTTCGAACAATGTCCAGGCGAGCGAAAAGGTCTACCAGAGTTTCAATCTCGTCGTAACCAATCCCGGCGGCCACAGTTCATTACCCGTTCGGGACAACGCGATCTATCGGCTTGCGGATGCGCTGGGTCGAATTCGCGATTTCGATTTCCCGGTCGTTCTGAACGAGATCACGAGATCGTTTTTCGAAAGGTCGGCCAGCCTGCAAAGCGGTGAGCTGGCTGCGGCGATGAGCGGTGTGTTAAGCGAACCGCCGGATGCAGCGGCTATCGATTATCTTTCCCGCACGCCTTTCTTCAATTCCCGGCTGCGAACCACTTGTGTTGCGACGTTGCTGAGTGGCGGGCATGCAGAAAACGCTCTGCCACAACGGGCGCAGGCCACCGTCAACTGTCGCGTACTGCCGGGCGAGTCAATTGACGAAGTACACAAGACGCTCGAGACAGTCATAGCAGATGCCCAGGTCGGCATCAGTCGCGTTACCAGCTCCAACCCATCTCCGCCCTCGCCTTTGACTGCAGATGTTCTCGGGCCGATCGAGGCTATCACGGAGGCTATGTGGCCGGGCGTTCCCGTCGTTCCGACGATGAGCACCGGCGCAACTGACGGCCTGTTTCTGCGAAACGCCGGTATTCCGGTTTACGGTGTGTCCGGCTTGTTCGGAGAAATCGAAGACAACCGTGCGCATGGACAGAACGAACGCATTCGCGCCGACCTTTTTTTCGAGGGACAGGAATTCCTGTACCGGCTGACCAAAGCGCTGTCACAGTCGGATTCCAACTGAGAAAATCAGCATGAGCAAAGTCATCGCTTTCGGTTTTTTCTTGCTGTTCCTGGCCGCCATTGCTTTTGTCTCGCTGAAAGGCATGCGGCCCGTCGCGGAATTGAGTGCCAGCAATGAAATCACCGGTATTTCCTGGCAGCCGCTGTCGATCGGTGGGGATCCGATAGCGGTCGGGTCGGCAATGCGCCTGCAATTCGGTTTGGACGGCAAGTTGACAGGGCACAGCGGTTGCAACGGCTTTTCCGGTGACTACAGTCGTGATGCCGAATCCGTCGAGATCGGACCATTGGGCGCGACCAGAATGGCTTGCCCCGACCGGGAAACGACCCTCGAAAATCGCTTCTTCGACGCTTTGCAACGCACGGTTACAGCCGAGTCGCGGGCCGGTCGACTGATCCTTTCGGATGCGGACGGCAAGGTTCTCGCTGTTCTGAAACAGGCCACGCCCGAGAAAGTCGAAGAGTCCTGAGCATTCTGCGACAGGATCTGCCGACACGGATTGTGTATTGAAACGTGCCGGTCGGGCTTCCCCACACACAGGATTGAAAGACGTCCACAAGCCAGACACCGGCAGCCCGATTGCCAGGCTGAAACTGCCGTCTGCGATTCCGCTCGCAATGCCAGGCACTGGCCGCAGGTTCTGACGGACCCAGCGCGAAAACGCCGGTGACAAACGTCACCGGCGTTCTCTGTCTAACTGGCGTGTCGCTTGCTCAGCGCCGCATTGTCAGCTTTCTGAACCGCACGATCCAACAGGTCTTTATAGCAGGCCCGGTTTCCCATCACCTGCCGGACCGAACCGGCCTGTAGTAGCGACGTTGGCCCGCAGGCATTACTGGCGGCCGATTTCAGGCGACGATACAACAATTCGATTCCATCATCTTTGGCCAGATCGAGATCCGCATAGGACACCTTGATTCGAACCGGCTCGCCCGTGGACGCCGGAATGGATGCGAATACCAGGCCCGGGACGCTCATCGCCAAGGCGAATACCACGGGAACAATTCGTCGAACTTTGACTGACTCTTTCATGATTTCCTCTCCATTATCCAAGTAAACATTCAGGTCTGGCTATGTTTCAGTCGTGGCGACGAATTCCCTTCTTCTCGATCCGTTCATTGAACCTTTTGCTCTTAGATGCAGTCCGATCAGTTTTGGTTGCAGGACGCTGCATTCTTGCCAATAGAAATCAGGCAAGCTCGTCAATGGCGTCAGATGGCGGCCGCTGCGGGATGTTAATTGCCACCTTCTTTCCTGTGGTAACGAAAACTGCATTGCGGTATATAGATACCTGTGAGCTCCGTATGAAACCGCTACGTAACGAAACCCGGCCCCCGAATATTGCAGTGCTTGCCGTGTTGACGATTCTCGCATTGCCTGTTGCGGCAAAGGCGGAGCGCTTGCCCGCGCTGTTTGAAGGCGACAACCCGGACCGGATTTTCCAGAACCTGGTGGAGTTTCCTGATATTTCCGGAAACGCTTCAGTGATGATGCTTTGCGCAAGCCAGGTCGAAGGATCCGGGAAAATGAAGGATACGTTCTGCTACATCCGCAATAATGCGGATTTCACTTACAACGAGGCCATCCAGAAAGCGGCGAAAAAAGCCTTGTTGAAACCCGCGACGATTGATGGCAAACGGCAGAAGATCTATCTGCAATTCCGGGTCGAATTCACCAAGAAGGACGAAGAGAAACACATCATCGTTCATCTCAATACCGGAGACGCGGAGAACCTGGAGGCATACGGACCGGACTTCATTGCGGCGCAACGCGTCATAGGCAAGGAGCGCTGGATGAAGGTCTGCCCTCTCCGGGCTGATTTTGCCCTGACGGCGCGTGCGCATGTCAGCGTCGAGGGAGTCGGCAGCAATGTCAGCCTTGCACATGGCTACGGCATCGTACCGACCGGCAACTGTCAGCAGGCAATTGTCGATACGATCGAGCAAAGCCCGTTCATTCCTGCGATGGTCGACGGTGAAGCCGTGCCTTCCGCGTTCGTCGAACCTTTTGGCAATTGACGCCCTGCTTTGCGCAGCGGAACGCCGGTCTGCACACGGGTATCGGGTGGGCCCCTGAGAATCACGGTCCTCATCTGCGCGATATTGTTGTCCGGGCAGGCACTTGCGCAACATGCTGTTACCGAGATCAGCATAAACAACGACAACATCGGGAATCTGAAGGTTTCCCTGCCGGAGAAATGGCAGGGTTCGTCCGGCAAGGATGAATTAACCGGCGCTTCGATCCTCGAAATCGAGTCGAGAAAAGAAAAGTTTACGCTGCGTCTGGAATTCAGTTACATCGATCTGGGCAGTCGCAGCAACGATGTGAGCCTCGATGAGTACATTCAGAACCGCCTGAGCAGCTATCTGAACTACAGTCTGCCTGAATTGACAGGGTCCACAGTTGATTTCGACGTCAGGCGATTCGGACCCGACGGGCACGGTCAGTATGCGAGACTTGCAACACAGGGCAGGGACCGCGGCAAATACACCTATCTGAGCCATGGTGCCCGCATCGTGGGCCAGGCCATCGTCGTGTTTACGCTGGAATCAAACGATGCCGATGAAAGCGTTCTCGCCCGCACGCTGGCGGCAGTGTCCACGGTCCGGCTGGACGCCGAGATCGCCAGTTTCGTCGGATCCTATACCTGCCGAACCGAGCACCGGGTCGGCTTCCGCGGACGCAACGCCGTCTGGATTCCGGACATCGTCGATGTCGTCGACCAGATTTTCATAGTGCGAACCGTCAGCGAAGGCGATCGCTTCGCCGAAAAAACCTCCTGGGTTTTTGTCGAGGCCGGGCGAATGCGTGCGAACTCCTGGTGCGAAGAAGCCGCGGTCGAAAAAGGCTTGTTCATCTGCCACGGTGCCAGTGACGAGGCATTCCGAATGGATACCGGTACCCTGCGATTCCTCTATTCGCAGATGGAGGGCTACTACGATGTCGCCGAGGATGAGATCCTTGCCAAAGATCAGGCGACACCATTCATGGATATCGGGACCTGCAAACGAACCGAGCGCTGAATTGCGGCCGTCCGGCCTGCTCATGGTCAGCCGCAGGCCGGGCGACCAAGCTCCGGTGGCAATAGCTCTTCTATTCGTTGCATTACATCGAGACGGTGCACCAGGTCGTGAATATAGTCGAGCCGATCCGTTTCCAGGATCAGAACTTCACTGCTCTCATATCGATCTATCCATGACTCATAAAGTCGTTCCAGGCGTTTCAGATAGGCCAGCGGGACGTCCTTCTCGATTTCCCGGCCGCGCATGCGAATACGTTTTCGCAAGGCGCGCATCGAGCAGCGCAAATAAATCATCAGGTCCGGTGGCTGGATGGCATTCAATATCGACTGGTAGAAATCCCAGTACGTTTGCCAGTCGCGATCGTCCATCCGCTTCATATCGTGCAGCGCTGTAGCAAAAATCTCGGCATCCTCGAAGATTGTACGATCCAGAACGACGACGCCGGGGTTCTTGTCCAGCTCCTGGTGCAGGCGAAATTTGCTGCTGAGAAAATACAACTGTGAATGGAACGACCAGCGCCGCATATTCGAATAGAAATCGGGCAGGTACGGATTGTCTTCGTTCGGCTCATAGAAAGGCGCAATACCGTAGGTACGGCTGAGAAACTCCACCAGTGTGGACTTCCCCGACCCCATGTTGCCTGCAATCGCAATCGTGCGTTTCATTGGCGGCCATTATGCCGCATGTTTCGCAACCTGAGCGGGCCAGACTGAAATGCCGGATCGCTCAGGGCTTCACTTCATGCACGACCCTGCCGCCCACGACAGTCATCAACGCGGTCACGTCCTTGATTTCGTCTGCGTTCATCGTCAACAGATTGTCCGATAACACCACCAGATCCGCGAGTTTGCCCACGGTCAGTGAGCCTTTGATATCTTCTTCAAATGCTGCGTAGGCCGTGTTCAATGTATAAGCCTGTATCGCTTCTTCGATCGTGATCTTTTCCTGCGGGAACCAGCCGCCTTCCGGCTGTCCGGAAAGAGTTTTTCGCGTGACAGCCGCGTACAGGCCCAGCATCGGATTGAGGTAGTAGCGCGACGCGTTCGTTCCCGGAGAATCCGATCCGAAGCTCAGCACCGCTCCCGAATCCCAGATGCGGCGAAATGCGTAGGCTCCCCGAGATCGATCCCGGCCTATCCGCTCTTCCATCCAGCGCATGTCGTCTGAGGTATGGAAGGGCTGCATTTCAGCAACGATCTTCAATTTGCCGGCACGCTCAATGTCCTTGTCCGTCATGACCTGAGCGTGAACAAGTCGGAATCGACGATCCTTGTCGCCGTTCTTCGCGACGATGCGCTCCAGCATATCGAGCAGGTACCCGTTTGCCTCGTCGCCGATGGCATGGACGCTCAATTGAATGTTCGCTGCGTCAGCCTGCAACGCCAGCCGCTCCAGGCGGCTTTGCATGTCCTCGGGATTGTCCGGGCTGCGCTCGAACGGGAACATGATGTCCCGCCAGATACCACGGCTACCCGGATTGTGCGTATACGGCTCATAAAAACGCGCCGAGCTGTTGCCCATGATGCCGTCGATCCATGCCTTGACGGCGCCGAATCGAATCCATTCGTCACCAAAGCCAACCTGTATGCCCAGATCTGCCATGGACTGCCATTTGTCCAAGGGCGGCCGGTAACGAACGCGCGCCGTCATCTCGCCGGCCGCGCGAAGTTGCCGGTAAATATCCACCTGTATCGGTGCCGAGGTAACGTCCGAGTAACTCGTCACGCCATCGATTCGCATCTGTTTCCAGGCAGCGCGCGTCTCCTGGACCCGCTGTTCGCGCGAGGGATCGGGAATGAGGCCCGAAAACAGCGCTCGTACATTGTCGCGGACCAGCACCGTGGATTCGACTGCACCCGAAACCGGATTGAACAGTGCGCCGGTCGGCTCGCCACTCCGGTCCCGCTCTACCGCTATTCCTTCGGGATCGGGCACCCCCTTGCGTATGCCGGCGCGCAGCAATGCCGCGCTGTTTGCCAGGTATACCTTCCGGTCGAAGCGCCGGACAAGCACGGGCCTGTCGCTCGTAAACCCGTCGATCATCGCCTTGTTCGGCAAGAACAGGTTGCCGTAAAGATCATCCGGGTTGACCTCACGACCGGCTTTGGCGACATCGCCCTCGGCCCAGGTTTCGTAGGCCGACCAGTCGCCGCCTGTGATCCAGGTGCCAGGGGCATATCGCTCGTGAACGTCACGAATACGCGCCGCAAAGTCTTTCTCATTGGAAACGTCGAGCAGGTTCAACCCGTACAGCAGTTGCCCGGTCTGTTCGAAGTGCACATGATTATCGTTGAAACCCGGGACGACGAGCCTGCCTTGCAAATCGACAACGCGCGTTGCCGGGCCGATGTGGCTGGTTACGCCGTTGTCCGATCCGACGTAAATAATCCTGTCACCGGCCGAAGCGACAGCCTGTCCTTGCGGCATCGCCGGATCGACCGTCCAGACGACGCCGTTTCTCAGCACCAGATCCGCCTGCTGCGCGGGCACCGCGACAGCGAAAAAAAGGCAACAAACAAACAGACTTCGGCCTGCGACAACTCGACTCATTGAAAAGCCCCCTGAATGAACGCCGTATTGCGATATTTTTGACTGCCCGCAATTCTACGGGGAGCGGCGGAGACTGCAAACGTTGCAGCCGCAAATATCCCCGCGATTGTGACAACAGCAATGCAAAATCGCGTAAGTAGATGCCGAAATCCGGCGAGCCGAATACGGATTAAGGCCAGCCGGAAATTCTTCTACATTGGTATGCGCGGGTTATGCCCTGAATCACCGGATCGAGAGATTTTAATGAGTAACAAACAAAGCCTTCTTGTCATTGTAGAGCCAGACAAGCATCCGCATGAAGTCGTCGAACGCGCCACATGGATAGCGAAGATATTCGGCTGCGACCTTTCATTGTTATTGTGTGATGCCAGCGTTGGTCCGCTGGGTGCACCGTTTTACCTGTCCAACGAGGCGCGCGACATCGGCGAGAAAATCCGCACCGCACAACAGGAGATGATTGGCGAGTTCACCGAAATAGCCGGCGAGTCCGGTGTGAAGGCAAGCGGCGACGTGCTGGAGGAACGGCCGATCGCCGAGGGCATCATTCACCAGGCGCTGGCCTCCCATCCGGCGATGGTGGTCAAAGGTACTCAGTACCACAGCGTCGCCGAACGATCGATTTTTGTGGATACGGACTGGCAGCTGCTGCGCAGCTGCCCCTGCCCGTTGTGGCTGGTCAAGCCACACAAGATTCGTGAAAAGCCGGTAATCATAGCTGCCGTCGATCCCACCCACGCCCACGACAAGCCGGCGAAACTGGACCGTATCATCGTCGAACATGCCGGCCGGGTCGCCGCAAAAACCGGCGGTGAGCTGCACCTTCTTCACACCTATCATCGCCTGACCGGCATTGGCATGGCGGCGACCAGGACCTTCAAGCCGATCGAGCTGCCTATTGACAAACTGGACAAGAAAATCCGCGAGGAACATCGGGAGAAACTCGACGCCCTGGCCAGGGCCAGCAATGTCGACGCTGAGCATACGCATCAATTGCCAGGTTCTGCCCACGAGCTGATACCGGCCTTTACAAGAAGCAAGAACGCCGACCTGGTTGTTATGGGTGCACTGGCGCGCTGGGGTCTGAAGCGCGCTATTATCGGCAGCACGGCGGAAAGGGTTCTGGATCACCTGCCCTGCGATATCCTGATTGTCCGGAACGACAAGGAAGAAAAAGCCTGATTGCAGCACCGTCTGCACCATAGCGCCGAAAATAGCTCGCCCTGCCTGCATGTGCTAACGTCCCGCGGAATTTATCGCGGGGGGAGCTGCAGTGACCAGAACCGTCTTCTTGTGCGTATCTCGCGCACTTGCAAGCAATTCAGCTGATTGCGGCGTGCGTTTCGGCAATTCGGAACAGATCATAACGTTCGCCAGCAAGTACCTTGGCCGCTAGGCGATCCTGACGATGACAGTCGAGGTGCGCAAGCAGCTCATCCGTGGCATCGGTTTCGTTGGTATTGCCATCGTCGTATTGAATTCGATGATAGGCGCCGGGATTTTCGCGCTTCCGACCAGTATCGCCAGCACTGCCGGAAATCTGAGTCCGTGGTTGTTCCTGCTGGTCGGCGTACTGTTCATCAGCATCGTATTGTCCTTCGCCGAACTCGCCAGCTACTTTCAGAATTCCGGCGGCCCGGTGCTGTACACGCGGACGGCATTCGGGCCGCTCGTCGGCTTCAGCACGGGCTGGTTGCTGTACGTCAGCCGCATGGCCGCGTTTGCCGCAAACGTCACCGTGATTCCGATCTATCTCGGGACCTTCTGGCCATGGATGACCGAGGGCTTCGGGCGCGCTTTGATCATAAGCGTGGTCTGTATCGGCCTGACTATCGTCAATTACATCGGTTTGAAAGACGGCATTCGAACGGTAGCAATTCTCACGTTCCTGAAGCTGACACCGATTGTTTTGATGATCCTGCTCGGGCTCCAGTACGTGACGGCAGATACGCTGATTCCAAAGTCGTTGCCAAAAATCGAAGACATGGGCGCTACGACCCTGTTGCTCATTTACGCGTTTGTGGGCTTCGAGTCTGCCACGATAATTTCGGGTGAGACCGTCAATCCGCGTCGGACCATGCCGCGCGCGCTGGTTGCAACAGTGCTTGGTACTGCTCTCCTCTATTTCCTCATCGTGCTGATATTTATTTCGGTTCTACCCAATGCCAGCTCGGCAGGCGCCACGCTTGTTGATGTCGGCGCCAAACTGGCCGGCCCGGCGGGCGCAATAGTCATTACGCTGGCAGCAATCTTTTCGGTAACAGGCAATCTGTCGGCCATCATGCTCGCAGTGCCGCGCCTGACTTTTGCGCTTGCCGAGCAACGATTATTGCCACGATGGTTTGGCGAAGTGCATGACAGGTATGCAACGCCCGGAAATTCCGTTCTTTTCCTCGGTGCATTGTCGCTGCTATTCGCGATCTCCGGATCTTTTGCGTATCTTGCTGCCGCAAGTTCGCTGACCCGGCTGATCTGTTACGGCCTGAGTATTGCTGCCTTGCCCAGTATTCGTCAGCAGGCGGACGAGGCAACAATGCGTGACGCATACCGCCTGAAAGGCGGTTACACGATTCCCGCCATTGCCTTGCTGCTTTGTGTCTGGATTGCGTTCCAGTCGACCGCCGACTCCTGGCGTCTCACTGCGTGGCTCCTGGTGCTCGGGCTTGTGTTCTATACGCTGGCACGGCAACGCGGCTCCGATCCGGCAGGATAGTCATCAGCGCCCGTCACACTGGAGTGCGCCATTCCGATCGACTAAAGTTCGCAAATAACAAATTTGTTCGCTGTGAAGCAGCAACACATCGGGGGATGCCATGAATCGCAGGCAATTTTTCAGATCGTCCGTCAGTGCCGCCGTGGCCACGTCACTCTGGTCGCCGTATACGTACGGATCGCTGTTGCAATCGCTGACGCAGGCCAGTTCCAGCATCAACGCGGTAACAGGGGACGGCGCTGATCTCGTGCTGGAAAAATCCGCGGTCCAGGAGTTGGGCGACAGTCTCCGAGGCCAGCTACTGGTCTCCGGCAGCGACGGCTACGATGTGGCCCGCCGGGTCCTGAATAAATCCATAGACAAGTATCCGGCGCTGGTTGTGCGTCCGTCAGGCGTTGCCGATATCCGCAACGCGGTTGCATTTGCCCGGGAGCGCGACCTGCTGCTCGCGGTAAAGTGCGGCGGCCACAGTTTTTCCGGCAAATCGACCTGCGACGGCGGCATGCAGATCGACCTGTCGACATTCCGCAACGTTCGGGTCGACCGCAAAGCACGCAAAGCGTACGTGGCAGGCGGCAGCCTGCTGGGCGAAATTGATCACGAATGTATGGCAAATGGCCTGGTGACGACCGCTGGCACGGTCTCGCACACAGGCGTCGGTGGGCTGACCCTGGGCGGCGGATTCGGTCGCGTCGGGCGCCGTTTCGGGCTTGCACTGGATAACGTGACCGGTGTCGATATCGTTACTGCCGACGGCCAGCTGCGCCACGCGTCGGCGGATGAAAATCCGGACCTGTTCTGGGGCGTGCGCGGTGGCGGCGGCAACTTCGGAATCGTCACCTCGTTCGAATTCGCCTTACACGAGATGCAACGCGAAGTCGTGGGTGGCAACGTGGTCTGGCCGCTGGCGGATGCCCGCGAAGTCCTCAGGTTCTACGCCGACTATTGTGCTGCCGCACCGGATGACCTTTACCTCGACTTCATCATGGTTGCACCGCCAAACGGCGCGGATCCGGTCGTCATCATTCATGCCTGCTATTCCGGCCCGAAGGATCGGGCGGACGCGCTGCTTGCACCTGTGACCGGATTCGGCAAGCCGTTGGTCAGCCAGGTTGCAGCCATTGACTATGTCGCACTGCAGCGAAGCGGCGACGATTCGGATCCCCGCAGCGGTGGCGAATACCTGAAGTCCGGCTTCAACGACGGCATAAACAACAACCTCATCGACGGGCTTGTCGGGGGATTCGAACCGCATAACGATCGCAGCACGATCGCATTCTTTCAGCAGTCCGGTGGGGCAATCAGTCGCGTGCCCAGCGCTTCGACCGCTTTTGCACACCGCTGGGCGTCACACAGTGTCTTCACTGTCGTCGCATGGAACCCGACGGTCGATCGCGATCCGCATGTCCGCTACTTGCGCAACTGGTGGAGCGAGGTCGAGCCCAGCACTCAGGGTTTCTACACCAACGAAGTGTCCGACGAGGCGCATCGGACAATCGCCGAGAATTATGAAGGCAACTTCGAGCGCTTACTCGAGGTCAAGAACCGCTACGACCCGACCAATCTGTTCCGGCTGAATGCCAATATCCCGCCAACGGTAACGACCGGCTGATAAGAAAACGGCGAGCCGGCGCGGAGTATTGCGCCGGCTCGCCGGAAGCTTATTTGCCGCTAACCGCCTTCAGCGCTTCGAGGCGCGCTGCCTCGAATTCGTCACCGCGATTCCATGCCGGCATCTCGTCGGCATTGGCGATAGCCAGTCCGGCCCAGAAACCGAGGTGCGCATCGGCAATCATGCCGTCGAAATTCCAGCCGTCGTTGTACTCGTCCGTCGGCTGATGGTAATTGACGTCCGTGTAATGATTCTGCTGCTCCCTGCCCCACTCGGGCGGCCGGTCGACAAAATCGGTCCCGGTATCCAGATACATCGCCGGCACGCCAATCTTGGCAAAGCTGAACTGATCCGAACGGTAGAAATACCCGCGATCCGAGAACTGGTCCGGTTTGACGACCCGACCCTGCTCCGCGGCGATGGCTGTCACGATTGAATCGATCGAGGACTTGCCCAGCCCGATGAAGGTCACGTCGTGGGTGTCGCCCCAGATATTGCCACCGTCATAATTCAGATTGGCGGCGATCTTCCCGGGCGCAAAGGTCGGGTTGTCCGCATAGTAAAGTGAACCGAGCAGACCCTGTTCTTCGGCGCCAACCAGCGCAACCAGGATCGATCGGCGCGGTGCCTGTGGCATCGACCTGATGGCTTTGGCAATGGCCATGACCTGCGCCACGCCGGATGCGTTGTCCATCGCACCGTTATAAATGCTGTCGCCGTCCGCATTGGGCGTGCCGATGCCGAGGTGATCGTGGTGTGCGGTATAAATGACGGCTTGGTCGCGCAATTTCGGATCGCTTCCCGGAATCAGGCCCAATACGTTCGCGGATTGCACACGGTTCAGGCTGACATTCAAAGAGATCGACGTCGTGATGCCGAGGGGCACCGGTACGAAGTCGCGGTTGTCGGCCGCTTCCCGCAGCTTGTCGAGATCGTGACCGGCGAAAGACAACAACTGCCTTACCGCATCCTCGGTCGCCCAGGCCTTGATCCGGTTGCGTGGCTCATCGCCCGCCGGGAGCTCGAACTGCTCGCCGGTCCAGGAAGTTTGCACAACCTGGAACGGATAACCCGCCGATGGCGATGTGTGAATGATGATCGCACCAACTGCGCCCTGTTTCGCAGCGCTCAGGTATTTGTAGTCCCAGCGCCCGTACCACAGGCGCGTTTCGCCGCCGAAGAGCTCCGGATCCCAGTCCGGATCGTTGTTCATCATCAACAGGACCTTGCCTTTCAGATCCTGCCCCTTGTAATCGTCCCAGTCATACTCCGGAGCCTGGATACCGTAGCCGACGAATACGATCTCGGCATCGTTCACTGACGCCTGCTCAGCCTGCACGCCACTGCCCACGATGAACTGGTCCCACTGTTTCAGCGTCAGCACATCGTCGCCGCGTCTGAACTTCCAGGCAGGCGGCTGCTCTGCAGCTACACCGACGAGGTCGAATTCCTGTTGCCAGCTGCCATTTGCCGCACCCGGCTCGAGCCCCATCTTTTCCATTTCACCGGCCAGGTATTGCCGTGCCGCGACATCCCCGCGGCTGCCCGGCCCGCGGCCTTCGTATTTGTCGTCCGAGAGCTCCCGCACATAGTGCCGCATCATGTCAGCGGTAATCTGTCTTGTAGCCTCCTCGGCGACAAGGTTACTGCCTTGCTCCGTGCCACCACCGAGCGTCGCTGCAGGCTCCTCAGCAGGATTGCATGCGCTCAAAAGTACACTAAGAATGATAGTTAAATAACTGATTTTAATAACGTTTTCCATTAGCTTTTTTATCCCACGCGGGTCCGACAAAAATGGCCGGCTACTCTAGCACAAGCCGGATCGAGGTGTTTCCGGGGGCTCAGTCCGGCTGGCGGAAGGCCTCGGCGAGGAACGTTTGCATTGACTGCCAGGAGCGATCGTTCGCGCGCAGGTCGAACTTCAGCCCGTTAGCCGCATCATCCGCGGCAGGATTTGTAAAGGCATGCAGAGTATTTCCGTAGGCATGGATCTGCCAGTCGGCACCCAGCTCGCTCAACTCCTTACCGAGCGTAACCAGCTGCTCGGGCGGCGCCATGGGATCGTCCCAGCCATGCATGACCAGCACCTTACCGGCGAAACGATTGGCTGCCGAAGTGTCTCGCGGAGTGAGCAAGCCGTGAAAACTTGCGACGGCCGACAGGTCCGCGCCGCACCGCGCCATGTCGAGGACGCAGAGCCCGCCGAAGCAGAATCCTATGGCCGCGACCTGTGATTCGTCGACCTCCGGCAGTGCGCGAATTTCACGAAGTGCCAGCTCCAGGTGTCGCTGTAACTTTAGTCGATCGTCGATAAATGGCTGCATCAGGCGCCGATTTTCTTCAGGCTGCGTTCCGAGCACGCCGCGACCGTACAGGTCGAGTGCGAAACCCACGTAGCCCAGCCTGGCCAGATCTTCGGCCTTGCCATTCTCGAATTCGCTGCGGCCACGCCACGCATGCGATACCAGCACGCCGGGTCGCGGTTGTGTAACGCCGTCGTCCCAGGCGAGGTAGGCCTCGAAGGTCGCATCCCCGTCGACATAGACGTGCTTCCGGGTCCGGATACCCATAACGCTAACTCCTCTGGATGAAGTTGCAGGTATTGTAGCGGACGGGAAGTTGTCTGACGTGGCAACCGGCGGCAGGCGCCGTTATTCGCGGTTTGGAAATTTCTCCAGCCAGTCTTCCGCCTGTTTTTGTGCTTCTTCGATGTCGGACCCGGTCATCAGGCGAGCTGAGGACTGCCGGTTGATACGGCTGTCCGTATTGCCGAGCTGCTCGGCAATATAGAACCACTTGTACGCCTGCACCCAGTCGAACACGGCGGCCTCGCCGGAAAAATACAGGGCGCCGAGGTTATTCTGCGCTATCGAATTTCCCTGGTTGGCGGCCAGCAGATACCAGCGCATGGCTGCATTGTTGTCCTCTTCGACGCCATCACCTGTGTCATAAATGTAGCCCAGGCGGTACTGGGCTCCGGAATGACCCTGATCGGCGCTGAGGCGAAACCATCTGATGGATTCCTCTACGTCACGTGCTATGCCATCGCCTGCGGCATACATGAGCCCGAGGTTGAATTGCGCTTCTTCGTCAGCAAGCTGCGCCGCTGCTTCGTACCAGCGTGCGGCTTCACGTTTGTTCGCCGGCACACCCTCGCCGAAATGGTAGATCGTCGCCATGTTGAACTGTGCCGATACGTCGCCCTCTTCTGCAGGCGCGCGGTACCAGCGCAGTGCCAGCAACTTGTCCACGGGGCGCCCGAGGCCCTGATCATAGATAAGCGCAACGTTGTACATTGCGTTCATGTCACCGCCTTCTGCCATCGGCAGCCACTCTTCGAGTGCACTTGTATAGTCGCCGCGTTGAAACGCGTCGATTCCTTTGGCGAAGTCGCCGGCATACGCCGCGGAGACCGCAGATAGAATCAATGCGGCCAGTAACAGAATTCGGTTGGCGGTGGTACATGTCACAACGCCAGAGTACGGCCGGCACGGATTTCGGACTATGAACCAGCGCTCAAACGGCGCCAATGCGCGTCTGCCCGCGCGATCCCGATTATGTTTAAATGGCCGGACAACAGCGGTTGCTGCCGGCAACTCGTTGGAATGGTGCCCCGACCACGACTCGAACGTGGGACCTTCCGCTTAGGAGGCGGACGCTCTATCCACTGAGCTACCGGGGCAGGCCCGGAATTCTATCAGAGCAATTCACAAAGTGGCGGCCTTGTCCTGCCTCCAGGCGGGTACCAGGCTCGCCGCCATGCTCAATGCAATGATCAACACAGAGACATTGATCAGCAAAGTGTAATTGCCATCGCCAAGCAACAAACCGCTTACCATCGGCCCGCTCGCGAGACCCATTTTCGAGGCAAATCCACCGAGCGCGGCCATCCGACCCGATTTGTCGACTGCCTGCGCAATCAGTTTGGCGCCACGCTGCTGCAACAGCGATCGCATGGCAGCTTTGTGCGGGTGCTCTATCGCCACCGTTATGGTTTTCTCGACCAGCAATTCGCCGCGACAGGGATTATCCGCAATAATATGCGCAACGATACGGGAGATATTACGCGCATTCACTCATCGGAGAAAAATCGTCATGAATAACGGGTGTCAAACGTGACCTTCAGCATTCGCGAGGCAGTACCTCAGGACGCTGCGGTCATATCGAACTTCAACAATCAGATTGCACAGGAGACGGAGAATCGCTCACTGGATCCGGCGATCGTCGACCCGGGCGTTGCCACGATATTGTCGGACGCCAGCAAGGGAAGGTACTGGGTTGCCGAGCAGGACGGCGCCGTGATCGGTCAGATAATGGTTACTTTCGAGTGGAGCGACTGGCGCAACGGCACGATGTGGTGGATACAAAGCGTATTCGTCCACCCACAGCACCGACGCCGCGGGGTATTCTCGAAACTGTACCGCCATGTAGAATTGCTTGCGCAAGGGGAACCCGACGTTTGTGGCTTGCGCCTGTACGTCGAGGAACAGAACGAACGCGCCCAGGCCACCTACCTGGCTCTTGGAATGAACAGGCCGGGATATGTAGTAATGCAGACCGTTTTCGGCGGCCAGAAGCGATAAGGAGAGTATCGATGTTAAAAACGGGCAGTGTCGCACCCGAATTCATTCTGCCGGATGAGACCGGCAAGGAAGTATCCCTGTCCGAATTGCTGCAGGCCGGGCCGTTGGTGCTGTATTTTTATCCGGCGGACTTTACCCCCGGATGTACGAAAGAAGCTTGCTCCATTCGCGACATTCACAGTGACATTCAATCGGTCGGCCTGCAGGTCGTCGGCATCAGCCCGCAAGACGCCGATAGTCACAAGCGCTTCCGCAAGGAACACAAGCTGCCCTTTCGACTGCTTAGCGACACGGATAAGGTAGCGATAAAGATGTACGACGTTGACGGGCCGTTCGGTGTCGGTGTGCGACGCGTTACCTATTTGATTAACCAGGGCAAGAAGATCCAGGCAGCTGTACAGGCTGATGTGCTGGTTGGTCGGCATACCGAGTTCATTCGAAAAGCCATCATCCTTCGGGAAACGGCAGGCATGCGCAAATCGACCAGGGATGAAAACTAGGAACCGGTCATAGTCAGCAGCACCTTTCTGGAATGGGCCGCATGACGGTGCTCCCACAAATAAATTCCCTGCCAGGTACCAAGGGCGCACCGGGCGTCGCTGATCGGCAGGTTGAGGTCCGACTGGGTCAAAATGCTTCGAACATGCGCTGGCATGTCATCCGGACCCTCTGCGGTATGACGAAACATCGAGTCACCGTCGGGAACGAGCCGGGACATGAATGATTCGAGGTCCAGCAGGACGTCAGGATCTGCATTCTCGCAAATCGTTATGGATGCACTCGTGTGACGAACGAAGACATGACACATTCCCGCCGAAATCCCCGATTCCCTTACGGCGTCCTGGAGTTTGCCGGTTAGCTCATAAAAACCACGACCATCGGTCGTAATAGTCAATTCCTTCTGGCTGATTTTCATTGCAGATGTCACAAGGCGATGCTCAACGAGCCAATGCCTTACATTTGCGCCTCGCCGGCCGGGCCAGTGTACGGTGTGCCGTAGCGCAGGCGAATCGTTTTGGTCTTGCCGAACCACGGTATCGAAACGACGTAGATATTGTCGTATTCGTTTTCGGCAATCGCTGGAACTTTCTTGCTCGCGCCGAGATCGGCGATCAGGGCTGGAACCGTGTCGCTGTGTGCCACAACGAGAATAATCCTCCCCTTGTGTTTTTTCAGTATCTGAGCAAGCACGGCTTCGTTGTCGTCCGGGTCGTAAATCTCGATCGGGATAGCCAGCCTTGCTGCCAACGGTTCCGCTGTTTGACGCGTGCGCTTGAAAGGTGTCGAGTAAATTGCATCGATTCCGGCAACGACGTCCGCATCGACGAGCTGGCGCGTCAATTCCGCAACGCGCTGCCTTCCGGCTGCAGACAGTGGCGGGTCTTCGGCAACGGACAGGTCTTTTTCCGCATGTCGTACGAAAATTACAGTCGTTGTAGCCTGCGATTCGAAGAACCACGCCAGGCCAACCGCAATCGTTACGTAGATGACAACTGCCAGCAGTCGTCTTCGACGGCGCCTGCTGCGATTTTTTTCTGATTTTCCGTTGCGCATGGCTGCCGAGCTTACGAGTTTTTACGGGGTTTGACTATTGCCGCGGCCGCTCGCCATTTTTCGGCTGCGTCGGGATCACGCGAAATTCGCCTTCAATTACATTCGGGCCGGAAGAATCCGGTTTCGGTCGCCCAGGACCGGCCCGACGTAGCATGCGACGATTTGCCCACCAGACTCGAATACCGACAATTGCCGCCATCATCAGGACGATGCTGCCAATAACGATCATCGCAACAAACCCGAGGATCAATGACGCGCCTATGGCAAGAGCACCGACGATTACAATAAGCGCATTTGCCAGTGGATTACCTGCCGGTATCTGTCGATTGCTGAATTGCATATTCAAGTGACCGATACTCCTCTATTTCGCTTCAACACGAGAGTAGAAGCCTTCGAACCACGGTACCCAGCTTGTGCCACCGTCGTTCGACTGCTCGAAGAATTGTCGCACACGACCGTCCGGCAGAGACGTCCAAAGTGCGCGAAATGGCCACGTTGTATCGCTGCCAATGTCGTGGAGCGTTCCAGAGAGGCTCATGCCGTCGTCCGTCAGCCGACCACTGATTATGATCTGGCTTCCGCCCTCGGCCATCCAGACTTGCACCCATTTGTCGGTCGTCCTGTCGAGATAGTTGATACTCATTCCGGTTCCGCCGGCCGTGTTTCGCCAATGCTCGGTGATGACACAACCTCTTTCCTCGGAACGAACGCTATTCGTTCCTGCCAGTTGGCCGCTTGCTGTCCTGACTTCCCACTCGCCAACCCAGAAATCGAACTCCTTGAAGCGCTCATCGTTCTCACAAGGGTACGCAGGTGCCGCCGGCGCGCTGGCCGCACTCGCCTGATCCGAAGACTGGGCGCTGCTCGCGGTCCCCAGCAGCATCGCGCCTAGAAACATTAGGATTCTGCTCGTATTCATTATTCCCCCACCGATTTTACTAATCCTGACACGCTGATCCCATTGAGACAAAGCCCACGGAATTTCGTTCGAAATCCGCCGGAGAAGTGCTTATTTGGCGGTGAACTCGTGTTATTTCAAGTGGAATATTGAATCTCTGGCCGGCTACACGCAGAATCGCGTTCCCAATCCGCCCGGGTGAGAAGGCATTTCGCTATTGGCCGGTGCGGATTGATCTTTAGTACAGTGCGTCTAGCAGGGCAACAGAATCGGAGAGGCAATCCGCCCTGGTGGCACAGAAATTCGCCGCGGGTCGGTGCGGATTGATCTTTAAGTACAGTGCTTTTAGCAGGGCAACAGAATCGGAGAGGCAATCCGCCCTGGTGGCACAGAAATTCGCCGCGGGTCGGTGCGGATTGATCTTTAAGTACAGTGCTTTTAGCAGGGCAACAGAATCGGAGAGGTGGCAGAGCGGTTGAATGCACCGGTCTTGAAAACCGGCAAGGGTTAACAGCCCTTCGTGGGTTCAAATCCCACCCTCTCCGCCATCAGCCAAGTATTTCGAACGTCCCACCACAGAACGAGCTGATCCTCAGGAAGGCAACAAGCTATGCAAGCTATCAGCGCCCCCAGCGAGCGTGACTCCAGGATTCGAAGTCTGTTCAAGGCCATTACGTACCGCATTACAGGAACCGTAACTACCGCACTGATTGTGTTTGCGGTGACCGGTGAACTGGCGATCGCGATGGCTGTCGGCATCGTGGAGCCGATCGCAAAAATCGTTATTTACTACGTGCACGAAAGGTTGTGGGAGCTGGTGCCTCACGGAACGATTCGCAATATGTTCGGCCGGTAAGCGCGACTGTCCTGTGCGGAGAAACCGCAGTCTTTTCTATACTTTTACCAGCGCCGTGCGGATCCCCTGCAGCCCCTTCTCGAGCTGTGAGCGCGGGCACGCCAGGTTCATTCTGAAAAATCCCGTTCCTGCCGCTCCGAATATCGACCCCGGATAGAGCCCGACTCCGCCGATCTCAACCAGTCGTTTCGAGAGCTCCTCTTCGTTGAGGCCGGTTGCTCGAAAATCCAGCCACGCCAGGTAGGTTGCGTCCGCTGTCGCCTTTCTGACGACCGGCAAATTCATCTCCAGCCACGTTGCCACGAAACGGTGGTTCTCCGACACATACAGAATGACCTGATCCAGCCACTCCGAACACTTGGTATAAGCGGCGATCATGCCGACTGCGCCAAAGGTACTGTCGTGATTGAGCTGCATCGTGTCGAGATACGATGCGAACTTCCTCCGTATTGCTGCGTCCGGAATGATCAGCGTCGCCTGCGGGAGTCCGGCAGTATTGAATGCTTTGTTCGGTGAGATGACCGTAATCGATCGCTCTCCCGCGATCTTGCCGAGGGGTATGTGGCGTTGTCCGGGCATCACGAGATCGCAGTGCACCTCATCTGAAACCAGCAGAAGATCTCTTTCCTCTGCAAGTTGTACGACTGACATGAGTTCAGTGGACGAAAATACTCTGCCCGTCGGATTGTGTGGATTGCACAGCATGATCATCTGCGTATCTTCACGGAGCTGCGAAACAGTTGCGTCTGCGTCAATGCCGAATTTGCCACCTTGCTCGACTAGCGCACACTCGATCAGATGCCGATCGTTGTCTCGTACGATATTCATCAACGGACCGTAAATCGGCGTATGCAGCAAAATGCTGGACCCGGCATCAGTCAGTCCGGTTACCAATCCGTGAATGCCGACGATCGAACTCGGCGGGCAAAACATCAGCCATTCGACCGGCACAACCCAGTCATGGCGAATACGCAACCAGTCGGTAATCGCCTGGTAGTATTCCTGTGAACGTATACCGTATCCCAGTATCGAATGCCGGCAGCGCTGCCGGATCGCATCAAGAATCGGCTTTGGTGTCTCGAAATCCATGTCGGCCACCCAGAATGGCATCAGGTCGCTTCGCCCGAACAGCCGCTCGGTATCGTCCCACTTGAAGGAATCCGTGCCGCGGCGTTGTGTAATCCTGTCTAGATCCATAGATACAAAACCATCGTGAGGCCGGCCACGACAAGCGCGTATGGAAGCTGCGTTACGACATGGTCGATGTGGTCGCTGCCAGCACCGACTGATGACAACACGGTGGTGTCGGATACGGGTGATGCATGGTCACCAAAAATTCCGCCGCCGGCGACAGCGGCAACTGTCTGGTATACGAGCGGCCCGAGCTCAGCGGAAGTCAGTTCGAACGCCACGGGCAGCGCTACAGGCATCATCATGGCGTAGGCACCCCAGGAAGTACCGGTTGCAAATGAGATTGCAGCGGTTATCAGGAATGTCAGCGCCACCAGCGTGTTGGCGTTCAGACTTTCGCTGAATCTCTCTATGATAACGTCGGCCGCACCCAGCTGATTCGTAACTGCGTTCAAAGCGTAAGCCAACGCAACAATCAGCAATGCAGCGGTTACCCCTTTCGCACCGTCGACCAGGAGATCCGCAAGCTCCGCGACACTATTGAACTTGCCGCGCATTGCCAACACGGCAATCAAATACGTATCGGCAAGCAGAAATGCTTCTACGATTTTCACTGATCCCGTGGCCACCAGCGTCCACGTACCAATGGTCAGCAGCAGACCGACAGGCACCAGCAAATCCAGGACCAATGATGATCCCGAGTTCGTAGCCTCACTGATAACGTCCTCATCGCCACTGTCGGCAAGCGGCTTTGCGCCTGGTCGGATCAGTTGCCCGGTTTCGCGGACTCGTCGTTCGGCAGTCCGCATCGGACCGAAATCGGGAATGATCCCGGCGCAGACCAAGAGCGTAAACAGCAGCATCAGTATCGGGTAGAAGTTATAGGGAATGGCGGAAACGAACACTGCGAGTCCCTGTTCGACGTCGGCGACCGGACCTGCCTGCGCCGCGATAAGACTCGCAACATATGCCCCCCACGCAGTGAACGGCACCAGGATGCAAACGGAAGCCGTCGTCGAATCGAGTATAAATGCCAGTTTCTCTCGTGGAATTGCCGCCCGGTCCGACATCGGCCGCATGACTGCGCCTGACAACAGTGGACTGAAATAGTCGTCGACGATAACGAATCCCATGCCCCATGTGGTCAACTCCACACCTCGGCGACTCTTGTTTCCGCCGGAAAATCGACGCGCCAGTTCGCCGAGCACGCCAGCTTTTCGGAACAATTCGAACAGCACGCCGATCAGCAGAACGATCTCACAAATCCAGATGAAGTCCTCGTTTCCCAACGAAGACTGGAACAACTGATTGAGCCCGACACCCGGAGCGGCACCGAGCATGAGGGTGCCGACAAACACACCCAGCAGCATCGCAATCAGTGCCGATCGCGTAACGAACGCCAGTACCAACGTTGCCAATAAAGGCAACAGCGACCAGATTCCCCAATCAGTAGGATTCATTGTGGTTTTCCTGTCGGCCAATTCGGTCTACCGACTGTCCCGCCGGCTAAGATGCAGTTTTTCAAGGGAGATTACAACGAGACGGTCACAGGCGAATCGCAATCCATGATTTGGTTTCACACGGAAAGATCGCTTGCATTGCGCAGTAAAGACTTGGAATATTCCGGGTATACGAAACGTCCATTCGCGGAGATACTTGGTGCCAAACACAAGCCATTACGTCGCATTTCTCACTGTAGTGATCTTTGCCTGTCTGCCAATCAACGCTGCGATTGCAGACACCGCCCGTTTTGTCCGCTACACAGACGGAGAATCGCAGAGCTACGGGCAGCGTGACGGCGATGTAATACACGAGTTGGACAAGGCACCGTGGAATGGGGGCCGAAGAACCGGGCGTTCCGTCAATGTTTCAGATATCAAAATGCTGGCGCCGGCCGAACCATCCAAAGTCTTTGCCGTAGGTTTTAATTACGACAGCCACCGGGGCGACCAGGTCTTGCCCGCTCACCCTCCTATTTTTCTCAAATTGCCGTCGACCATTACCGGTCCCGGCGCAGACATTATCTATCCAGCCGGCGCAAGCAACGTGCATTTCGAAGGCGAGCTCGTGGTTGTCATTGGCAAGACCGCAAGCCGTGTGTCAGCGGAATCCGCCGGCGAGTACATTTTCGGGGTCACGGCGGGTAATGACGTCAGTGAACGGGACTGGCAGGCGAATGACCTGCAATGGTTTCGCGGCAAAGCCTCCGACACGTTCGGCCCGATCGGGCCCGAAATCGTCACAGGACTGAATTATCGTGACCTCCTGCTGCAGACACGCCTGAACGGCAAAGTGGTTCAGGAACAGCGTACCCGCGACCACATTCATGACGTGCATGCGATTGTCAGCTTCATCAGTCAATACGCGACCTTGTATCCCGGCGACGTCATATTCACGGGTACTCCGGGCCAGACCAGTGCGATGGTTCCTGGTGATGTCATCGAAATAGAAATCGAAAATGTCGGCGTATTGAGAAATGCGATCGGCAAGCCGATCAAATAGAATCAATGGTTGTTTAGAAATCAATATCAGGGGAAATCCATGGCGGCAATATCGATCCGACGTGCAGCACTATTGCTGGTCGGCATACTGACTCTCGGCGCAACTCCGGTTTTGGCCCAAAACCATGCCCCGAATCCATACAAAACCGTCGAAGGCTGGGCGAAGCTGCCCGAAGGCCGGGTCTGGGGTGCCACGAGTGCGGTTTACCCCGCCAATGACGGCAAGCACATCTGGATCGCAGAACGCTGCGGCGCCAACCTGTGCGTCGGCAGTGATCTCGATCCGGTCATGCTGTTCGACACCAAAGGAAACGTAGTAAGAAGTTTCGGCGCGGGGCAGATCACCTGGCCCCACGGAATTTTCGTCGATGCAGAAGACAACGTCTGGATCGCGGATGCCGTCGGCTACGTACCGGTTCCCGAGGGCGTTGGTCACACCGTGATGAAGTTCAGCCCGGAAGGAAAATTGCTGATGAGACTCGGCAAGGAAGGCGTCGCAGGTGCCGGCAAAGATACGTTTACCAAACCGTCTGACGTGCTGGTGGCACCGAACGGCGACATATTTGTCGCCGATGGTCACGAACCGCCGGGCAACAGTCGCATCGTCAAGTTCGACAAAAACGGTACGTTCATCAAGGAATGGGGCGGCATCGGCGGGGATACCGGCGAGTTTCGCGATCCGCATGCTCTGGCAATGGATTCCCAGGGCCGCTTGTTTGTCGGCGATCGCCACAACAGTCGCATCCAGATATTCACTCAGGATGGCGAACACCTCGCAACCTGGACGCAGTTCGGCCGACCGAGCGGACTGTTTATCGACAAGAATGACATCCTGTACTCCGCAGACTCCGAATCGAATGCCGGTCGAAATCCTGGATGGAAACGCGGTATTCGTATCGGCAGTGCCAAAGACGGTTTCGTCACCGCTTTCATTCCGGATCCGGAACCGGACCAGGATAATTCAGGTACCAGCGCCGCCGAAGGCGTTGCTGTCGATGCGGCGGGCAATATCTACGGCGCGGAAGTCGGGCCAAGGGCAATAAAGAAATACGTCAGGAAAAAAAGATAAGGAATCGGTCTGCGCCGCTGCTCTTGCAGCGGCGCTCAGTTCTTGCGAATGCTTTTTTGCCCGGCCATGTACGGCTGCAGTGCGGCAGGTACGGATATCGAGCCGTCTGCCTGCTGGTAATTTTCCATTACTGCAACCAGTGCCCTGCCCGCCGCCACGCCGGAGCCGTTCAGCGTGTGCAACAATTCCGGCTTGCCGGATTCCGGATTTCGCCAGCGGGCGCCCATGCGCCGCGACTGGAAGTCCCGATAATTGCTGCAGGATGAGATCTCCCGGTAGGCGTTCTGCCCGGGCAGCCAGACCTCGAGATCATACGTCTTGCTCGATCCGAAACCGATGTCCCCGGCACACAGGATCACTTTTCGATACGGCAGCTCCAGGCGCTGCAAGATCACTTCGGCGTGGCCGGTCAGCGCTTCGAGTGCATCCGACGACTCTGTCGCTGCTACCAGCTGAACCAGTTCCACTTTCTCGAACTGGTGCTGACGAATCATCCCGCGCGTATCTTTTCCGTAGGAACCGGCTTCCGAGCGAAAACACGGGGTGTGCGCGACGTATTTCAATGGCAGGACATCCGCTTCGACGATGGTATCGCGCAACAGGTTTGTTACCGGAACTTCGGCGGTCGGTATCAGGTAGAAAGGAGTTTCGTTGTCCGTCTTGAAGAGGTCGGCACCGAATTTTGGCAGCTGGCCGGTACCCATCAGCGCCTGCGACTGCACAAGGTACGGTACATAGGTTTCGCTGTAACCGTGTTCGGCAGTATGGACATCCAGCATGAACTGGATCAGCGCCCTTTGCAGCCGCGCCAACGGACCGTGCAACACCGCGAAGCGCGAACCGGAAATTCGACTGGCAGCATCGAAATCGAGTAATCCCAGACCGGCACCGATATCGACATGGTCACGCGTCTCGAATTCAAACGTACGCGGTGTGCCCCACTTGAGCACCTCGCAATTCGCCGACTCGTCGAAGCCATCCGGCACGTCGTCCAGCAACAGGTTGGGCAAACCCAGCTCTATGGACTGCAGTGCAAATTGCGCTTTCTGCAGTTGCTCTTCCGCAGCCTGCAATTGATCTCCGAGATCTTTTACGGAAGCGAGTAAACCGGCAACATCTTCCCCCCTGGCCTTGGCTGCCCCTACCTTCCTGGCACTGGAATTTCGCTCTGCGCGCAATGCCTCGGTCTGCATTTGTGCAGATTTTCGAATTTCTTCGTGAGCGCGCCATTCGTCAACGTCGAACTCGAAACCTCGCCTTGCGAGGTTCGCTGCAACATCGTCGGCCGACTGTCTCAATAGTTTCGGATCGATCATTACTGATTGTCTTTTTCTTGCGCGTTTTTGCGTTCGGTACGGTCCGGAACCGGCTGCCTGTCACGATTTCTTTTCGAGAGTTGCTGCAGCTTTTCGCCGATCTTCAACTCCAGGCCACGCGGCACCGGATGATAATACTTGCGGTCCGGCATGTCGTCAGGAAAATAACGCTCGCCGGCGGCAAAACCACCCTCCTCATCATGCGCATAGCGATACTCTTCGCCGTATCCGAGGTCCTTCATCAATTTCGTTGCCGCATTGCGCAAATGCATAGGTACATCCAGCGAGCCGAACTCGTCGACATCGGCCGCGGCCGCCTTGGCAGCCTTGTACACGGCATTGCTCTTGGCTGCGCACGCCAGGAAAACAGCAGCCTGAGCCAGCGCCAGTTCGCCTTCCGGGCTGCCGAGGCGTTCGACAGTTTCCCATGCATCCAGGCAGATTCGCAGCGCGCGCGGATCGGCGTTGCCGATATCTTCGGATGCCACGCGAACCATCCGACGCGCAACGTACAGGGGATCGCAACCACCGTCGAGCATGCGCATTAACCAGTATAAGCTTGCGTCCGGATCGGAGCCGCGAATGGACTTGTGCAGCGCGGAGATCTGGTCATAAAAATATTCGCCCTTCTTGTCGAATCGGCGCCGGCTTCCCTGCGCAACGTCTTCCGCAATTTTCTTATCGATGCCGGCACCATCAGCAAGGTCTGCCGCGAGCTCCAGCAGATTCAACGCACGACGTGCGTCACCATCTGCGGCCAGGATTATCAATTCCAGAGCGCCGTCATCGATAGAAGCAACCGATTTTCCAAGTCCATGTTTGGGATCCGCCAATGCTCGTCGCAGGATGCTTTTCAGTGATTCTTCATCCAGAGGTTTCAGCACGTATACGCGTGCGCGTGACAGCAGTGCATTGTTGAGTTCGAAAGACGGGTTTTCGGTGGTCGCACCGATAAACGTTAGTGTGCCATCCTCGACGTACGGGAGAAATGCATCCTGCTGAGATTTGTTGAAGCGATGTACTTCGTCAAGAAACAGGATCGTGCGAGTTCCGTTGTGGCCGCGCAATTGCGTGGCTTCCTGTACGGCAGCGCGAACTTCCTTCACTCCCGCCATGACTGCCGACAATCCGATGAAATGACATTCGGTCGCCTGCGCTACTATGCGTGCGAGGGTCGTCTTGCCGGTGCCCGGCGGCCCCCAGAACACCATGGAATGAGCCTTGCCGTGCTCGATAGCCAGGCGCAATGGCTTGCCAGGGCCGAGCACATGTTCCTGGCCGAAAAAATCACCGAGCGATGCCGGTCGCAAACGATCGGCAAGCGGTCGTGCGCCGCTGCTGGCAGCGTCGTCAGTCTTTTCCTGTGCAAACAAATCAGCCAAACCGTTCTTGCAACCAGTCTTCCAGTCGGGGCGTCCAACCACCCAGACCGGCGCGCGCCAGTATCAGGCCCGCTGCAATGCCGACGACGTCAGCCACCAGGTCCAGAAGCTCCGCGCTTCGATAAGATACCGCTCGCTGGACTATCTCGATCAGCAGGCCGAAAGCCAGCAGTCCGAGCGCAATACGCCAGTAACAGGATTTCGCATACTGGCCACTGAACCAGAGTGCCAGACCGGCAAAAGTGATGCCATGCAACCATTTGTCGGAAATATGCAAGTGGAAAGTACGGTCGTTGGGCCACAGCCAGTCCGAGGGCACGATAGTTGCGGCAAGAATCAGCAGCAAAGAAACCACGCTCAACAAACGCCATGTGGCGGCATAACGAAGTTCCAGCATCGGCTAGTCTGCGTTTTCTGAAACTAGCGGAACGCCGACAAGATCGACGCCGGCGGGTAGCGAAAAGCGGAACCGGTCGGCGGCAATTTCCGAGTTGACCACAACGTCGAACAACGCAACGAGTGTCGTCTGCTCGAGATTGTCCGTGAAAATCATGCGGCTGAGTTGATCGTCGGTAAATCCGAGATCGACGCGGCTGAAACCGCTTTGCTCATCTCTTGGCCGCAGCCGAACCCAGACGGTGCCACGATCCGAAAAGCTTCCGACATACTCGAAATCTGCCAATGCATCGGCAGAACCACCGAACAGCAGCGCTGGCGTGCTTTGCAGTATCTCGTGCTGCGGTTTTACCGTGACCTGAAGCAGGTCCGCGTCATAGCTCCAAACGTTGAGGCCATCGGCGATCAGCAGTTGCTCATATGGCTCGGTGTAAGCCCAGCGAAAGCGACCCGGTCGCGAAATCTCGAAAGTGCCGGCTGACTCTTCGACGACGATGTCGTTATCATCGACAAGTGACTGTTCGAAGCGGGCGGACAACGTTTTTACGTCGCTCAGAAAATGATCGAGCAGGCTTTTGCCGTCTTTGTCGGCTGCCAGCACACCGCTGCATGCGAATGTCCCGGCGACAACGAGCAGCGCCCGGATTAATGCTTTCCTGATCAAGATATTTCCTTTTGGTCGCGTCAATCTTTGCCGGTCGAAATCAGGATCTCGCGCGACCCATTCGATTGTAACGGGCCGACGAGGCCCGCTTGTTCCATCGATTCGACCATGCGTGCCGCGCGGTTGTAGCCTATCTTCAGGCGTCGCTGCACGCCGGAAATCGACGCCTTTCGAGTCTCGATCACAACCTGTACGGCCTGGTCATAAAGCGGGTCCTGCTCCGCATCGAGCTCTTCCATGGTCGGAGGGTCAATGCCGGCGAGCCCTGGTGTTGGACCCGTCGGAGCTTCGAGAATTTCATCGATGTAGCGTGGCGAGCCACTTTTCTTCAAATGCCGGACGACGGCGTGCACTTCATGGTCTGCAACAAAAGCGCCATGCACCCTGGTAGGCAAAGAGGTTCCCGGCGGCAAGTACAACATATCGCCGTGCCCGAGCAGATTTTCCGCGCCCATCTGGTCGAGAATTGTCCGCGAATCCACCTTCGCAGAAACCTGGAACGCAATACGGGTCGGAATATTCGCCTTGATCAGGCCCGTAATAACGTCCACGGACGGACGTTGCGTTGCCAGCAACATGTGAATGCCGGATGCGCGAGCTTTCTGCGCGAGTCGCGCGATCAGCTCCTCTATTTTCTTGCCAACAACCATCATCATGTCGGCTAATTCGTCGATGATAACGACGATAAAGGGAAGCTCCGTCAGCGTCGGTCGCACGATGGGCTTGTCCGGATCGAAAAGCTCCGGCGGCGTAAAAGTCGGGTCCTGTATGGGTGTTCCCGCTTCGATAGCCTCCTTGACCTTGCGGTTGTATCCGCCGATATTTCGCACGCCCAGCCCTGCCATCAGTCGGTAGCGCCGATCCATTTCGGCGACACACCAGCGAAGCGCATTGGCCGCTTCCTTCATATCTGTAACGACCGGCGCCAGCAGGTGCGGAATGCCCTCGTAAACCGACAATTCCAGCATCTTCGGGTCGACCATGATCAGCCGTACGTGCTCCGGCTTCGCCTTGTACAACAGGCTCAACACCATGGCATTGATTGCAACCGACTTGCCCGATCCGGTCGTTCCCGCGATCAGCAGATGCGGCATGCGGGCAAGATCGGCAACAACCGAGTTGCCGCCAATATCCTTGCCCAATGCGAGTGTCAGCGGAGATGCCATCTCGTCATACGGACGACTCTTCAGTATCTCGCCGAGAGTAACCAGCTCCCTCGATTCATTGGGTATTTCGAGGCCGACGTATGACTTGCCGGGAATGACTTCGACCACGCGTACGCTGACTACCGACAGTGAGCGCGCCAGGTCTTTCGAAAGATTCGATATCTGGCTGACTTTGACGCCGGGCGCCGGATCCAGCTCGAAACGGGTGATAATGGGCCCGGGAGAAACCGACACCACTTCAACGTCGATATTGAAATCTTTCAGCTTTAGTTCGACCAGCCTGGACATCGCCTCCAGCGATTCCTCCGAATAGCCTTTCTTTTGTGGCGGTGGGCTGTCGAGCAATGACAGTGGCGGCAATTCGCCGGCTGACGGCGGATCGAACAGCGGTACCTGTCGTTCCTTTTCGGCCCGACGACTCGGTTCGAGCGGCGCAACAACCGGCTCGATTCGAGGTGGTGCGCGGCCGGCCTTTCGTTTTGCGTCCGCTTTGAAAACATCCTGGCGCGCAGCCTGCTGCCGTTTCCCCTCTGCCCTGTCACGCAGCTCTCCGATCTTCACCTGTGCCGCGTCCCATCCCTTCAGGGCAATGCGGCCAATGCCGTCCATGACCGCAAACCACGAAATACCAAGGAATACCGAAACCGAGGCAAGCCAGAGGAAGAACAGGAGAATACTGGCACCGAGCAGTTTCATAACCGAGGCCATGCCGCCGCCGACGATCTGGCCAATGATGCCGCCCGCGGTTTCGCTGAAACCGGCGGGCGAGAAATGCAGCGTTGCGAGCGCACAGCTTGTGATCAGCGTGGCAATGAAGCCGCCGAAGCGCCAGGCGAAATCGGCTCTGGTCAACAATTGCTGTGTCCGTTGTTCGCGATAGATCATCCAGCCGAAATAAAAAACCATCAGCGTGAACAGGTACGCCGGTCTGCCGAAAACGTAGAACAGCAGGTCTGCGATCAGCGCACCGAAACGGCCGACGCCATTCTGCACGGTGCCGCTACTGGCCTGGCTGAAGCCGGGATCGGCCGCATCGTAAGTAAAGAGTGCATACCAGAGGATCAGCGCCAGCGCGCCGAATACCCACAGTGCCCCCTCGCGGAGCGTGCGCACGACCTGCGACGACAATCCTGCGCCGTTTTGTGCTTGCGATCGGGTTCTGGCCATAGTGAAAGCGTTGGTTTAAGTATTAAGGGTAAGACACTGATTTAAAAGTTACTTTATCCGGAGTACACCGACTTTATGCGATTTCAATCGGGCTCCGCCAGAGGCACGGCCCGGTGCCCTGATCCCGATCGCAATCCCTGACGACATTTTGCCCGCGAATACGCTTTTCCCTAAACTGGCCGCTCGACACCCATACCACGCGATTTTCGACTGCCAGCCCTTGATTCTCTGCGTTGAGGACGCAGGATCAGGGATCCGGTCGGCCTGTTGAACGTTCATCAAGGCAAAAACGAAGGCAAATTATACATGAGCAATCCCAAACATTGCCGCGTTCTGATTCTGGGCTCGGGCCCGGCAGGGTATGCCGCAGCAGTCTATGCTGCGCGCGCGAATCTGAATCCGGTACTGGTCAGTGGCATGGAGCAAGGCGGCCAGCTCATGACGACTACCGACGTCGATAACTGGCCGGGCGACGTCGAGGGCCTGCAGGGACCGGCTCTGATGGAGCGAATGCTGAAACACGCGCAACGCTTCAACACCGAGGTCATTAACGACCACATCAAGAAAGCCGACCTGTCCGTTCGGCCATTCGTTCTCGAGGGTGACTACAACACCTACACCTGCGACGCTCTGATTATTGCAACGGGCGCAACCGCCATGTACCTCGGCCTTCCATCCGAGGAGGCATTTAAGGGCCGCGGCGTATCTGCCTGCGCGACCTGCGACGGATTTTTCTATCGCGGCAGGGAAGTAGCGGTAATCGGCGGCGGCAATACGGCAGTCGAAGAAGCTTTATATCTCAGCAACATCGCTTCGAAAGTCAGCCTGGTTCATCGGCGAGACGCGCTTCGATCCGAAAAGATTCTTCAGGACCACCTGTTTCAGAAGGCCAAGGAAGGCAAAGTGGAATTGCTTTGGGACAACGTCGTCGACGAAGTGCTGGGCGATGACAGCGGCGTGACCGGATTACGAATTCGCAGTACCAAGGACAAGACTAAAACGCGGGAGCTGGCGCTGTCGGGAGTATTCATTGCCATCGGGCATCGGCCGAATACTGAATTGTTCGCCGGTCAACTCGACATGAGAAACGGCTACATCACCGTGAAGTCGGGTTTGCAAGGCAATGCGACGGCAACATCGGTAGCTGGCGTTTTCGCCGCGGGCGATGTAGCCGACCAGGTTTATCGCCAGGCTATTACGTCAGCGGGATCGGGCTGCATGGCGGCGCTCGATGCCGAAAAGTACATAGAAGCAATAGACGAGAAGAGCGGCGACAGCGAATCGGCAAGCAACGCCGCCTGAGGGCGTGATGTCGACAGAACTCCTGAGCGGTATCGCCGAGATTTCGGCCAACGAATGGAATGCGCTGGCGGGTACGAATTGGCCCTTTCTGCGACACGACTTTCTCGAAGCTGCCGAATCCAGTGGCTCTGTCTGCGCGGAAACCGGCTGGAAGCCGCGGCATCTGTTGATTCGCGATGCCAGTGGCAAGGCCATTGCGGCAATGCCGTTGTACGAAAAGACGCACTCCTGGGGTGAATTCGTCTTTGACTGGGCCTGGGCGCAGGCGTATCACCGGCTGGGTATCGACTACTACCCGAAACTGGTGTCTGCCGTGCCGTTCACGCCGGCCCCCTGCCCGAAGTTGTTGCTGATGAATCGTGGCGATCGGGAGGTGGCGGATGAACTTGTCAGCAGCGCCATACAGCTCGCAGCCGAGCAAAACTGCTCGTCGCTGCATTTGCATTTTGTGGCAGAGCAGGAACTGGATACGCTGAAACGTGCCGGACTGATGTTACGAAAAGACTGTCAGTTTCACTGGAACAACCGTGGTTACACGAGCTTTGACGACTTTCTCGCGACGTTCAGTTCCGCCAAGCGCCGCAAAGCACGCCAGGATCGGCGCCGGGTCGCAGATCAAGGCATCGGGTTTCGCTGGTTGCACGGTGACCAGATAGATGCATCGCTCTGGGCAGCAGTTTACGAGCTGATCAGCATCACTTTCAGACAGCACGGCTCCGTGCCGTATTTCAATCTCGATTTTTTTACGGAAGTGTCGAAAACCCTTTCGCAACAAATCCTGATCGTACTTGCCGAGCGAGGGCAATCAACCATCGCTGCTGCCGTTTTCTATGTGGGTGATTCGACCCTGTATGGGCG
This sequence comes from Gammaproteobacteria bacterium, assembly GCA_029865385.1. Lineage (GTDB taxonomy): Bacteria > Pseudomonadota > Gammaproteobacteria > Steroidobacterales > Woeseiaceae > JAKEGN01. The sequence continues at coordinate 107,563 of JAOUGX010000002.1, forward strand.
TTATTGGGGCGCCGACTCGGATTACGATGCATTGCACTTCGAGACCTGTTATTACCAGGGAATCGAATACTGTATCCGTAACGGGCTGCAGACTTTCGAGCCGGGGACGCAGGGTGAGCACAAGATCAGCCGCGGATTTCAGCCGGTAACGACGTGGTCCGGCCACTGGCTGGCAAATCCGGAGTTTTCGAGTGCAATTTGCCGCTACCTGGATGACGAGCAACGCCATATCGAGCGCTATATCGAGGCGGTTGACCAGCACAGTCCGTATCGAGAAAAGCGAATCGCCGAATGAGCCCGCTGCAGATTCACTGGCTTGCGAACGATGATCCGCCGGAGGCTTTTCCGCCAGTCGATCGGGCACTGATCGAACCAAACGGTTTGCTCGCAGCCGGCGGCGATCTTTCGACAGCGCGCCTCCTTTACGCATACCGTGCTGGAATCTTCCCCTGGTTCGAGGCGGGACAGCCGGTTCTCTGGTGGTCACCGGATCCGCGCTGTGTCTTGCAGCCCGATCAGTTTCACGCATCTCGAAGCCTGAAACGCTGTGCGCGATCCGGCGAATTCCTGCTGACTTTCAACCGCGCCTGCCCGGATGTCATCGACGCATGCTCCAACCGAAGAAAGGGTCAGTCAGGAACCTGGATTACCGCCGGGATGAAACAGGCCTATGTCGAATTGCATGCCAGCGGTTGGGTCCATTCGGTCGAGGTGTGGCGACAACAGCGGCTGGTGGGCGGAATCTACGGGCTCGCATCCGGCGCCGGATTTTACGGGGAATCGATGTTCAGTGAGGAAACCAACGCATCCAAGATAGCGATGTTGGCGCTATGCCGGATTCTTCGCGGCCGCTCGTTTGTGTTTCTCGACTGCCAGCTTGCATCGCCCCATCTGCTGTCGCTCGGCGCCAGGCAGGTGCCACGATCGGCTTTCCAGCAGATGCTGGCGAAGGCCAACCGCAGCGCTGATCCTGCGTCATTCTGGCCGGAAGGATGGATTCCGGCCGCGAAATTCCTGTAGATCAACTCGTATGCCGCATTGCAATGATGCGGTCGTTTCTGCACAATTCGCGGGCCTCGGCTACCAGAGACCTAAGGAAATTGGCGAAAGAAGATGCACTTCAGATGGAAGGCGTCGTGACCGAAACCCTGCCCAATACGACTTTTCGTGTTGAGCTGGAAAACGGACACGTCGTTACTGCGCACATCTCCGGGAAGATGCGCAAGAATTACATTCGGATTCTTACGGGTGACAAGGTTACGGTGGAACTGACTCCGTACGATCTGACCAAGGGCAGAATTACCTATCGCGGACGCTGAGGTCCCTGTCATTCCTGCGGCAGGTGCTGCAGTTCCTTGAGAGATTTTTCCGCTTTGAGCTCCAGATTGCCATCCGAGCCAACTCCGATACAGACATGACCACCCTCGGCGAGCGTGCCGAATAGCAACTCCTCCGCCAATGGCCGTTTGATCTGCTCCTGGATAATCCGTGCCATCGGGCGGGCACCCATTTGCGGGTCGTAACCGCGTTCGGCAATCCAGTTGCGCGCTTCACTGGTGAGTTCCAGCGTAACGTTGCTCGACCCTAGTTTTGCCTCCAGTTCTACAACCAGCTTGTCAACAACTCTGGAGATTGAACGTGCGTCCAGTGACGAGAACTGAATGATGGCATCGAGGCGGTTGCGGAACTCCGGGGTAAAGGATTTCTTGATGATGGCCATTCCGTCGCTGGAATGATCCTGTGTCGTGAATCCAATGGATGCCCTGCTCATTTCCTGGGCCCCGGCGTTAGTCGTCATTACCAGCACAATATTGCGGAAATCCGCCTGGCGGCCGTTGTTGTCAGTCAGTGTGCCATGGTCCATGACCTGCAACAGCAAATTGAAAACTTCCGGATGTGCCTTTTCGATTTCGTCCAGCAGGACAACGGCGTGCGGATTCTTCGACACCGCCTCCGTCAGCAGCCCACCCTGATCGAAACCAACGTATCCTGGCGGTGCTCCGATCAACCGCGATACGGTGTGTCGCTCCATGTATTCCGACATGTCGAAGCGAATCAACTCGACACCCATGATCATCGCCAGCTGCCGGGTCACTTCCGTCTTGCCGACGCCGGTCGGTCCCGCAAACAGGAACGAGCCGATCGGCTTTTCCTCGTCCGTCAGGCCGGATCGGGACATCTTGATAGCGGAACTCAAAGCCGCAATCGCCTGGTCCTGGCCAAAAATCGTCAGCTGCAGATTGCGTTCGAGATTGCGCAGGACATCCTTGTCCGAAGACGAAACGCTTTTCGGTGGTATGCGTGCCATCTTGGCCACAATATTTTCCACCATCGTGACAGTGACGACATCCTCACGCTCCGACTCCGGTTTGAGACGCAGATTGGCCCCAGCTTCATCGATGACGTCGATAGCTTTGTCCGGGAGCTTCCGATCGTTGATATGCTTTGCCGCAAGTTCGGCCGCGACGACAAGCGCCTGGGCATCGTAGCGAACGCCGTGGTGCTCTTCGAAGCGCGACTTGAGGCCCCGCAGAATCTCCACCGTCTCCTCGACGCTCGGTTCCGGTACATCGATTTTCTGGAAACGCCTGGCCAGAGCGTGATCTTTCTCGAAAACGCCCCTGTATTCCGAGTAGGTTGTCGAACCGATACAGCGAATTTCGCCGCTGGCCAGTACCGGCTTGATCAGGTTGGACGCATCCATGACGCCGCCCGACGCCGCCCCAGCGCCTATGACGGTATGTATCTCATCAATGAAGAGTATCGCCCCCGGGTCTTTGCGCACCTCGGCAATAACCGCTTTCAGCCTCTTCTCGAAGTCACCCCGGTATTTGGTACCGGCAATCAAAGTACCCATATCGAGCGCATAGATCGTGCTGTCTCGCAATACTTCGGGAACGCGCTCCTCGGTGATCAGCCTCGCCAGGCCCTCGGCAAGCGCGGTCTTGCCGACGCCAGCATCGCCGACATACAGCGGATTGTTCTTGCGCCGGCGACAGAGAATCTGAATCGTTCGTTCGATCTCGAGATCGCGCCCAATCAACGGATCTATCTTACCGGCTATCGCCAATTGGTTGAGGTTGCTCGCGTACTTTTCGAGCGCCGTCGAATCCGCTTCCTGATCTTCCTCGCCGGGCGCCTGAGGCCGCTCTATTCCGGCGTCGCCGGGCAGCTGAGGCATGCCATGAGATATGAAGTTAACGACATCGAGCCGGGTCACGTCCTGCAGTCCGAGAAAATACACGGCCTGCGACTGCTTTTCGCTGAATATCGCGACCAGCACATTGCTGCCGGTCACCTCCTTCTTGCCGCTCGATTGCACATGGAACACTGCGCGCTGAAGGACTCTTTGGAATCCGAGCGTCGGCTGAACCTCCGTTTCATCGTCATTCGACACCAGCGGCGTCGCCTCGTCGATGAAATCCGTCAATTGGCGGCGAAGTTGTCCTATGTTGGTATTACAGGCTTTCAGTATTTCGTGAACTTTCGGTATATCGAGCAAAGCAAGCAACAGATGCTCGACCGTCATGAACTCATGACGGCGGTCGCGGGCATTCTGGAATGCCTCGTTCAGACAGAATTCGAGCTCGCTACTCAACATATCCGGTACTTTAGCCTCTTGTTACGAAAAAACTTCGC
>JAOUGX010000129.1 GCA_029865385.1 Gammaproteobacteria bacterium
GATGTCGGCCTGGAATCTATCCCAAAGCTGATCGACCAGCCTGACGGTCGCTGAACGATCCTCTTCGGACATGTCGTCCCGCATATACGGTTCAACTGCCGACTTGTGAGTTCCTACGCGGAAGATGTTCCAGTCGATCTTCAGCTTCTCGATCGCCTCCCTGTAGTACGTGCGGTATGAACCGAACCCGCTGAGGAGCACGGCGCCCTCCGGATGCATGTACACTTCGTCGGCACGCGATGCCAGGTAAATGGCACCCTGCCCGTAAAAGTCGGCGACAGCCACAATCGGCTTGTCTGACACGCGAAAATCGTCAATCGCGTTGCCCACACGCTCAAGCTGGCTCAGACCGCTTCGACCCAGGCCGCTCAGATCCAGTACGACCCCCTCGATGCGACTGTCTTCCTTTGCATATTTCAGTCCGTCAACCACATCCTGAACCAGCGTCTGCGGAATCGACTCGCCAAGAAGCTCGGCGATGGCGCGATCGTACGGGTCACCTTCCAGCTCTTCGACGAGGCTGCCAACAGGTTGAATCAACAATGCGGAACTGGCCGGCACCAGCGGCGCCGTCGAGGACAGTGCGCCGAAAATTATCCCGAATACGAACAGCAGCAGCAATAAGTGCATTACTTTCCGCAGGCCGTCGATGCCTGCCCAGATAGCCGAAAACAGCGACTTCAAGGATTTGCCCAAACTCATTTATTGCCTCGCCCGTTCAAAAAAAAATAATCCGATATTATGACCGTCAGCTGCGATCCATGGTTCCCCATACAAAGAGCCCTTTCGTTTCAGTCGGCCAACAAGACCAGCGATAAAGCCGGCCAGTAAGTGATGATGAGCACTGTAATTGTCAGAATAATAAGAAATGGAAAGGTCGCCAAGTAAACCTTCATGATCGGTTGATTGAATCGATAACTCGCGATAAACAGATTCAGACCCACTGGCGGAGTCAGGTAACCGAGCTGCATGGCCGCAAGAAATACAATGCCGAGGTGAAACGGATCGACCCCGTATTGCGCTGCAATCGGCAGGATGAGTGGCACGACCAGAACTATCGCGGAAAAGATATCGAGAATAGCGCCGAGGATCAGTAGGAAAATGAACAACAGGAAAAGGAAACTTGCCTGGCTGGAAACGTATTCGGCTACTATCGCCAGCAACTTTTGCGGTACACCAGCGTCGATCATGTAATTCGTCGATGCCAGCGATACGCTGAGAATGATCAGGATCCCGCCAACCAGCAGCATGGATTCGCGCATGACTCGCGGCAGCTCCGGTATCTTCACTTCCTTCAGAATAAATACTTCTACGATCAGCACATACAGTGCGGTCACTGCGGCCGCTTCGGATACGGCAAAGAACCCGGAATAAATACCGCCGAGTACAACGACGGGCAACGGCAGCTCCCACATCGATTCACGCAATGCGGCACCCACTTCGCGCAGCGAAAAGGACTTCAGTGGTTTCCTGTTGGCGCGATTGATCCACAGACTGTAACCGGACAACATCACCAGCATCAGCATTCCGGGCAGCAAGCCCGCCCTGAACAGTCCATCGATCGAAACTTCCGACACGACGCCATAAAGTATCAGCGGCAGCGACGGTGCAAAAAGCAGTCCGAGGCTGCCTGAAGTCGTAACCAGTCCGAGATTGAAATCGTCCGGGTAACCATCCTGCTGCAACGCCGGGTAAAGAATTGCACCCAATGCGATGATCGTTACGCCAGAAGCGCCGGTAAATGCGGTAAAGAACGCGCAGGCCGCCAGCGCGACCAATGCAAGACCACCGGGCATCCAACCGAGAATCGCTCCTGTAAGTCGCACCAGCCTGTGAGGCGCATTGCTTTCGCTAAGAAGGTAACCTGCAAAAGTAAACAGCGGTATCGCTGACAAAAACGGCATGCCGGCAATACCAAGGATCTCGACGGCAATTGCCATCAGGTCGATGCCTTCTTTCTGGTATCCGATCATCGCGCTGGCGGCGATTACCGCGAAAAGCGGTGCGCCGAAAATTGCCAGAACAAGTAGAATAATTGCAAGAATCATCGACTTCCGTCCCCGGCAAGCGGAGCCACTTCGTCGGCAGCGCTGAACACGCGAATGGTGCCCGCGACCGAAGCCAGCAGAAACCGGTAACACATGAGCGCAAACGCAACCGGCGCGATGCCGTGCACGAACCAGGCCGGTATGTCGACCAGCACCGTTTCCTCGAACTCAATCGACAGCTGGACGAATCTATACGATTGCCACGCTAGAAGTCCGCACATGACGGACGCAAACAGATCAACGACGATCCGCGGTATCCGTGCATAACGCTGTGGCACGAAATGCGACAGCACATCGATTCGCAAATGCCTGTCATTTCTACTGGCGGCAACCGAGGCAATCAGAGCGATCCAAAGCACCATCAACTTCAGCAATTCATCGGCCCAGACAAATCCGAAACTGAAAAAGATTCTCATGACGATCTGGCCAACCGCGAGAAGCATCATTGCGCTGAGCAAAACCACCAACGAACCATTCTCGATCGCCGTTCCCCAGCGCTCAAGCCGGTTCAATAATCCGCCGCCGGTGGGTTTGACCACTAGTGCGTTCCGGCAACCGAATCCGAATCGACAGGTTCCTGCTGCAGAGAATCTTCCGACGCATGATCAGCGCGGTATTCGATTATGAGTGCCTGCATTTGCTCCAGGACTTGCAGCGAAAACATGCCGTCCCGGGCCATGGCGCGATTCGTCTCTACCATCTGCGCGCGGATCGCGTCGAATTCGCCGGGAACAGGCTGCACATCTTGCAGGCCAACATTGATAAGCGCCTGGGTCGCCGCAGCCGATTCCTTGTCACTGTTGGCGTCAATCCGGGCGTAGATCCCACCCAGGACTTCCCGGACCACTGCCTGATCCGCGGGATCAAGCCTGCCAAAAGTCTTCTTCTGAATTGCGAGAAATCCCATTACGTATAAAACGGGTGTTCTCGTAACGTATTTGACCTTTGTATGCCATTGCAATGCCAGCGCAACCACGGGTGGAATCGCAACGATATCGACGAGGCCGGTTTGCAGGCCGGTGAGCACATCGGTCAACGGCAACGCGACCGGAGACAGTTGCACGGCCTTCATTGCCTCGTAGCTGATAAGGTCGCCTTCCGGCAGCCATACTTTCTTGCCCTGCATGTCAGCCTGACTTCGCACTGGCGCATTGGACAGAATGATTGCGAATCCGGCGCCCGCGAATCCGAAAGTCTCGAAGCCGATATCCTGGATACCCTTTTCGAACGTGCTGTCCAGCCGTTCCCGTACAAACCTGACTTCGTCTGTCGACTGAAAAACGAACGGCAGGCCATAGATATTCAGATCCGCGTACTGTTTCTGAAAGTCAGCCGGCGAAAACGTTCCGCCGTGCAATTGCCCGATCTGTATTTTCCGAAGGACCTTACTCTCCGTTCCCTGCACGCCACCGGCATAGAACTTCAGCACAACACGGCCAGCGGTCTTCGTCTTGATTTCTTCTGCGCCGGCGCGCAATTCTTTCATCAGTTGCGTATTCTCGGGCGCAAGTGTCGCAATCTTTATTTGCGTCTGCGCCTGCGTCACATCGCCGATCGCCAGCGCGACAAGCGCAACTAATATAATCGAAACTCGCATATGCAATCTCCGTTGCGGCGAAACGCTGTACCGATCCGCCAGTTCCAGATCAGAAGTAGTCGTCAGCACTGGCCAACAGGCTTTGTGCATCGCGTTGTGCAAGAACGTTGGTCAGAGTAAATCCGGGCACGTTCGGGTTTGCGGCCAAAACCTCGTTCAGCAATTGGTCATGCAATTCCCGTTCGTACAACAGGCGCGCGTAGCCGCGCGCGAACTCGACTTTTGCACTCAGGTCCGTCCCGCCTGTCAGCGCAATCGCACGCTCGAAATACTGCCTGCCTTTCTCCGGCTCACCGCCCACTGCAGGCGGTCTCAAGGTCGCAAGAATTCCAAGATAGGTATAGACGGACCCGTATAGAGTTGCGTCACCGATTTCCAGGTACCGATTCAACAGTGCCTCACTGTGCGGCAACTCCGCCAGTGCGTTCCAGTCGTCGCTGTGCGCGCGAATGTAAGCCAGCGACGAGACGCCATAGGCATAGACGGCGTCGGCCTGCCTGGCTGTAAGGCCGTCCAGGGTCTTTTCGTACTGATCGAAAGGCATGCCCTTCCAGCGGCAGGCCGGCCGGTAGGACTGACAGACACTTTTGAAACCGTAGCTTCTGGCGCGCTCTGTTAATCGTTTCGCCCTGTCCGGGTCACCGGCGAAAACAGCTCCGTAGGAGGCGTACAGATTTGCCGCCGCCGCCAGAAGGGCCGGATCATTGGGGTTGCCTTGCAGAAAACTGTCGAGTAGCAGGAGATAGGCCGGCGCGCCGGCACGCACCGTTTCCGGATCGTTCTGATTCAGCACCGCCGCCGACAGGTTGTCGGCAAAGTTGCTGGCAGCCGACGAAATCATGGAGGCGCAGCCGGCGCCGGCGACGCCGGCCAGCAACATTACCAGCAGCACCCTCATTCCAGGCAATAACCTCATGCGACGAGAGACCCCCTTCCGAGGCTTAGGTTCAGGTCGATTGCCGTGAATTCGCAATATACGGTCCAAATCGCCCGTATAGGAAGCTGATAGCCGCCTAAACCTTTTCCTTGATCCGCGCCGCCTTGCCTGTGCGATCGCGCAGATAGTAAAGCTTTGCACGACGCACATCGCCGCGGCGCTTTACCTCGATAGCACCTACCGTGGCGCTGTAAGTCTGGAACACACGCTCGACGCCTTCGCCATGCGAGATCTTGCGCACGGTGAAAGAGGAATTGAGTCCGCGATTGCGCTTCGCGATGACAATGCCTTCGAATGCCTGAAAACGCTCGCGGTCACCTTCGCTGACCTTGACCTGAACCACAACAGTGTCGCCCGGCGCGAAATCCGGTACTTCCCTGGACATCTGTTCCTGTTCAATCGCTTCTATGATTTTGCTCATCGTATTCTGCCTGCCGGCCACGTCGCCGGTTTTGAGTTTTCCATCGTCGCCGATCAGCCATTACCTGGCGTCAGCCCCTGTTCCTGCAAATACTCGTCGAGCAGTCGTTGTTGCTCGACAGTCAATTCATCACGTGCCATCAGGTCCGGTCGTCTTACGAAGCTCCGGCCAATGGCCTGCTTCGTCCGCCACGCCGAAATTCTCGCGTGGTCGCCGGACAGCAGCACGTCCGGTACTGCCTTGCCCTGGATGACTTCCGGCCGTGTGTAATGCGGGTGATCCAGGAACCCGCAACCGAACGAATCCTGCCTGGCCGATTCATCATCCCCCAGCACACCGGGAATCAGCCGAACAACGGCATCAATCACAGCCATCGCCGCAATCTCTCCGCCACTCAGGACAAAGTCGCCCAGCGACAACTCCAGATCGACTTCTGCCTCGATCAACCTTTCGTCGATACCTTCGTATCGGCCGGCCAGAAGTATCAACCCTGGAAGGGCCGCAAATTCGCGCGCCCTCGCCTGATCGAAAACGATGCCTTGTGGCGACAGGCAAACTACCGGCGACCCGGCCGGGGCTGCCGCCCGGGCGGCAACGATCGCGGCCGCCAGTGGCTCGTACTTCATTACCATGCCGGGCCCGCCGCCGTACGGCCGATCGTCGACCGTGCGGTGGGCATCGTTGGTGAAGTCCCTTGGGTTCAGGCACTCCAGCGCAAAAAGACCCCGGCCTACCGCCCTTCCTACGACTCCGTAGTCGGCGACGGATGCTGCAAATTCCGGAAACAGGCTGACCAGCTGCACGTGCATGGCGTCAGTCCCACTCCCAATCGACGCTGATCACACCCTTCGCCTTGTCAACGTCCAGAACAACCTTTTCGGCAATGAAGGGGACCAGCGTTTCCCGGTCACCCTGCACTACCATTACATCGTTGGCGCCGGTCGCCATCAGGTAAGCGACTGTTCCGAGTAACCGGCCGTCACGATGCACAACTGTCATACCTTCCAGATCCGACCAGTAGTACTGGCCGTCCGCCGGGTCCGGCAGTTCGTCTCGCCGAATACCTATTTCGCATTCGAGCAATTCGGCCGCGGCATCTCGATCCTCGATACCCTCAAACCGCACCACTACCGATTTGCCGTGTTGCCTTCCCTCGGCCACCTCGATACGCCGGCGCCAGTCGCTCCCGTGAAGGAGCCAATGGCGAAACTGCAGGATCGACTCGCGTGGCTCGGTGAAGGAATACACCTTGACCCAACCCTTGACCCCGAACAAACCGGAAACACGTCCCAGTATGACCTCACGGTCCGGTTTCGTGTTTTCCTTCGCTGGCATCGCGCCACCCGGATTCGCCCGGACCGTGTCGGGTCCTGGCAACAGCCTGAAAATCAGGCGCTCTGCGCAACCTTGCGCTGTGCTTTCAGCAACGCAGCCACGCGATCAGAGGGCCTGGCGCCCTGAGCAATCCAGTAATCGACCCGTTCCAGATCAATTCGCAAATTCTCTTCTTTTTCAGTGCCCAGCGGATTGAAAAAGCCGAGCCGTTCGATATACCGACCGTCCCGACGATTACGACTGTCGGTGACGATCAGATGATAAAAAGGACGCTTTTTCGCACCACCGCGCGAAAGTCGAATACTAACCATAAATTTTCCGCATCAAATTAACAGGCAGACACGCCTACACCCGGGGCCGGCCCGAGTAAACGGCGCATTTTACGCACTTCAGTCCAAAAGTGAATAGCAAATCGCGGAAATCTGCCCGTTTTTCCGACCCTTAGCCGGTACTCCGATTTCGGGCACGCCGCTAGCGAGGCCCCGGAGGCATGCCGCCTCCCGGCAGCCCGCGCAGCATCTTTTTCATTCCGCCTTTCGACATCTTTTTCATCATTTTTTCCATCTGCAGGTGCTGCTTGAGTAACCGATTGACGTCCTGGATCTGCTGACCGCTTCCCACAGCGATCCGGCGCTTCCGGGAGCCATTGATTACCTTGGGAAAACGCCGTTCACCAGGGGTCATGGAATCGATGATGGCCATCTGGCGACGCATTTGCTCCTCGTTGGCGGCACCGTTCAGCGCGGCCGTATTGACCTTTCCCGCCAACGGCAGTTTTTCCAGCATTTTTGCCATGCCCCCCATGTTCAGCATCTGCTCGAACTGGTCACGGAGGTCGGCCAGGTCGAAGCCCCTTCCCTTGCCGATCTTCTTCGCGAGCTTTTCCGCCTTGTCCCGATTGACCTTGCCCTCGATTTCCTCGACCAGCGTCAGGACGTCACCCATGCCGAGAATACGGGAGGCCATTCGGTCCGGATGAAACACTTCCAGCGCGTCGGTCTTTTCGCCAACGCCGACGAATCGAATTGGTTTGCCGGTTACCTGTCGAACGGACAGTGCGACACCGCCTTTGGCGTCTCCGTCGGCTTTTGTCAGGATGACACCGGTCAGCGGGAGGCTTTTGTCGAAGGCGCTGGCCGAGTTGACGGCATCCTGCCCGGCCATGCTGTCAATGACGAACAGCGTTTCGTGCGGCCCGGCGATATCGTGGACCCGCACGACCTCGTCCATCATCTCCTTGTCGATATGCAATCGCCCGGCCGTATCGATGATCAATACGTCGGCGAAACTGCGGCGACTTTGGTCAATTGCCCGCACCACGATGTCTTCCGGTTTTTCAGACGCGGAACTGTTGCAGTACATCGCAGAAACGTCGCGAGCCAGTGTTTCCAATTGCAGAATCGCTGCCGGCCGGTGCACGTCGACACTCACCAGCATGACTTTTTTCTTATCCTTCTCGATCAGTCGGCGCGCAAGTTTGGCGGCAGTGGTGGTCTTGCCGGCGCCCTGCAGGCCGGCGAGCATTATCACGACCGGTGGCCGCGCACGAAGATCCAGAGCGGCGGTGTCAGTCCCCAGCAAGGTGATCAGCTCGGCATGGATGACTTTGACCAGCGCCTGGCCAGGCGTCAGGCTCTTGCCAACCTCCTCACCGACCGCCTTCTCCCGAATCCGCTCGATAAAGGACTTAACGACAGGAAGCGCGACATCGGCCTCGAGCAGGGCCAGTCGGACCTGTCTCAAGGTGTCCTTGATATTTTCTTCCGACAGGCGGCCCTTGCCGCTCAAATTACGTGCGGCTGTCGATAACCGCTCTGTCAACTGCTCAAACATTATTCGTCCGGACGCAAGGATTCGCCCGTATTGTAACTGCCGCAGCGCGGCAACGGGGCTATTAAATCGTGATAACCGTGCCGCGCGACAGCATGCGGACATTCTCGTCCGGCGCGGACTCAATAACCTGGGCAAGGATCCGTTCTTCTTCGCCGGGCTTCATGCCAGTCAGCCAGATCTCCGGTTTGTGTTTCAGTAGCTGAAGATCACGGCACATCGTGCTGGGGCAATAGTGGCCCGCCAAGCTTGCCAGACGCTCCTGCTCGTTGGGAAACGATACTTCGATTACCAGAACTTTCAGGTCTTCGCAGGCATTGAGGACCGGCCAAAGAGTGCTGTTCGCTTTCGTGTCTCCACTTACGGCGAATACACCACCGCAATTTTTCACCGTATACCCAAGGGCAGGTACGCTGTGCAGAACGTCAACAGCATGAAAGGCACGACTTCCTATCGTTACTGTATCGCCTGGATTGCAGACGACGTAACGCAGCATCGGATTATCTGCACTCGGCAGCTGCGCGAAGTCCGGCCAGATTACCCAGTTGAAGAGGTGCGCCTTGATTGCGTCCAGGGTTTCTGCGCGTCCGTAGACCGTTACCGGGACGCTGAAATTTTCGTCGAATATGCTGTCGATCAGCATCGGCAG
>JAOUGX010000189.1 GCA_029865385.1 Gammaproteobacteria bacterium
TTTCACCTGAGGACGCATCGAGAACCGAACTGGCTTATCTCGCCGAGGTTGTATCTGCCGCTATCGAGGCTGGCGCAACAACGGTAAACATACCGGACACAGTAGGCTATACGGTACCGGCCGAATTCGATCAGTTGTTTCGCTATCTGAACGCGCATGTACCGGAAATCGAAAAAATTACATTGAGTGTGCATTGTCACGACGATCTGGGCATGGCAGTTGCAAACAGCCTTGCAGCGGTGAGTGCAGGCGCAAGGCAGGTAGAGTGCACAATCAACGGCATAGGCGAACGCGCGGGCAATTGCTCTCTCGAAGAAGTGGTCATGGCACTCAAGACCCGCTCGGAATTTTTCGGCCTGGAAACCGGGGTCGAAACGACACGCCTCTATCCTACCTCGCGACTTGTCTCGTCGATTACCGGAATGCACGTTCCTCGCAACAAGGCCATAGTGGGTGAGAACGCATTTGCGCATGAAGCCGGAATTCATCAGCACGGCATGCTGCAGCACCATTCGACTTACGAGATCATGCTGCCGGCGGATGTTGGCATCAGTCGATCCAGCCTTGTTCTCGGCAAGCACAGTGGACGACATGCGTTCAGGGACCGCGTTCGCGATCTGGGTTTCGATCTGGATGAGTTCGAAACCAATCGCGCATTCCAGGAGTTCAAGAAGCTCGCCGACAAGAAGAAGGACATGTACGACGGGGACATCGAGGCAATCATACTGAATGTCGATAGCACATCGGCAGGTCCGTGGACTCTGCAGGCACTGGACGTAAGGTCCGGCACGGACCGGGTCGCCTCGGCGAACGTAACGCTGCTGAACGAGGACGGAAATGTTCGTACGGAATCGGCGAATGGCGACGGGCCCGTGGAAGCGGCTTTTAATGCTATCGAACAGGTTACGGGGATAATGCTGGTTTTGAAGGACTTCGAGATTCGCAGTGCCACGGTTGGTGACGACGCCCAGGGGGAAGCCACAATTACCGTCGAATACGACGGCCAGAGCTACCGCGGACTCGGTACAAGCACCGACATTGTGGAGGCAGGAAGCCGAGCATACCTGGAGGTTTCCAACCGGATTTTGCGGCGCCGGCAGCGGGGTCCGGATGAGCAGCGGAAACATCCGGATATCAATCGGGCCTCGATCTGAGGACAAGCCGGTAATCTGATGCAATGGCCTGATGCAGGTCCCCTGCGTGCTTGCTAAGCTACGCAGCCCTGCTGATGCGGCTGCGTGTGGAGTTTCGAATGAGTTTCAAAGGCGCAAAACTGATCTGGATGAACGGCAAGATGATTCCGTGGGATCAGGCTACCGTCCATGTGATGGCACACGCCCTGCACTACGGTTCCTCGGTCTTCGAGGGAATCCGGGTATACAAAACACCCGACGGGCCGAAGATCTTCAGGCTCACTGACCATATACGGCGCTTGTATGATTCGGCGCGAATCTATCGAATGCCAATCCCGTTCGATCTCGGCGACCTGATATCGGCCTGCAAGGAGATCATTACCGTCAACAATCTTATGAACGGCGCATACATCCGGCCAATCGCACTGCGAGGATACGGCGAGATAGGCTTGTCACCCAAGCAGGGTCACCCGGTGGATGTAGCGATTGCCGCCTGGGAATGGGGGGCATACCTCGGCAGCGAGGGACTCGAAAACGGCGTGGATGTCTGTGTTTCGAGTTGGCAGAGAGTTGCGCCCAACACATTGCCGGCACTGGCCAAGGCCGGCGGAAACTACCTTTCCAGTCAATTGATCAGCACGGAAGCAAAGCGATTGGGATTCGCCGAGGGAATCGCTCTCGCCACTGACGGCACGGTCAGCGAAGGCGCCGGCGAAAACCTGTTCGTCATTCGCAATGGAATATTGCATACGCCGCCTGCCGCTTCTTCAATTCTGACCGGCATCACCAGGGACACGGTTATGCAACTGGCCGCACGCCACGGACTGACTGTCCGGGAGATGTCGATTCCTCGTGAAATGCTGTATCTGGCCGACGAGATGTTTTTCACAGGTACCGCCGCAGAGCTGACCCCGGTACGTTCCGTCGACAGGATCGAAGTTGGAAACGGCAGGCGCGGACCTTTAACCAAGCAGCTGCAGGATGCCTTCTTTGGCTTGTTCAATGGAAAGACGGAAGACAGCGAGGGCTGGCTGGAGGGACTGGGCCAGCTGAAGACTCCGAAAGCTGCCGGGGGCTGAGCTGCCACAAGTCGTACGATGAATTCCGCTTCAGCAACGACACTTTTCGAAAAAGTCTGGGCCAGCCATGTCGTTGTGGCTGAAACAGCGGACACGCCGGCTGTTCTCTATATCGATCTGCACCTGATCCACGAAGTGACCACGCCCCAGGCGTTTACCTTGCTACGCGAGCGCGGAATATCCGTTCGCCGGCCGGATCTGACGCTCGCCACGATGGACCATTCGACGCCGACAACACCGGTTCGCAATTTCAAAGACCTCGCAATTGTGGGCGAAAATGCGGCCAATCAGGTCCGTCAAATGGAGGAAAACTGCCGCAGTTTCGGCATCGAGCTTTACGGATTCGACAGCCCGTATCGCGGCATTGTGCATGTCATCGGCCCAGAGCTTGGCG
>JAOUGX010000028.1 GCA_029865385.1 Gammaproteobacteria bacterium
CGCGATCTGTTGCGATGCTATGCGGAACATCAACAGCTATCGGGTGTTGAAACCTGGCATACGCCGGCTATTGGATTCTGGAGCGACTGGCTCGTCGAGCTGTTCGAGTCGGCGGATTTGTCGGCGGCCCGGCCAACCCGAATCGATCACAACGCAGCTACTATCCTCTGGGAACGCTGCCTTGCGGCGCACGGCAGCGATCAACTGCTCGGTTTCGCGGGTGCAGTTCGCCAGTCTCGCCAGGCCTGGCAACGGCTGCAGGATTGGAACGTGTCGGTCGAAGAGCTATTGCGCTCGTCACGCAGCGCCGATCAGCAGCTGTTTGCCCGGGCAGCCCGCGCTTACCAGGAGCTGTTGATTCAAAACAACTGGATTGATCCGGCACGCCTTCCCGCCGCCGTTGCAGACGCATTGCAGTCGAATCAAATCGTGCTGCCTCACCGCGTGATGTTTGCAGGATTCGATCGTGCGGCGCCGGTTGTCGAACGCATCATTGACCGGCTGCGAGTGCGGGGCTGCGCCGTCGAATTGGCGCCAGTCGAGAAATACGGCGGCGAGTTGCACGGACAGCCATGCCAGAACCGCCAACAGGAATTCCGATCCGCAGGGCTGTGGGCACGCAATTATCTGACCCGGCATCCTGATGCCCGCATCGCCATAGTCTGCCCCGACCTGGATGCCGACGCGCCGGGCGCCACCCGTTTGCTAAGGGAGGGTCTGGCACCAGGTTGGCAATACGCGGACGAAGCTGCCCGCGCGTCGGTCAATGTCTCATACGGACGCCGATTGAGTGATTTTCCAGCGGTTGCCGTTGCCTTGCTGGTGCTGCGGTGGATAAACGACGGACTGAGCTCACGGGAGGTCAGCATTTTGCTACGCAGTCCTTTTCTTGCCGGACAGAGAACGTCCGGGCGGTCGCGATTTGAATTGGAATTGCGACGCTGGCCGGACCGGTCCTGGACGGCAGCCAGTCTTGCCAGCTTGTTGCGCGGCCAGGATCAATCTGATGACTGTCGCGAATGGCTGCAATTCGTCGATCGGGTCGTCGCGTTGCGTCTCGAGTATCGGGCGCACGCCAGCCCGTCGAAGTGGGCAGAAATCTTCGATCGATTTCTGGACGAAATCGGCTGGCCAGGTGAGGCGACACGTGACAGTGCTGCATTTCAGTTGCTGGAGCGCTGGCGGTCATTGCTTGGCGAGCTCGCAGCGACCGGGATGGTCACGTCGGGCCTTTCGATGCCGGCGGCGATCGAGCGATTGAGGACCATGGCGATGGAAGTGGTTTTTCAGCCGGAATCATCGCCCGGAATAGTGCAATTGCTCGGCATGCTGGAAGCCAGCGGTCTGACTTTTGATGCGGTCTGGATTTGCGGACTCGATGCGACACGCTGGCCGCCACCGCCAAACCCGCTGGCGCTCGTTTCCCGACAGCTCCAGGAAAAACATGGGATGCCGGACGCGACACCCGCGGACAGTCTCGCGTTTGCCGAGGCAGTCCTGCAAGGTATCGCGGACTCGGCACGAACTGTTGTTATGAGTTGGCCAAGAGCGGAGGGCGACGTGCTGCTTTCTCCGAGTCCGCTACTTGCGAATTTCTCGTTGACGATCACCGACAGCCATTTGGATCCGTCATGGCACGCGTCGAGTTTCCAGGATCCGGAGATGATAGCGATCCTCGATGCAGACAGTGCGCCGGCGGTCGAATCGCCAGAGGCCGTTTCAGGCGGAGCCTATACGATTCAGATGCAGACAGTCGACCCGTTCTCCGCCTTCGCGCAGGGCCGCCTTGGAATCAAGGACCTGCCGCGGTTCGAATCCGGGCTGCCCGCTGCACTGAAAGGCAGTATCGCGCACCGCGTCTTGCACGCTCTGCTGGCTGACAGGCCGGACAGGGACGCCATTGCCCAATGGAGCGAAAGCGAACTCACGGCGCGGATTGAAAACGCTCTGGCAAGGGTTTTCGCATCGTCAAACAGACACCTGAACCCCGTGCACCAGCAATTGATGGAATTCGAGCGATTGCGGCTCGGAAACATGCTGCGGGTTTTTGTCGGTGCCGAACTGGACCGCCCACCCTTTGCAGTGGAGTGCGTTGAGCAGCGGTTCGACTTCGAGCGACTCGGCATGCAATTCGGGTTGCGTGTGGACAGAATCGATCGGCTGGCAGACAACACTTTGCTGATCCTCGACTACAAGACCGGCGCAGCAAAGTCATTGTTGAACAGGGATGGCGAGCTTAGCGATCTGCAACTGGTGGTCTACGCGATGGCGATCGCTGGAGCCATCGACGGAGATATCGGGGGTCTCGCACTGGTCAATATCGACAGCCGGGGCGTCAGTTACAAAGGCACCGGTGGCAGTGTCGAGTGGGATGCCAGGCGCCGGGACGACTGGCCGCAACGCCTGGCATCGTGGATCGATGCTGCAGAAATCGCACTTACCAGCCTGGCACGGGGCGATGCGCGACTGAACATGCAATTGCCGGATTCACATTCAAGGCCGCTGGCCCTGCTCAGCCGGATTGGGCACTTGCGTCATGAATGACGACGCACGGCTACTTCGGGACGATGCCAGAGCCCGATCGGACGCGCTGGACGTACATCGATCATTTGTCGTGCAGGCGCCAGCGGGTTCAGGCAAGACTGAGCTGCTCATTCAGCGTTATCTGAGGCTTCTTGCCTGTGTCCGGAATCCGGAGGAGGTACTTGCAATCACCTTCACTCGCAAGGCGGCACTGGAGATGCAAACCCGGGTCACCGATGCTTTACGAGATGCGACGAAGGGCGTCGTTGCCGACGAACAGCATCGTCGCCAGACGATTGAACTGGCTGCTGCTGTGCTGCACAGAGACGAGGAGTTTGCGTGGCGTCTAAGGGAATCGCCGCGGCGAATGCGCATACAAACTCTGGATTCTTTTTGTGCCGGCCTGGTGAAATCCTTGCCGATCAGCTGCGGGCTTGGCGGGTCCCTCGCGACTCTGGCCGATGCCGAAATGCATGCGATGTACAGATTCGCCGCCGCCGCGACTCTGGACTGGTTATTGTCCGAAGATGATAAATCGGTAGCGGTCACCCGTCTCCTGAAGCATCTTGACAATCATACAGGCGTGTACATCGAGCATCTGGCGCGAATGCTGGAAACGCGTGATCAGTGGTTGCAGCTCGTCGGCAGTGGGTCGCAACCCGACTCACAGGCGATCCGTGGCGCGAGGCGACGCCTCGAACAGAATATCGAGGTTATCATCAGGTCGCAGCTCGAAAGCTTGCAGAAATCTCTGAAGCCTGAATTGAGCGTCGCGTTGCTGCCATTGCTCAAATACGCTGCGGCGTACAGTGCGCAGCACGGGTCGGGCTCCCATCCGCTGACGGTGTTCTCCGGCGAGCGCCCGTTTCCCGGGGTCGCGGTATCGGATCTCCCTGCCTGGCAGGCCATCGCGGGTATGCTTCTCAAGCAGGATGGCGACTGGCGGAGATCGGTCAACAAGAACGACGGCTTTCCCCCCAAGGACCACGGCGAAAAAAAAGCCATGCTGCAGTTGCTGCAGGATCTGGAAGGCAACGATGAGCTGCGCATGCGACTGCAAAAGGTCCTGCTCCTGCCCGATGGCAGGTACGGCGACGAACAATGGGAGGTCTTGCTCGCTTTGTTCAGTCTGCTGCCGATTGCGGTAGGAGAGTTGCGGCGCTTGTTCAGCGAACGCAATGCGACGGATCACACGGAAGTCGCACTGGCCGCGAACGCCGCGCTTGGTGATTCTGATGCACCGGGCGACGCAACCCTGCTGCTGGACTATTCCATAAAGCATATCCTCATTGACGAAATGCAGGACACATCAATCGGTCAGTACCAGCTGATAGCAAAGCTGATCGGCGGCTGGATTCCCGGAGACGGCAGGACACTTTTTTGTGTCGGTGATCCAATGCAATCCATCTACCGGTTCCGGAACGCGGAAGTTGGACGGTTTCTGCAGATTCGCGAGCACGGAATCGGTACGCTGAACCCGGAGTCGCTGGTGCTGCGGCGAAACTTCCGCTCAGGCTCGAACCTCGTGCACTGGTTCAATACGGTTTTTGCACAGGTTCTGCCATTACACGACGACATCGCGGAAGGAGCTATCAGCTACACCGAATCAGTTCCGGTCGAGTCCTGGCAAGGGCAGGGCGAGTGTCGGGTTCACGCGCTTTTCGGCGCCAGTTCCGACGCAGAAGCGGACTACGGTCTGAGCGTCATACAACAATCGCTGATTTCAGCGAAAGAACAGACAAGCGCGGTGTTGGTGCGAAGCAGAACGCAATTGCCGGCACTGTTGAGCCGCCTGCGCAAGGCAGGCGTTGAGTATCGGGCCGTTGAAATCGACCGCCTGACCGATCTGCCGGAAATCATCGATGTCCTGGCATTGACGAGGGCCTGGTGTCACGAAGGAGACCGGCTTGCCTGGCTCGCATTGCTGAGAGGACCCTGGGTCGGTTTGACCTGGAAAAACCTGCATCGACTCGTGCGAAACGATACCAAGAGTACCGTGTGGGAGCTGATGAACGACGAGCATCGGTTGGCCACGCTTGATACGGATTCGCAGCAACGCCTGTCAGGTCTGCGGGAGCTGTACGAAACGTATTCGAAACGGCGATTGTCGGAGTCGCTGCGCGACAGGATTGAAGTTGCCTGGTTCGGACTTGGTGGCCCGGCGCTGCTACGTGGTCGCGATCAGCTCGAAAACGTTTACCGATTCTTTGACCTTCTTGAAAAGATCGAATCGGCGGGAACGGTTGTTGATGTCGCAGATCTCGAATCGAGGCTCGATGACGAGCGAGTATCCAGCGCCGTCGAAAATCCCTACGCATTGCAGGTCATGACTATGCACAAGGCGAAAGGACTGGAGTTCGATCATGTAATGCTCTACGCGCTCGGTCGCAGTACACGTGGCAGAAGGCAATCCGTGATGAGCTGGATGAATATGCCGGACCAGGAAGATGAATTCGAAATGTTACTTAGTCCGATTGGCCCTCGTGCCGAATTGGAAAATGACCCGTTACATCAGTACATCGAGATTGCGGAATCGAACAAGGAACGTCTCGAGCTGGATCGACTATTGTACGTTGCG
Organism: Gammaproteobacteria bacterium; assembly: GCA_029865385.1. Taxonomy (GTDB): domain Bacteria; phylum Pseudomonadota; class Gammaproteobacteria; order Steroidobacterales; family Woeseiaceae; genus JAKEGN01. Next base: position 5,102 of record JAOUGX010000028.1, read on the forward strand.
TGTACGCGGGCCCGCCGCTCGTTGCATCTTGTCGGTACGGTCCCCGCTGACAAGGAGTCGTTCAAGGGGCCACCGCCAAACAGCTTGTTGGGTCGAATGTGGCCTGCCGTCGAACAAGAGTACGCGCGTGCATTTTCCAGTGGGCAGAATTGCTACGAAAGCGCTGAAAATCAGCTGGCTGAGTTTGCATCGCCACCGTTTCGCAGGTTCCGTGACCGGTTCAAGTTGCCAAAACCGCCAGACCTGCCGGTTCGCGCGAATCTCGCGGCAAGCATGGATACGGGACCCGGAGTCGAGTTTTACTGGGTGGGATTGGCCGCAAGACATGCCGGCACTATCGTTCACATGTGGTTGAAACAGATTGCGACGGGCTTGTTGAGTATTGATTCTGCCACTGTCGCCAGGCTGCGCTCCGCCAACATTCGCCTGGCAACGCAGCTTGGTGTTCCCGAGGAGTCGCAGGAGGCCGTTTGTCAACGTGTCGAACAGGCGTTGCATCGTATTTTGAGCGATCCGCGGGGGCAATGGCTGATATCAGGTGAGGGACATTCCGAGTTACCGCTGTCGGGCCAATGGGGAGATCAGATTGTGTCGATCGTGATCGATCGAATTCGTATCGACGACGGCATTCACTGGATAGTCGACTACAAGACCAGCACGCACGAAGGTGGTGACCTAGACAGGTTTCTTCGCGAGGAGTCCGAGCGTTATCGCTATCAACTGCGGAAGTATGCAACGCTGTATCGGCGGTTGGTCGATGAGCCGATCAGGACCGCGTTGTATTTTCCCTTGTTGCAGCGATTTGAGGAGGTAGTCCTCGGCTGAATGAATAACGCAGGCTGCCTGCAGCACGGTGGCAACAGGTTTTCAGAACTTGCCTTCGATTCGAAAATCCCGGTGCCCGCGTTCATCGGCGGAACCGAGATAGCGCAATTGATTGCTGAGCCCGGGGGGTGCCTCGGGCAACGCCGCGACTTTTCCGGTGAAGGAATAGCTCCTGTCGTTGCCAATCGTAATCGTGCCGGCGACGTCCAGCACACCGCTGAGTTCTTCGACGACGCCAATGATGCCGTTCTCGTGTCGGGAGAACTGTGCCTCGTAGTCGCCAATGACAAGCGGAGAAATATTCGGCGCGAGAAGGTTGGAGAGCCTGACGTTGCCGATGGCATGCTCGGGAAACCCGTCCCGCATTACCAGAGTTTCCAGCTGTACCCGCAGTGCGCCCTCGAATCCCTGCAGCTGAAAGAGGTCTCTGAACTCTTGCAGGGAAAATCTGCAGTCCACATTGTTCAGTATGATGGTGCCCAGTGCGTTTGCACCGATGTCGGTGCGAACAGATCCCGATGCCGTATTGGATGAAATTGCGTATGCCAGTTGTCCTTTGAATACTGACAATGGCAGGAACGACCAGCGAATATCGTGCAGGTAAAAAGTGCCGGCAGAACCTTGCGCTGCCTGACCGCTCCAGACTGTGCCTGCTATGCCTGAAAGGCGCAGGGTGCCTGGGGCAAACCAGTCATACGCGATGCGTGCCGGAAACGTCGCCGCAATTCCTACGACAAACGTTGCCGCGGCGGCGGCAATCAGTCGATTCCTCGCCCACATGATTATCGTTCCAAGGTTACAGTTGCATTTACTCGCCCGGGCGTGCCACTGGCGTTGCCGGAAAAACTGCCGGACTGCACATGCATGCCGTAGGACTGGCCGAGATCACCGAGCCAGAGGACCAGGTCATCGAATGCGGCATTCTCGAATTCGACCCGGATACCGTTTTGCGAGGTCGGCTGGCTGCGTTGCAGTGCACTGTACAACCCGCGCTGACGCAGCGTGTTGTCGATGATGACGACCAGCGATTCGTTCTGTCCCACTCGGGGCATCGCAGAAACACTCTGCACCTGACCTCGCAATGGTCGGAGATCGGCAAGCGCATTGCTCCACGTTTGTACGCTGTTCCTGAGGCTTGTATGGCTGCGATTGACGGGTTGCCACAGCCCGAAATAGAGAATCGCAAACGCTATCATGCCGGCCGCAGACAGTACCAACATGCGCTCCCTTGGTTGGAGTGTTTCGAGCCAGGATTTCATGCGCCATTCGCCTGAATCTGGATGCGGCTATTTACCTTGTCACCATCCTGGTCTGTCGACTGGATCGCCGCAGTGAATCGGCCGTTCTCCGCAATCGTTCGCTGAACATTGTCCAGCGTTGCAACGTCCGGGGCCGAAAGTCTCACATCGATTATTCCAGGGCGGTAGCTGATTGCTTCGAGACGAACCGACTGATTCTGTTGCAGTGCGCGACTGAGTTGTTCCATCGACTGCAGAAATACCGGGGTGGCGCCGGATGCTCCGCCGGCAATGCGGGCACGCAGTGATTTTACCACCGCCGCCGGATCAAGAACGTCTGCGGCGCCGGGCGATACCTGCCGGTACTGATCGTGAAATTCCGTCATCAAGGATGCTTCCTGCTTCTTCAGACGGTAAATGTCAGTACCTTTCGCGGCCAGGCTGACCACCAGAAAAGCCAGCAACAGTACCGCTGCATATTTCCATGGCCGAAGCAGGCCGGCGTACTCGGTGCGTTTGCCGAACTCTCCCTGCAGAAGATTGACACCTGCACCGGTTACCACCGTTACCGCGAGTCGCGGCAATATGCCGTCCGCCAGCACCTTGACGTCCAGGCTGTCCAGTTCCTGGCGAATTGCTATCCAGTCGTGTGCAAATCGCTCCTCCTCGCCGGCAGCACAGTACACGAGGACATGCCGCGGCATTTCGCCGGCCGCGCCTGTCGCTTCCTTGCCACCGGTGCCCGGATCCAGCGCGCCGATGGCGGCCAGGGCATCGCCGGGGCTTACGTTCTGCAGAACCAGCTCGACGTCGGCTCCATTGTTCACGACGACCTGGTCTTCGGCCACCAGCATGCTGATTGTTCCGGGAATTCGCGCGAGACCGTAGCTCTCCGCCATGATCGATGTCGGGTCGATACCGGCAGCGTCCAGCCGTGCTATCCAGCCTTCGAGTGTTTCCCTGTTGACGACGGATACCGGGGTCTTGCCGCTGCTGCGCCGGGTGCCTGCCGCGAAATGCAGATTGTCGACGTCTTCGGCAACGTATTCTTCGAGCGCGTAGGGCAGAGCAGCCTGCAGGCGCGCGCCGCCCTTGATCGGTATATCGACCGAGGTCGTGAGTACGTCGGCGCTGTTTACCAGCACGATCACTTTGCGATCGCCGATGTCGTTCACGGCTTCGGCCAGAGGGCCGGTCACCGGCGGGCTCCGCCGGCTACCGGTGGATTCAACGGCAATCCAATTCGCCGGCTCGTCCGGCGTGTTGCCAATTCTTATGACCAGAAACTCAGACATTGTCAGGTCGTTCCAAGACTTCGCACGATTGGCGTCACGTCGCCGCGGGGCCCACGCAACAGCAAGCTGTATAGGGTAATACGTACGGTGTCGATACGCACCACTACGCGGCACTGAAAATAGTCAGTCGATTCGTCCAGGCGGCTCAGTACGTCCGGTGTCACCAGCGACGCAAAGGCCGTCTGGATGTCGGAGAATCCACCGCTTTCCCTTTCTTTCAGCAGACCTTCGACGTCGGAAGGCGACATATTCTCGTCCAGCGACTGCAATACGGCCGCTGTAGCGGTATTGACGTTGATATTCGTCCGACCAGGCAGCGCGACGATATGCGGTAACAGCGTATCAAGCGATGCCTTGTCCATGCCTTCGAGGGCGGCCAGCTCGCTGACGGAAGTCAGCGTCTGATTGGCACTGCGATACGGCGGGATCATGCCGGTATAAATCGGGTCTTCCGCGCCGTCCGGAAACTCCGCATTCTCATCGCTGTCCAGCCAATCCGCGGTGATTCCGGCAAATCGCGGATCGAGACCCAGAGCGTTCAGCAACCTGCGAAATTGTTCAAGCGCTTCCGCATCGATTTTGCCGTTCGGGTCAATGAGGTTATTGATATTGAATCGTCCCTGAAGGTCTTCAATGGTACCGAATACCTCGCCACCCTCGATCGGAAAGACCGGCAGGTCGCCGGCCCAGAATTCGCCGAGGTGATCGGTCTGCCCCTCGTCAAGGTCCTGGTGCAGTACGCTGATAACCAGGCTTTCGGCTCCGAGCGCAACCTGCAGCGCCTGGTCGCGATTCATCAGCACCATCGTACGCCGCACATCCAGCGCATTGTCCCAGGCGAGATTCGCGGCGACGAGAGTGGCAAGCGCTGTTATCAGCATGGCGGTTATCAGTGCCACTCCCCGATTGCGCCGGGTGCCTGCACGATGGCTCACGGCGCAACCTCGATAAGCCGGGTCATAGTTCCTTCGCCCTGCAAACTCAGAATAATCTCAACTGCCCGGGGGCGCTGGCGCAATATATTCGGTCCGGACGCGCCTTGCGGCGGCCACTGGTCTGTCCACTCGCCGTTGTCCCGCATGAAGCGAAACACGATGCTTTCCACGCCGTCGAGCAGCGTGACGCCAACCAGCTCGTTGCTGAATGTCCTGTCGAGCACGTTCCAGTGGTATCGCACCAGCTGGTCTTCCTCCATTCGATAGGCGGCGCGCTGCAGCGTGCCACGCGGCATCGCAAGCGGGTTGTTCCAGCCGCCGCGAGTCAGTTCCAGGGCATATCCGGTTACGAGGCTTGTTTGTATTGCGGCCCCGAAATCGTCGCCCAATTCCAGGCGAACCGGCCGGGGCGTGAGTTGAAAGAGATCCTCGCTCAGTATGCGCATGGTTCGTTGCACGGCTTGCAGGCGATTCATTCTTTCGCTGAGCATTTCCGCGTTGGCGAGCGTCTGATTCAGGACACCGTAAGCCAGTGCCGCAAGAATGGCGAAAACCGCCAGCGACACGAGAACCTCGATCAGCGTGAAGGCTGAGATCACCTTTACATGCCGTTTCACGTGCCGCTCCCTGGCACTGGCGCAGGTCCACCGGCTGCCGGCGCGTTGCTGGTCCACGCGATATTGCTTTGCCCGGGTATTCCCGGCTCGCCTATGAAGCCGGAAACGGTCCGGAACGCCTCGTCGGTGCCCGGCCGCGAGACGGTGACATCGACACGAAACAGGTTCTCCACGCCGGTTTCGGAAATCGTTGCACGCCACTCCCAGTCGCTACCCGCGTACGCGACCTGGCCCGAGCTGCTGCTGACTTCCGGAATCACGTTGGCGAGTCGAAGCTCGGCGATTTTGTTCTGGGCTATCCAGTTGGCGTAACTGCGTTGCTGCATCGAAGTGGCGGCATCGACCATCTGGCTGACCGAAGCCGCCACCGCTGCGAGCCCCAATGCCGCAATCGCCAATGCAACCATCACCTCAATGAGAGTGAAACCGCTGCTGCAATTGCAATATTTACCGCGCACCGTCTTGCTCCGAATCAATCGAGATCTCGCCGGCCACCGAGACAGTGAGCATTTTCGAAGCCCGGTCGGCTTCGCGAATGATGCGAAGCGTAAAGGGCGACAGATCGCCGCTGGACAGAATCAGCGCATGCGGTGCGTAATCCTCGGTCGGGTCGCGCTTTTTGTCCTCGTCCTTCTCGGTCTTTGCCGCTTGCTCATGCAGTGGTACCCGACGGTCTTCAATGAAAAGTTCGAACTCCATGCCTTCGTCGAGTTGCCGCGATTTCAATATGTCGTCACCGACAATCTCATGCCACTGACCCGTGATGGGATCGAGCTCGACGAAGCGGTAACCGCCAAGCATCATTTCAAGCCCGAAATCCCGACCCTGCAGTGTCGCTTCGTCGAGACTCAATTCGAGCAGGGATGCCAGTCGGCGCGCGTGTTGATCGAGTGCGCGGTCATCACCCAGGATGCCCATCGACATCAGGAGAAACGCGCTCATGATGCCGATGATCACGATGACCACCAGCAACTCGATCAATGTGAATGCGTCACGCCTGCGAATGCTGTTCCAGCTGCGGAGCACGCCAGCAGACACGCCGGGAATTATTCCAGCTCCCAGTTACCAATATCGCCGTCCAGCCCCTCGCCACCGGGGCGTCCGTCACGTCCCAGCGTATAGATATCGAATTCGCCGTTATTGCCCGGACTAAGGTACTGGTAGGGATTGCCCCATGGATCTTTCGGCATGCGTTCGAGGTAGCCGCCCTGGCGCCAGTTCTTGATATTCGGATCATTCGGCTTTGTGATCAAAGCCTCCAATCCCTGTTCGCTGCTAGGGTACGAAAAATTGTCCAGGCGATAGAACTTGAGGGCGCTCTCGATTCCCCGCATATCGGACTGCGCCCGAGTAATCTGAGCCTTGTCAATATTTCCCAGGACATTAGGCGCAACAATTGCGACGAGGATGCCAATGATGATCACGACGACCATGATTTCGATCAGGGTGAAACCGCGCTGGACCATCTCGGAAACTGGGTGGTGCTTCGGCATGTTCAATGAGTGACTCCGGTTGGCAGCGCCGCGGCTGCCGTGCTATTGCATAATCTTAATAAACGCGAGTATATCAAACATGGGGTCAGGCCAGGTTCAGGGAGGCGCATCGTCAATGCTGCGCGGCGGCTTGCTGCCGGCTTGCATGGCGGCTGCCAGCCTGCTTGTTGAACTCGCCGGTAACGCGGGTAGACAGGCTCTGCGATTCGAGCGATCCGCAGTTCAGGCAGGCGAGGCCTGGCGACTCCTGACAGGCCACTTCGCCCATCTCGGATGGCGCCACCTGCTGCTTAACCTTGCCGGACTGTTGCTGGTTTGGCTGCTGGTTGGGCAGCGGTTTGACCGTCGCCAATGGCTCGTCGTTATTGCGTTGACGGTGCTCGGCATCGACCTGGGTTTCTGGCTGCTGGACCCCGACCTCGACTGGTACGTCGGTCTTTCCGGACTGCTTCATGGGGTCCTCGTAGCTGGCCTGGCTGCACGGATCGGCGACGGCTCACGCGAAGCCCTGATCCTTTTGCTTATTATCGTAGGCAAACTGCTTTGGGAGCAGCTGATTGGACCCATGCCGGGGTCGGAGTCGCTCGCCGGCGACTCGGTCGTGGTCAATGCTCACCTGTACGGCGCGATCGCCGGAGGACTTGCCGGCATGATGGTCATTAGAGTCCGAAGCGCCCGGCCTATATAATCGCCGCCCAATCAATGCCGAGGAGAATTCGTTTTGACCATTGCTGTCGTCTTTCCCGGCCAGGGGTCGCAGTCGCGGGGCATGCAGGCTGAGCTCGCAAGCCAGTTTGACGAGGTACGGGCCTGTTATGCAAAAGCCAGTGAGGAACTGGGTTATGACCTGTGGGAGTTGGTGCAGGAGGGCCCGGCTGAAAAACTCGAGTCGACGATTGTCACTCAGCCCGCCATGCTCACGGCCGGAGTCGCGGCGTGGCACGCGTATCGCAAGGCCGGTGGAGCCATGCCGGCCCTGATGGCGGGGCACAGCCTGGGGGAGTACACAGCGCTGGTGTGCTCGGGTTCGCTGGATTTTCGCACAGCCGTGGCGCTGGTTCGCACACGCGGGGAGCTGATGCAGGCCGCGGTGCCGGAAGGCAGCGGTGCAATGGCGGCGATCATCGGTCTGGACGACGACAAGGTCATCGAGGCTTGTAAAAGTGCCGCGCAGGGTGATGTTGTCAGCGCCGTCAATTTCAACTCGCCGGGTCAGGTCGTCATCGCAGGGTCGCGGCCGGCGGTTGAGCGCGCCGTCGGACTGGCAACGGCGGCCGGGGCCAGGAGGGCACTCATGCTCAATGTCAGTGTGCCTTCGCATTGCGCGCTGATGGACCCCGCCGCGAAAAAGCTTGCAGAGGCTTTAAAGTCCGTCGAAATTCGCGAGCCTGGCGTAACGGTGATCAACAACGTCGATGTGACACCGTATTCGACCCCGGCCAGCATCCGGGACGGGCTGACGAGACAGCTGTACAGTCCCGTTCGTTGGGTAGAAACGGTGCAGTACCTGGTGGCGAACGGTGCCGACTCGATGATCGAGTGTGGACCTGGAAAAGTGCTTACCGGTCTCGCCCGGCGCATCGACAGATCGGTCGCCGCCAGGCACATCGATTCGCCGGACTCTCTTGCCGAGGCGCTAGCCTGATTTTAAAAAAGATAAGGATTCCAAATAGATGACTGATATTTTTAATGCCAATACTCTTGGCGGTCAGGTAGCCCTCGTGACCGGCGCCTCACGTGGCATCGGTGCGGCGATTGCCGCATCACTCGCGGCGGCAGGCGCCCGGGTAGTCGGCACGGCCACAAGCGACAGTGGGGCCGCATCCATCAGCGAGTCGCTGGGCGGTAAGGGGCGCGGGATCGTACTGGATATTGCAGATCCTGAATCCGTCGACGCGGCATTTGCCGATATCCAGACCACCGAAGGCGCACCGACGATCGTGGTCAACAATGCCGGCATCACCCGTGACAACCTGTTGCTACGCATGAAAACCGAGGAATGGGATGCAGTAATCGCGACCAACCTGTCCGGTGTCTTCCGGGTTTGTAAAGCGTCCCTGCGCGGCATGATGAAAGCGCGGCAGGGACGAATCATAAATATCGCTTCGGTCATAGGTGTGATGGGCAACGCCGGCCAGGCCAACTATGCGGCAGCCAAGGCCGGCATCATTGGCTTCTCAAAATCGCTGGCGCGGGAAGTAGGTTCCAGAAACATTACGGTCAACGTGGTCGCGCCAGGTTTCATCGACACCGACATGACGCGGGTTTTGTCCGAAGAACAACGTGCGCCAATGCTCGCACAGGTCCCGCTCGCGCGACTCGGAGACGTGCAGGACATCGCCTCTTCGGTCTTGTTTCTTGCGTCGCCAGCGGCGGCATATATCACCGGCGAGACGCTGCATGTCAACGGCGGAATGCTGATGGCCTGAGCCCGCGGCGAACGTGGCTTGTCGCCCCGATCTTTTGACGCCAAATGACAAAAATTGCCGGTTTCCATGTGTAGAATGAGGCCTGCGATTCACTTACAATACACCGCCTCTACCGGGTTGGGGTGGATAATCAAAGACTTACAACGTATCCCGGCGAGGCCTGCGATGGCTTGCATCTGGATTTTGACCGATTTTGAGAAATCTCTTCTTAAGGAGAAGCGACCACTATGAGCAGTATCGAAGAACAAGTTAAGGCCATCGTTGCGGAGCAGCTTGGTGTCAAGGAAGAAGAAGTCACCAACGATGCGTCGTTTGTCGACGACCTGGGCGCTGATTCACTGGATACGGTGGAGCTGGTAATGGCCCTTGAGGAGGAATTCGAGACCGAGATTCCGGATGAAGACGCTGAGAAAATCACGACTGTCCAGCAGGCGATCGATTTTGTCACGGCCCGGAAAAAAGCCTGATCCGGTGCGCGGGTGCGGTCGCCCCGACCGTGCCCGCAGATTCCTCCTGAATTTCTGTTGATGGCTTTTCTGCCACTGTCGATCGGATAAACATTTGAGCAAACGACGCGTCGTGGTTACCGGCATGGGGATCATTTCCCCGGTTGGAAATGAATTGGATGAAGCATGGGCCAACGTTCGCGACGGCAAGTCCGGAATCCGTCGAATCGACCTGTTCGATGTCAGCAGTTTCAACACTCAAATCGCCGGAATGGTGAACGATTTTGATCCGGCGGAGTACATACCTGCCAAGGATGTACGGAAGATGGATCCGTTCATTCACTACGGTATTGCCGCAAGCGTCAACGCGCTTCGGGATTCGGGCCTGGAGATTACCGACGCCAATAACCACAGAATCGGCATTGCAATGGGCGCCGGAATTGGCGGACTGCAAACGATCGAGGCCAACCACGAAAAGTTTCTCGAAGGCGGCGCACGCAAGATTTCGCCGTTTTACATACCTGGAAGCATCATTAATATGATCTCCGGCAATGTCAGTATTATGCACGGCATTACCGGCCCGAACCTTTCCATCGTTACAGCCTGTACGACATCGACGCATTGCATTGGCCTTGCCGCGCGCACGGTAGCCTATGGCGACGCCGATGTAATGCTTGCCGGCGGTGCGGAGTATGCGACGACGCCGACCGCGGTTGGCGGTTTCTGTTCGGCACGTGCGATGTCAACGCGCAACGATGAGCCTGAAAAAGCGAGCAGGCCGTTCGACCGTGATCGAGACGGATTCGTTCTCAGCAACGGTGCGGGCTGCATGGTTCTCGAAGAGTATGAGCATGCGAAATCTCGCGGTGCAAGAATGTATGCAGAACTGATCGGTTTTGGCATGAGCGGTGATGCATACCACATAACACTGCCACCGGCAGACGGCGAAGGGGCGCGAAAGTGCATGGTCGCGGCCATGAACGATGCAGGGATTAATCCGGGCGACGTCGATTATCTCAATGCACATGGCACCTCAACACCTGCAGGCGATGTCGGCGAATCCCTGGGTATCAAACGGGCGTTCGGCGATGCGGCAAAAAGGCTCGCCGTCAGTTCCACGAAATCGGTAACAGGGCACCTGCTCGGTGCCGCCGGAGTCGCCGAAGCCATTTTCTCGGTAATGGCGATTTCGCATCAGGCGCTTCCACCGACAATCAACCTGGAAAACCAGGATCCGCAATGCGACCTGGACTACGTACCCAACGTGGCGAGAGATGCCAGCGTAAGTATCGTCATGTCGAATTCGTTTGGCTTCGGCGGTACGAATGGCAGCCTGGTGTTTCGGGCACCTGACTGAACCCGCCTGACCTAATCTCCCGCGAGATTCCGACTGACGTCAATCTGCGCGAGCTACACTTCTCCAACCCTGACAGATACCCGTTCTTGCTGCAGAGTACTGCGAGCGACACGGCATTGGGCCGCTTCGATCTGTTGCTGGCGTTTCCGGGCCGGCAACTGATCGCCGACGAAAGGCGAGCGACTGGAGGGTTCCTCAACGCACTCGATTCCTGGTGGCAGTCGGAGCGCATAAGCGCGACAGACAGCAGGTTGCCGTTTCACGGTGGCTGGTTCATTTACCTTGGTTACGAACTGGCCGACGAGATCGAGCCGACCCTGCAGCTACGAGAGGATCCGCTGCTGCCACGCGCATTCGCCGTGCGGTGTCCAGCGGCGGTGATACGGGATCATTCGAATGCGAAAAACTACGTCGTATGTGAATCGATGTCGGCAAATTTCCTTGAAACACTGATCGGAGATGTTGCTTCGCTTCGGCCCGGGTCCGCGTCTGTTCCCACCGAGGCAAGTGCAGGCGGCGAAATCGTCGAAGAAGATGAGGTGCTGTTTCTTGCGGCGGTGCAGCGTGCAAAGCAGCATATTGCAGCCGGTGATATTTTCCAGGCCAATCTGTCTCGTGGCTGGTCGGCAGTGACAAAACTATCGTCGAGTGAGGTTTATGAACGGCTGGCGGCAGCGAATCCGGCGCCGTTTGCCGGAAGCGCGAAATGGCGCGACAAATGGATCATTTCATCGTCGCCGGAGCGCTTGCTGGAGATCCGTGATCGGATCGCGTCAACCCGGCCAATTGCAGGCACCCGTCCGCGCGCCACCGAGCTCGACCAGGACCAGTACTTGTCCGCAGAACTTATCGCGCATCCGAAGGAGCGCGCGGAACATGTCATGCTTATCGATTTGGAGCGAAATGATCTGGGACGTATTTGCGAAGCTGGCAGCGTGGAAGTCAATGAAATGATGATTCTCGAGTCGTATGCCCACGTACACCACATCGTATCTAACGTGCGTGGACGCCTGCGACGGGACGTAACGCCCGGCATGGCAATGCGTGCGGTTTTTCCAGGTGGCACGATAACCGGTTGTCCGAAAGTGCGTTGCATGGAAATAATCGGCGAACTGGAGAGTACACCGCGTGGCGCATATACCGGTTCATTCGGTTATCTTAACCGGGATGGCAGTCTCGATCTGAACATTCTGATACGTACGATGATCATGAACGGATCCTCGATACAGTTGCGTGCAGGTGCCGGTATTGTCGCCGATTCGGAAGCGACAGCGGAGCTAGCCGAAACCCGGGCGAAGGCGAAAGGTCTTCTGGAGGCATTGACATGACTGGTACCTGGTTTTGCGGGGATCGCGAGTGCCATACGCTGCCTGTTGATGACCGTGGTTTGCACTATGGCGATGGTCTTTTCGAGACCATTGCGATTCGCGATGGGCGGCCACGATTATGGAGTTTGCATGTCGATCGGCTGCAGTCCAGCGGCGACCGACTGTCCATCGAGATTCCAGCGCCCGACCAATTGCGTGCCAACCTCGACAACGCCATTGGTTCCAGCGGAAAAACCGCGCGGGCTACAGCGAAAATTATCGTAACCCGCGGGTCCGGCCGACGCGGGTATCGCTACGCCGAAAATTCGTCGCCACGAACGATCATTGGAATATTTGACACTCCCATCGAGCCGAGCGAGAACTGGGAGCGGGGTGTCGTCGTGCGCTTATGTACTCTGCGTCTGGCGTCACAGCCAGCGCTTGCCGGTATGAAAACACTCAACCGGCTCGAACAGGTACTCGCCAGGAGTGAATGGCAGGACGCATCGATCGCTGAGGGATTGATGATGGATGCCGATGGCAACGTTGTTTGTGGCACCATGTGCAATGTGTTTTTCGTCGACGGGGCACGTGTAATTACGCCTGCCATCACGGTATCCGGTGTTTGTGGAGTCATGCGCCGACATATAATTGAAATCATGCATCGAGCAAAATTCTCAATTGCTGTGGAGCCGGTAACAACTGCCGAAATGAGGGAATGCCGCGAGATTTTTCTTTGTAACAGTCAGATAGGAGTGTGGCCGGTTCGCGAGTGTGCAGGTAGCCGCTACAGCGCGCCTGGACCCATGACGCAGCGGATCATGGAGCTGCTTGCACATTCCGGGATTGTAGAGTGTCGACAATGAAGCGTCTTTTTTTTCTGGCCTCACTAGCGGTACTTGCAATTCTCGCAATTCTCGGATTGATTGCGAATCGCAGCCTCAATGCGCCGCTTGATGTGCCTGACGACGGAATGACCTTCGTGATTCGCCCCGGAATGTCGTTCACGGCAGTCAGTAATTCGCTTGCGGAACAGGGCATTGTTGCTCGCCCGCGGATCCTGCGCTGGTACGGAAGTGTCACTGGAAAAGCCAGTTCCGTGCAGGCGGGTGAGTACCGGATCACTAAAGACATGTCGGCGCGCGATCTTCTGCAAGCGTTCCTCTCCGGTAACGTGCAGCTGTACTCGTTCGCAATCATCGAGGGATGGAACTTTCGTGAATTGCTGGCGGCGATGGCCGGCAACGACGCGATTCAGTCGACGCTGACTGTCGAGGATGTTCCGCGGCTGCTTGATGAACTTGAAACCGAATTCGAACACCCGGAGGGTTTGTTCTTACCTGAGACCTATCGATTTCCACGCGGCACGCCGGATATCGACGTCCTGCGCGAAGCTTACGTGTTGATGCAAAAAGTTCTGGCCGAAGAATGGCCGGCGCGAGATCCGGCCGTGCCGTTTTCCAGTCCGTACGAAGCGCTGATCCTGGCGTCGATTGTCGAAAAGGAGACGGCGAGAGAAGACGAAAGGCACCGTATCGCCGGAGTGTTTGTCCGTCGGCTCGAAAAGCGCATGCGGCTGCAGACCGATCCCACCGTAATCTACGGGATCGGTCCGGGTTTCAATGGCAATCTGACGCGCACCGACCTCAGGAGTGATTCTCCCTACAACACCTACACACGCGGTGGTTTGCCACCGACGCCAATCGCAATGCCAGGGCGCAAGGCCATTCGTGCGGTCCTGCATCCCGAGCCGGGGGCCGAGCTCTATTTCGTCGCGACCGGACTGGGAGACGGCAGTCACCGCTTTTCCGAAACGAAGGAGCAGCACGATGCCGCCGTGCGGGAGTTTCTCGCCAGGCAAAGAGCCGATCGGCAGGCGGCGAAGGGTCAATGAAAGGAAAATTCATCACGGTCGAGGGAATAGAAGGCGTCGGCAAATCGACGAACATCGATTTCCTGTCAGGTCTCATTGAATCCGCCGGGCATCCTGTCTTACGAACCCGGGAGCCAGGCGGAACGCCAATGGCTGAATCGATTCGCGACATGTTGCTGGAGCACGGACATGAACCGGTACCGGATGTGGCGGAACTGTTGTTGTTCTTTGCGGCACGCTCGCTGCACTTGCAGAACCGGATCAGGCCCGCTCTTGAGCGTGGCGAGTGGGTGGTGTGCGACAGGTTTACGGATGCCAGCCGTGCCTACCAGGGCAACGGGCGCGGACTGGACATGACGATGATCGATACCCTGGCGGCATGGGTTCAGAACGGCCTGGAGCCGGATCTGACCATCCTCCTGGATGCATCGGCCGAACTGGGCATGGCACGTGCCGGAGCGCGCGGTGGCACCGACCGGCTGGAGTCCGAGCAAGCCGCTTTTTATACGCGGGTTCGCGAGGGGTACCTGTCGCTGGCAAGCGCTCATCCGGAGCGCTTCTGCGTTGTCGACGCGAGCCAGCCTATAGATGTCGTGCAGGCATCGATAAGACAGACAATGGCCGGATTCCTTAATAATAAGTTAGATCATAAAAAGTGACTAATTTATTGAAAAAAATGGAATTGCCATGGCTGCACGGTGTCGGCACGGCCTGGGAAGAACGGATCCTGCAGGGTCGCATTCCGCACTCGGTGGTGCTGCTCGGACCGGCTGGCGTGGGCAAACGCTGCTTGGCTGCCTGGCTCGCAAGGCGGCACCTCGGCACGGTTGATCCATCAATGCCCGGCTATCCGCTGGAAGTCCCCGAGCAGGCTGATCTGCGCTGGCTGAAGCCGGCGGACGACAAACAGACCATCGGCATCGATGCCGTCCGCGAGCTGATCGTAGACTTGTCGCTGACCAGTCACTCGGGCCGTGGCAAGGTGGCTGTAATAGAGCCGGCAGATGCCATGACCGGCAACGCCGCCAACAGCCTGCTCAAGACACTGGAAGAACCGTCGGGCAATGCCTTGCTGATCTTGGTCGTCGATCGGGCCGGTCGTCTGCCCGCAACCATTATGAGCCGCTGTCAGCGAATCGACATTCCGCTGCCTCCGCTGCACGTCAGCATGGCGTGGCTGGACAGGATCCAGCGCTCGGATCACTGGTCCGAGGCCCTTGCCTTAAGTGGCAACGCGCCGCTTCGTGCAATGCAGGAAATCGAACGCCGTAATGACGCCGAAGCCCTGAGCCGCGATTTCGCGGCTCTTGCCGAGAACTCCGCCATGCCGGTCGAGGTAGCGGCGCGCTGGGCGCGCCTCGATAGCGGATTCGTACTCGATTGGCTGTCGCGACAGGTGCAGTGCTGTATACGTGCTTCGTTCGTCGCGACCCAGCCAAGCGGTGCTGCAGTGACACATTCTGTGCTGCAGCGCATGGACAGGCGAAATTTGTTCTGCTATTTAGACATAATCAACGGGACTCGGCGCCAGGCCGCCGGTTCCTTTAACGTGCAACTCACTCTGGAAAGCCTCTTGATCGACTGGGCTGAAGGATTGCGGGATTGCCGCGCGGCGAACGATGCCGCGGATATGCGTCTGAACTTTGCCAGGTAAGTTGAATGACCAAACCAGGATTGCTGACACTGACGATCAAGGACAAGAGCGCGTTGTATCTCGCGTACATGCCCTTTGTGATTAATGGTGGTCTGTTTATTCCCACCAACAGTTCTTATCGGCTGGGTGACGAGGTATTCATGCTGCTCAATCTTATGGGCGAAGACGAGAAAATACCCGTTGCGGGTACCGTTATCTGGATGACGCCGAAAGGCGCGCAGGGCAAACGCACGACCGGCATAGGTGTGCAGTTCAGTGATCAGGATCAGGGCAATACGCAAAAGAAGATAGAAAACTACCTGGCCGGCGCTTTGGGCGGTGACAAACCCACCCACACGATGTAGTTTGCTGGCGGCCACCTGCCGCGGAGAGCGCCAATAGCGACAGACATGCCGTGGCCCGTGGATCCGGGCCGACTTCAGTTACTGTTGATTCCGCCGCGCAATACGTAGGCGTGATAGCCGCGTTCGCTCAGGATGTAGGCACCTGCCGAACTGCGGCGTCCGGTATCGCAGCAAACGACGTACTTGGTGTTGCTATCCAGCGTGTTGATCTTCAGCCGGATGAAATACAGGGGGATGTTGATTGCGCCTTCCTTGTGGTGATTCTCAAACTCGGATGGCAACCGAACGTCCAACCACTTGCCGCCACCGCTGACGATCTGTTCGGCTTCCTTGACCGACAGCCAGTCGAGCATCGGTTCGTTCAGCAGCCGCTTGAAATCTTCTTTGCCCAGGCGCATCACGGAACCGTCTGACAGCATCGTTACCGTTGCATTGCGTTTGGCATCCGATATGAGCGCTTCCTCGCCGAACGTATCGCCAACCGACAATTCCGCCAGCTTGATCCCGTCCTTGTTCAGAGGCGTTTCGCGGGTAACGAGGCACTTGCCGCGCGTGAGGACATAGAAGAAATCGCCTTCCGAGCCTTGCTTTAATACCACGTCACCCGACTTGTAGTTGATCTGCTGCATGCGCATGAATATCGCCTGGATGTTGGCCGGCGGTATCTTGTGAAATGCCTTGGTCTGCAACAACATTGTCATCCAGTCGTCGCCGACTTCGGTCTGGCCCTGCAGCTCCGACACTTCGTAGGAACCGGTCTGATCCCATGTCAGCATGACGTCGAGCAGGTCGCTGTCGATCGAAATGTATTGAACGCGATCCCGCGCCCGTGCGGCGACCCGGCGCGGGAACAACGGTGCGACCGGATTTCGCGCTGCGTCCTTGCCGCCGACAATAATCTCCGTAACCTTGCCCTGGTCGATTAGCTCGAGAGAACCGCTCACGACATAGATAGTGCGCTTTTCGGTGTCGCCCTCCTTGAACAGGATCTGCTGCGGCGACAGTTCCCGGATCTGGACCTTGCGCGCCAGCGCAACCAGATTGTCCCGCTTCAAGCCATCCAGTGGGGAAAAGTTCTTGAGCAGATTGATATCCAGCTGCTCACCCGACATTCTTCATCCAGTCTATGCTCGTGTTAGTTGTTATGGGGCGGGGTGCCTAAGCCCTTATTCTACCGTCAATTTGTCAGGTTTCGATACCACCGCGTCCTGCATCGTGATGCGCCGCACAGTTTAACAGTGACCAACCGGGACAAAGACAGCAATTCGGGGTCGGCGAGCAGTCAGCGAAGTCGCGACCAGCCCTGGTGAGGCTTGAACCGGTCACCGTATTTGTCGGCAAATGCTCGCAGGGTCTTTTCGATCTCAGCCGGGCCGCGATCCCGGGCATATTGCAACGGTCCGCCTCGGAACGGTGCAAAGCCGGTGCCGAAAATTACCCCCGCATCGAGAAGGTCGGCATCGGCGACGATTTCCTCATGCAGGCAGGCAACCGCTTCATTTACCATGGGCAGCATCAGTCGGTCCATCGCATCGTCCGGTACTGCCGCGGTATTGCGGGGTTTGATCGCCTTGCCATCGACCCACTGATAAAAGCCTTGTCCCGACTTGCGGCCCAGATGTCCCTTTTCGACCATCTGGCCAAGTCGTGCCGGGACCGGACGACCATACTCGGCACCGAGTACTTTCGATACGTGCAGTGCAACGTCGATGCCGACGCTGTCGACCAGCTCAACCGGTCCCATGGGCATACCGAATTCCTCTGCCGTCTTGTCGATGTCGACCAGGGCAACGCCGTCTTCGGCGAGGTGCATCGCTTCGGCCATGTAGGGGGCCAGAACCCGATTGACCACAAATCCCGGCGAACTCGCACATTCGAGCGGGAACTTGCCTATCGCTTTGATGAAAGATAATCCGATGTCGAGTATCTCTCGGTCCGTGTCGTTACAGCGAATGAGCTCGACCAGCGGCAACATCGCAACCGGATTGAAGAAATGCAGCCCGATAAACCGCTGTGGCCTTTCGAGCACGGTGCGCAGCTCCTCCAGCCGGATACTGGAGGTGTTGGTAGCCAATACGGCCGATTCTTTCATCTGCGACTGCAGTTTGCCGTACAGCTCGTGCTTTGCCTCGCGATTTTCGTAGATAGCCTCGATAACGAGATCGGCATCCGCAATACCGTTACCCTCGACGTCGGCGCGGAGTCGGGCGGTCGCAGCGCCGCGTTCAGCGTCGCTTCGAGTCTTCTTGTCAAAGAGTTTGGCCGCCCTTCCCATGGCGGGTTGGATGTACTCGTCCGCACGGTCCTGCAGAGTGACATCCAGGCCGTGCAGTGCGCACCAGGCGGCAATGTCGCCGCCCATGACGCCGGCGCCAACCACGTGAACGTGGCGAATTTTGGCCGACGGCTTGCCGCCCTGGCTCTTCAGACGGTTTTGCAGGAAGAAAACCCGCACGAGGTTACGTGAAGTGCTGCCGCACATGAGATCCGCCATCGAGCGTGCTTCAGCCTCGTATCCCGTCTTTTCGGACGCGGCGAATCTCGACCACAGTTTAATGATGGCGTAGGGGGCCGGATAATGGTCCTGTCGGGCTTTGACACGCACCTGCCTGGTCAACATGTTCACCACCAGCGGCCGCAGGAACGGCAGGCTCAACAGGCGATCGACAAACGGAGCTTTCGCCCGTGGCGGTTTCTGCAGGATCAGGTCTGTCGTGGCCCGCATCCAGTCATCGGCAGTCACGATCCGGTCGACAAGCTTCTGTCGCAGCGCTTTTGCCGCCGTGATGGGTTGTCCTGTCAGCATCAACTGCATAGCCGCACGCACACCACTGATTCGCACGGCGCGGACGGTGCCACCGAATCCGGGATGCAGGCCCAGCTGCACTTCCGGAAGCCCGATAATCGGCTTTTCGCTCTCTATGGCAATTCGATAGTGACAGGACATTGCCAGTTCAAGGCCGCCGCCCAGCGCGAATCCGTTGATCACGGCAACGCTGGGGCAACGCAGTGCTTCGACTTCGTCCATCATTTGCTGACCAAGCCTGATCAGCTCGTACGCTTCTTGCGGCGTTTCGATGGTCGTGAACTCGTTGATGTCGGCGCCCATAACGAAGCCGTTCTGTTTGCCGGAATGAATGACGACACCCTCAGGCGGAGACGCTTTGAACGGTTCGATAATGCTGGCGAGTTCGCGAAGAACCGCGCCGGACAATACGTTGGCACTGCCGTCCGATTTGTCGATGCAAAGCCAGGCGATCCCCTTGTCATCGGTTTCCACGCGCCAGTGCTGGTAGGTCTGCATCATCGTCTTTTCGCTCATAGTGTCTTTTCGCCTCGTTGGGTCGGGATCAATCGACTTCGAAGTCGCAAATCAGCGGCAGGTGATCGGAAAACCTGACCGAAGGAATGCGAAAGTCGGTTACGTTGATGCCGTCCTGGTAAAGGATGAAATCGAGTTCCTTGCGTGGAGCACGGCTGGGGTAAGAGGGCAGGCTCTTTGTATTGGCACTGCGCAAGCCGGCGGCACGCATGAACAGATATATTTCATTTTCGCCCCAGAAAGTATTGAAATCACCCGCCACTATGACCGGTTTACTGGTTGCCTCGATGAGGTCAAAGAGTTTTCTCAGTTGCAGGTGACGATGCCGGTATTTCAGCGACAGATGTACCAGGAACACTGAGAATTTCTCCATCTCCAGCTCGATGATGAGACGCTTGATGCCGGTATCGAAATAGTGAAATTTCTCGCCGTGCACGCGTTCGGCCGCCAGGAAGGCGTTGCCCTGTTTTCGAATGATCGGGAGGAGCTGGTTAATCGAACTTTCGGCGTACTTGATCTCGTAAGAGGTATTCATTCCGAGGCTCTCGGCGATCACCAGCGCCTGGTTCACCATGCGGCTGCGAATCGACCCGGTATCGACCTCGATAAGCCCCACGATGTCCGGATCCGCTGACTTGATGAAATTCGAGATTTCCGGCAATACGTTCTGATTGCCCAAAAGGTAGCCGGCGCCGGGAAGCGGCACATGCATTGAAGCGCCACCGCCGATGGCGTAGCGGATGTTATACAGAAGCAGTCGCATTCCAGGGGATTTTCACAGTCGGAAAGAAACCGGGCTACGATACCGAAAGCACGTGGGCTTTGAAACCACGGTGACTCACGTCGCTGGCCACGGCCAGAGCCGATTCGATACACTTGCCCGGTACCTGACGAAACGATGCCGCAACTGGAGACGTCTGTGTCCGAGAAAAATCCAATCCGGGTTTTCGTAACCCATACGTTTGCCGAAACCGACGATTATTTGCGGGTTTTCGAATTCCTGGAAAGTATCGATAATTTCTTTTATCTGAATACAGCCAAGCCAGAAAACGTACCGGAGAAGGGCGGTCTGGAAGCCATCAAGGAAGAGCTGATTGCTCAGATCAAGGAATGCGAGGCAGTGATTGTGCTGGCGTCGCAATACATGGAGAAGCCCGATCTTGTGCGGTTCCAGATCGACGTAGCGGAAGCGAATAAAAAGCCGACCATTGCAATCCGTCCTTTCGGCGGGATCGCGGCGACGCCGAAGGACCTCGCGGCGCGGGCCAGCGAGAACGTCGAGTGGAACGAACGAGAGATCGTCGATGCGCTCAAGAAACAGGCTCGTGACGAGGACACGGCAAGATGGGAAGTTATTGATTTTCCTTAATAATGCCGTTACGCAGGCGAACCATACGCCGTTTGCCGGGGCTTCTTTATGCCAGCTTCACCCATAGTCATCGCTCATCGGGGCGCATCGGGCTACCTGCCGGAACATACCCAGGAGGCGAAAGCGCTGGCCTATGCCATGGGCGCGGACTTTCTCGAGCAGGATGTTGTCGCCTCACGGGATGACCAACTCATCGTGTCGCACGACATTCATCTCGATCGCGTGAGCGATGTGGCAAGCCGTTTTCCGGACCGACATCGCGATGACGGCCGATTCTACGTCCGCGACTTCGAGCTGCAGGAGTTGCAGACGCTGAACATCCACGAGCGCCTGAACGATGACGGGAGCGCCGCTGCGTTTCCTGGTCGATTTCCGCTGCACAAGGGGCGATTCCGCATCGTGACCCTTGCCCAGGAGATCGAGATGATCCAGGGCATGAATCGCGCGACCGGTCGCAACGTCGGCATATATCCCGAGATCAAGGCACCGGCATGGCATCGTGCCGAAGGTGTCGATGTATCCGCATTGCTGCTGGCAATGCTGGATGATTACGGTTATCGCTCCGCGGCCGATCCCGTTTTCGTGCAATGTTTCGACGCTGCCGAAGTTCGGCGACTGAAAAACGAGCTTGATTGTCAGCTGCCACTTATCCAGCTGATAGGCGAAAACAGCTGGGCCGAATCCGATACGGATTACGACTACCTCCGGAGTGAAGCTGGGCTCAGGGAGATTGCGGCGACCGCGATCGGTATCGGACCCTGGATCGGTCAGCTTTACACTCTCGCCAATATTGACGGCCAACCGGTTTCTACCGGCCTGGTCAAGTTGGCACAACAGCTGGGCCTCGCCGTGCACCCGTACACCTTCAGGGCCGACGCGGTACCGCCCGGTTTTGCGAGTTACGCGGCGCTGGTGCAGTGGTTTGTCCTGGAATTGAAAGTCGACGGCCTGTTTACCGATTTTGCCGACAAGACGCTGGAGGCTTTGCAGCTGCGGCCTCTTGCGAGGAGCTGAATCCGGCTCCGGATACGCGGCAGCCGGACGCGACGGGGGCGGGCGGTCCGCGGCAAGGGTACAGGATACGTGATAATAAAAAAGATTAATAAAATATTCTAAAATATTGATTTAAAACAATAAAAATAGACATTTGCAGCCCCCTGCCATCGCAGGCGACAAGGCCAGCGATACAGGATTGAGAACTCGGTCCTTTTACTGAGGGCAAAACTGCATAATCTAGGACGTTGCCAAGAAATCGAAGGACAACTGGCATGTTCATGGAGGCCCCTGAAACCCTGTTGTACGCGACCGTTGCGGCGTTCGTGTTGGGGTGGCTTGTGGCCAAAATCGGGTCGTATTTCGGCAATAAGGTTGCCGCCAAGAACAGGGATCCGCGCGATGACCGGATCCGATCCCTGGAGGCAGAACTTCGGGTGGCCAAGAGTGACGCGGAGAAGAACAAGGATGAGCTTGCCAATCGCGGCAAGGACCTTACCGATTCGAACAAGTCGATTGCAGAGCGCGATGCCACGATCGAAAAGCTGCATGTCGAGGTCGAAAGGCTACGCAAGGACCTGAAAGAGTCGGTCAAAAAAACCCGAGAGTTGAGGGCGGAATTGTCTGACAGAGCCACCGAAAACCTGCGCTCCGAAGTCAAATTGCGAGAAGTGGAAACCGAGTTGTCAGTGGCACAGGCTTCGACCGACATGATCGCAACCGGTGTACTCGACTACTCGGTTGCCCCGGGTGAAGAGGATTCAGACAAGCCCCGGGCTCAGGTGGCGAAAGGCCGAAACTGACCTTCGCCCCCCCCATCGGGCTTACACTAGCGCATTGAGATTTCGCCGCCGCCAAGGGCCCATCCGCCTGTTTCGCGCATGCAAGTTACCAATAAAGCATTGATTTTCATAATTATTTCGGGCTTATTGCTCGTTAGCGCTTGCGCCGAGCGTACGCAACCTGTCGAACTCCGTTTTGCCGCCGTTTATGGCAACGCTGACGTTTCCTGCCGTGTGCCGGCCGGTAATGTGCAGCTGACCGATCTCAGGTTCTTCGTCCACGACATTTCCTTGATAGACGATTCAGGCAACGCATCGCCCGTGCAGTTGCTGGATGACGATACCTGGCAGAACAGTCGGGTCGCGCTGCTCGATTTTGAGGACGGCCAGGGTAGCTGCCTGAACGGCAGCGCGGCTACCAATACCTCGGTTCGCGGCAAGGTTCGTGCCGCGACAGGCGGTGGATCCTATCGCGGCGTGACTTTCACGGTGGGCGTTCCCGACGATGCAAATCACGGCGACCCGATGATAGCTTCGCCGCCGCTCGATCAGCTGTCGATGCACTGGCATTGGCTGAGCGGGTATAAATTCCTGAGGGCAGGTGTCACAGGCGACACAGACAGCTTCTGGATTCACCTTGGAAGCAGCCATTGTGACGGCAGTATCGGTGCCGGCATACGTTGCAACTCGCCGAACCGGGTCATAGTCAGGATCGAGAAATTCGATCCACAGAAAGAGCGGGTCGCCCTCGACTTGCAAGAACTCTTTGCGGGCATCAGCCTGCAGGACGGTGTCCATTCCGACTGCTCATCCGGACCTGCGGAGCACGACTGTGCCGCACCATTCCTCGCGCTTGGCATCCCGTTCGGACACAGCCAATCTTTGCAGGAGCCGCAATCCACCGTATTCAAGAGCGTCTTGGCACGATGAAAACAGCGTTCTCGGCGGCAGCCGGTTTCCTGCTGACGGCATTCTTGATCTGGTATGTGACGGAAGTGCCTGCGACCTACGAATGGCAATTGCCGGCATCCTATCCGCAGCCGCCGGTTCCAGTGGACAATCCGATGAGCGAGACCAAGGTTACGCTTGGCAGACGCTTGTTTTACGATCGGCGTTTGTCAGTCAACGGTTCATTCTCCTGCGCGAGCTGCCACCGACAGTCGCTGGCATTTACCGACGGTTTGGCCCGATCCGTTGGCGCTACAGGAGAGCTGCATCCCCGTAGCTCGATGTCGCTTGTCAATGCCGCTTACGCATCGCGACTGACCTGGGCCAATCCGCTGCTGGACCGGCTGGAGTTTCAGGCTTTGACTCCGCTGTTTGCGGAAATACCGGTGGAAATGGGAATGTCAGGGCGGGACGAACAGATTGTCGAACTGCTGAAGGCCGACGTTCACTATCGCGAGCTGCTGCCGATAGCGTTTCCCGGCGACGCAGATCCGTTTTCGCTGTTGAACGCATTGCGCGCAATCGCAAGTTTCATTCGCAGTATCGTATCGTTCGATTCTCCGTACGACAGATTCCTGCACGGCGATCCTTCGGCGATGTCGAAGTCGGCATTGCGCGGCCTGGATCTGTTTTTTTCTGAAAAGATCGAGTGCTTTCATTGCCATGGCGGATATCATTTCACCGACAGCAGCACGCATGCCGACGCCTCGGTAGAGAGTGTCGGATTTCACAACAATGGTCTTTACAACATCGACGGCAACGGTGCGTACCCGCCGGATAACACAGGGTTGTTCGATGTAACCGGGGAACGACGCGACATGGGGCGATTCAAGGCACCGACGTTGAGAAATATCGCCGTTACTGCACCGTATATGCACGACGGCAGCATCGCTACGCTGCAAGAAGTTATTCGGCATTACGAAGCCGGCGGACGCCTTATAGAACAAGGCGAAAGAGCAGGGGACGGGCGTCGAAATCCGTATAAGTCCACGTTTGTCAAAGGTTTTTCCTTGACGGATGCCGAACGGGAGGATTTGCTCGCATTTCTTAACGCGTTGACAGACCAGACGGTCCTGACAGATCCGGTCTTTGCTGACCCCTTCACAGTAACGGAAATCCCGACCGGCGGTCCGAATTAGGCGGCGATGGCGCTAGAATGGCCACCTTTGAAGAAACTCCCAACAAAAATAAGCAAGGAGAGTTGTCATGAGCATACTTGATCTGTGGATGCCCATTCTGGTGTCTTCTGTGCTGGTATGGATACTCAGCGCCATGGTCTGGATGGTTTTCGGCTGGCACAAATCGGACTACAGCCAAACACGCGACGAACAGGCCGCACGTGCGGCGTTAAAGGGCTTGAGTCCCGGGATGTACACCGTTCCGTATTGCGCCGACCAGAAGGATATGGCGAAGCCGGAAATGCAGCAAAAAATGCATGAAGGGCCGGTGGCGTACGTTACCGTTGTGCCGTCGGGAATGCCGAAAATGGGTGGCAAGCTCATTGCGTCCTTCTTGTACAACGTATTCGTCGGTGTGCTCTGCGCATATTTCGTTACTCGCACGCTCGCCGCCGATGCAAGTTACCTGGCGGTATTCCGCGTGGCCGGGACGGTGGCATTCGTGGCCTACGGCGTGGCCTATATTCAGGAGTGCATCTGGTTCGGTCGGCCGATAGGCGTGACGATGAAGAATATGCTGGATGCCTTGTTGTATGGTCTCGTAACCGGCGGCGCATTCGGCTGGCTCGTCACATGAAAAAGCAATGACCGATTGATTTGAGAGTTTTGCTACCGGCATGGCTTCGCGACCTATGAAGCGGTAAGACGTTACGGCGCGTACAATTATCAGGACAAATCCAGCAGCTATTGCGAATACCGTTAGCTAAGATGCCGCTTTGGTTCAGAACCGGCTTTCAGCAATCCGCATGTCATCTCCTGCACCGTTGATCAGCAGCGAAAGCCTCATCGCCGAGGTTATCGATAACGGCGAGATCAGCGGGCAGCAGTTGCTCGTGATCTGTCTATGCATGTTCCTGAACATGCTGGATGGTTTTGACATTACCGCCATGGCAATCGTCGGGCACGCCGTATCCGGCGAACTTTCGCTTCCGCCGGACCTTCTCGGCTGGATTTTCAGTTGCGCATTGGCCGGGATGATGGCCGGTGCGATGTTTCTTGCGCCGCTGGCCGATGTCATTGGCCGGCGCTCGCTGATCATTATCAGTATTGCCCTGGTTGCGGCCTCGATACTGCTGACCGCACTGGCAACGTCTTTTTTCGAATTCCTCTCTCTTCGTTTTGTGTCCGGCCTCGGCGCCGGCGCCATGTTGGCAACGCAGGCGGCCCTTGCCGCCGAATACAGCCCCGAGAGGGTTCGCTCTTTGTCCGTTGCGATCGTGGTTGCGGGCTATCCGGCCGGGGCACTGCTGACTTCTGTCGTGGCCGCCTGGGTCATGCCCGAATACGGCTGGCGGGGCATGTTCTGGTTCGGGGGAGGGGTGACACTGACGATGGGATTTGTCGCCTGGTTACTCATTCCGGAGTCGCTGAAATTCCTTATCGAACGGCGCCCGCCCGGTGCGCTGGAGCGGGTCAACCGGATTCTGAGCAAACTGGATCGAGCCCCTGTCGAATCGATGCCGCGTATAGCTCCGGGCGCCGCAAAATCGCAGCGCGGCGCAATCGAGAGCATGTGGCAGCTGCTGGGTAAACAGCATCGTATCCTGACGCTTACGCTGTGGCTCACGTTCTTCCTGTGCTTTGCCGCGCTGTACTTCCTGATGAGCTGGATCCCGTTGCTCATGCAGGCTTCGGGCTATTCAGAGGCCGACGGGCGGCAGTCCTTTTTCCTGTTCAACCTGGGCGGCGTGATTGGCATATTCATCATGGGGATACTGTCGCTGCGCCTGAAACTCACGAACGTGGTTTTCACCTTGCTGGTAGGCGCTTCGATCGGAATGGCAGTATTCGCAGCAGTTCCTGGCCGAATTTCCCTGTTGTTGCCGATAATTTTTGTTATCGGCTTGCTGCAGCAAGGCGGATTCACGGGGCTCTACAGTGTCGCCGCGAAAGCCTATCCGACGGAGCTTCGCAGCACGGGCATCGGCTGGGCTATCGGCTTGGGCCGTTTCGGCGCAGTGGTTGGACCTGCGGCGGCCGGTTACCTGATTGACGCGGGCTTCGACATGTCCACGAATTTCTATGTGTTTGCGATTCCAATGGCGATCGGGGGCCTGATCGCGTATCGGCTGAATATCCGATAGGGGTGCTCTGGTCTTGGTCAGTCCATTTGTAATTTAACATAATATACATTATACGCATAAGGGGCAGCACCAAGGGCCAGAGGGCAAGCCCGGATTCCGCGGACCATTCCGTATTGGCAGTATCGTTACAATAGTCGCCAGCTAGCGGAAGGCTTCACCAAGGCAGATGGAAATCCGGGCAAATGCGCAAACGTAAGGCTGCACGTCAAAGAAATTCGCGGGCCAGCCCATCGGCGGCGAGCGCCCCGAGGTCGAACCGCCCGTTCCGCTTTTACGACAACCGGCAAAAGTACCTGGCATTCGTCAATACCTGTAATGAGAAATGGGTTGTCGCCGAGCGTGCGGCGAGCGAGCTGGCCCATGTTCGTCCTACTCCGCCGGCCGTCAGGCTTTTCGATGCCGGCATGGGCGACGGATCCGTGCTCAGCCATACCCTGCGCGCCATGCATCAGCGTTTTCCGACACAGCCCTTTTATGTCGTCGGCAAGGAAATCAGCCTCGAAGACATACGGCTCAGCCTGGCGAAGCTGCCGGACCGCTTTGTGGAACACCCGGCAAGCGTCATCATTTTTACCAACCTCTACTATCGTGAAGCGCCGTGGCTCCAGCCTGGTGACCCGGGCAATGTGGCCGCGATGAACTGGAAGACGGTCGAACTCGAGGGAAACTCCGCCTACGAATACGGCCATCAGCTCGATGCGCTGGACGAATTCCTGGTGAGCGCGTGGCAAGCCAAGGCCAGCGCGAAATCGGGTAATCCCTTGTACGTACGGCCGTCAGTTCTGATCATGTATCGCAAAGATCACCGATTCACGCTGGATTCCGTTATTCCGCGCCAGGGGAAGGCTGTCGCGAACTACGATCTCTCCATCGCGTCGCAACCGTGGCGCGCGCGAATGGACGCCGCCTTCAAGGTCAAATACGTGCTGCTGCCTCTCATTCGAAGTCTGGCGCCGGGCGGAAGAATGCTGGCAGTGCAATCCTTCGGTCAGGACCCGGGATTGGAAATCGTGCAGGAAATCTGGCCGGACGAGGACCCGTTTCAGGTCGATCGTCATCAACTGATCAAGGCGTTGAAAGCTGAACTGAAAAAGGATGCGCGAAGCTTCACAATCGATTCACAACCGGATTCCAAAGCGTTGTTCCAATACAAGATGCACACGTTGCCGGAAGAACTGGAAGACAGCATTGGCACGTCCACGCTGTTTGCGGCATGGAACGCTGCGATATACGTGGCTCAGATCGAAGACCAGAAGCTGGAATTGGCTTTGGCCTCAACCAAATACCTGGAGGCCACGGCGCGCATACTGCACAAGCACAACGGCCTGTGGTTCAACGACGAGAGCTTCGTCGTTTCCCGCCACACTGCTGCACCAAGTGGCTAGAGCTGGACGATCGTTTTAAATCCGCCCCAGATCAAGCGCTTGCCGTCGAATGGCATGGACTTGGGATTCATCATGCTGGCCAGACGGGGATCTTTCATCACCTTGGCATTGACGCGATCCCGATGTTTCCTCGATTTGTATACTATCCAGGAGAAAACAACGGTCTCGCCCCGTTTCATTTTGACGCTTTGCGGGAATGAGGTCAGCTTGCCGGGTTTGACATCATCGGCGGCACATTCGATGTACTCCAGTGCACCGTGTTCCCGCCAGACCTTGCCGGCCTTACGCGAGATCCGCTTGTAGGCGTCCAGATTTTTTTTTGGCACCGGAACAACGAAGCCATCAACGTACTTGCCCATCGTAACACTCCCCTTCTTGACGGAAATGAAGTCGAACTGATCCTAGACCTCGCGCAGGGCCTGTGCCACCGGCAGCCTTGCGGCGCGTATGGCGGGGAAGAACCCGCCGATCAGCCCGATAATTGCGGCTGCCGCCAGGCCTTGCACAAGCAGCTCGGGTGTGACCGCGAAATCGAACACGACCTGGCTGAAACTCGCGCCATTCAATGTCGACACGCGAAAACCGTTGAACAGCAAGTAAGCGGCGGCGCCACCGAGCAGGCCGCCGGCCAGTGCCAGCACAGTCGACTCGATGATGGTGGATACCAGTACCGAAATCGGTCCGAAGCCAAGGGCGCGCAGCGTAGCGATTTCCTTGCCTCGAACGGATACGGACGAATACATCGAGTTCAGTGCACCGAATACTGCGCCTATTGCCATGAGAATCGTCAGCGGGTAGCCGATCAGTCGAATGAATCGGCTCAATGGTTCTGCCTGACTCGAGTAGTAGTCTTTTTCGCTCATAACATCGACATCCACGCGCGGATCGGCATCGAGTGTTTCTTTGAGCGTTACGATGCTGCCGGTATTGTCGAGTTTCACACGCACAGACTGGTAACTGGTGCCGCGGCGATAGGCGCCCTGCAAAACGCGCACATCGGTCCATAGCTCGGATTCGGATACGCTGCCATCCGCCTCGAATGTGCCGACGATTGCCCAGTTCGTCTGGCCGAATCGAATGGTCGACCCGACCTCGAGCCCATCGAATTCCAGTTGTGCGGCTCGCCCCACGATTATTTCGTTCTTGCCCTGTTCGAACAGGCGGCCATCGACAAGCCGTACGTTCGGGCGAACCACCATCGCCGACGGTTGCACGCCGCGAAACGGGACGTTGGCATCCGCGTCCGTCGATTTCTTGCGCACGTCGACGACCACATAGAGTTCGGCGGATGTGATCGGGCGATTGCCCTCTTTCACGATGCCCGGCGAATTCTCGATGATCAGCGCACTGTCATTGCTGAGGCCGCTGTTCAATTCGGCGGTCGAGCCGCTTCGCAGGATAATGGCTGTGTCATCGGAACCGGCCGCCACCATTGTTCTTTCGAATCCCTTGGCCATCGAAAGGATCGCGGCAAATACCAGCACCACCGCGGCAACGCCGATGACGGCGACCAGTGAGGTCGCAATGCGTTGCGGCAAATTGAGTATGTTCAGCCAACTGACGGCGACTACCTGTTGAATTCCTGCCATCGTTCTCCCCTACCGTCGCGCCAGTGCGTCGACTATGGTCAGACGCATGCCCTTGATCGCGGGAAATGCTCCCGCAAGAACGCCTGCACCGATCATGCAGCCAAGGCCGATCAGCAAGGCTGACGGCCCGAGGAAAATACCGGGCAGGAAAGCCCCCATTTGCTGGCCGAGGCCCTGCACCAGTACCCAGCCAATCGACAGGCCGAGCACGCCACCGATCAGCATGATCAGAACGGATTCCGCCAACACGATGCCGAGCACCGTGTGGTCGGTAAAACCAAGAGTCTTAAGCACGCCAATCTCCGATATGCGCTCGCGAATCGATTGCGCCATGGTGTTGCCTGCAACCAGCAGCAACGTGAAAAATACGGCGCCGAGAATCAGCTGGACGATCAGCGCGATATTGCCGAACTGCTTGGCAAACG
The DNA here is from genome assembly GCA_029865385.1 of Gammaproteobacteria bacterium. Taxonomy (GTDB): domain Bacteria; phylum Pseudomonadota; class Gammaproteobacteria; order Steroidobacterales; family Woeseiaceae; genus JAKEGN01. The sequence continues at coordinate 34,990 of JAOUGX010000028.1, forward strand.
ACGTTGCGAACGCAGCTTCTGTACTCGTTTCGGTTTCGTTTGGCGAATTGGCAAATTCGTTGTCGACAGCATTGGCGATAGCAACCGGATCCGCGCCCTTGTTAATTCGCAGTACGTACCAACCGACGGTTCCCTTGCCGAATGCCCGGGCCTCCTCGAAGTAGTCGTAGTTCATCAGCATAAAGGCGGTCGTGCCACGCGGATCGTCGGTTGAGAAAATGCCGACCAGGTCGAATTCCCAGGTACGCCCCCCGTCTGCTTTGGTCCAGATCGTGGCCTGTATCGGGATGCGATCGCCGATTTTCCAGCCGAATTGTTCGGCCAGTTCGCGTCCGACCACAGCGCCGGTGCGTGTCTTCGCCCAGGTATCGAGCTGCTCCTTGGAAATAACGTGTTCCGGATACATTTCGAAATAGCCGTAAGGCTCGGTCGGGAATTGCGCGAACTGATTCCGCGGATCCTGGTAGTAGCCGCCGAACCAGGACTGGTGTGTCACAGCCGCCACACCCGGCGTACTGGCGATCTTGTTCCTGTAACTGATCGGCAACGGGTTGATCAGTGAGATTTTGTCGATGACGACCAGTCGCTCGGCCTGCGCGACGTCAACTCCGGCCTTGAACGCGTGGCCGATGGCGTTCAGCAAAGCAAACAGCAGAAACGCAACGAACACTGAAAGAATAGTCAGCAGTGTACGTGCTTTCTTGCGCCAGACGTTCTTCCAGACGAGGCCGAAATATTTCACGCGGCAGCCCTCTGTTCGAGCTTGCCCTTGTCGACATGCAGCGTCCTGCTGGCAAATCCGGCGGCCTGCGCATCGTGTGTCACCATAACGATGGTCTTGCCGTGTTCGCGATTCAGGATCTGCAGAAGCCTGAGAATGTCATCCGCAGTTTCGCGATCCAGGTCGCCCGTCGGTTCGTCGCACAAAAGCAGAGACGGATCCGACACGATGGCCCTGGCGATGGCTACCCGTTGTTCCTGGCCGCCGGACAATTCGCGCGGATAATGTTTGCCGCGATCGCCGAGGCCGACGATCTCGAGTGCAATGGTGGCTCGCTTTGCGCGCTCGGCCGATCCAAAGCTGGTCAGCAACAATGGTAATTCAACGTTTTTTTGCGCGGTCAGTACCGGCAACAGATTGTAAAACTGAAATATGAATCCGACGTGCGTCGAACGCCATCGTGACAACTGGCTATTGGACATTGACGATAGACCCGCTGCACCGACGGTCACTGTCCCGGAACTCGGCTTGTCGAGTCCGCCAAGCAAGTTCAGCAACGTCGTTTTGCCCGATCCGGACGGGCCCATGATCGCAACGAAGTCGCCTTTCGGTATGACAAGGTCGAGTTCATGCAGAACCTCGACCTTATCTTTGCCTTTCTGGTAAACGCGACTGACCTTTTTCAGTTCAGCGAGCGCCTCGCTCATCCTGTTGCTCCCGTCATTTAGTTTTTACTTTTTGTCCGGCGCTCAATGCCTTTGCGGCACTCTTTACTACTGTATCTCCTGCCGATAAACCCTGTGCAATCAGCACCCTGTCCCGGTCAGCAGCGCCACCGAGAACCACGCCGCGTCTTTCGACCACAGATTCGCTGCTTATGCG
>JAOUGX010000130.1 GCA_029865385.1 Gammaproteobacteria bacterium
CTGCGATGCAGGCTCCTACAGTCCGCGATCGACATCGGTACCGGGTCGCCTGCAGTGCAGGCTCCTACAGTCCGCGATCAACAGCGGTGCCGGGTCGCCTGCGATGCAGGCTCCTACAGTCCGCGATCGACATCGGTACCGGGTCGCCTGCAGTGCAGGCTCCTACAGTCCGCGATCAACATCGGTACCGGGTCGCCTGCGATGCAGGCTCCTACAGTCCGCGATCGACATCGGTACCGGGTCGCCTGCGATGCAGGCTCCTGCAGTCCGCGATCGACATGGCAGAACTCTTGTAGGAGCCTGCATCGCAGGCGACCGCTTCAGAAGCTACCGTACGTCGTCGCGGTAACGTGCAAACCATCCGAGGATGTTGTCGACCTTGGCAATCAGCTGCGACGGTCTTGCCGCGATGCCGTGCGATGCTTCGGGGATTCGCACCAGCGCACTGTCGATGCCCCTGAGCTTCAAGGCCTGGTAGTACTGTTCGGACTCGGCGATCGGCGTACGAAAATCCTGCTCGCCGGTCAGCAGCATGGTCGGCGTCGTCACGTTTCCTACCAGCGATAAGGGCGAGCGCTTCCAGTAAGCTTCCGGGTCTTCCCACGGCATGCTGGCGAACCAGTAACGGGTAAAGAACGGGGACACGTCCGCCGTCAGTACGAAGCTGCCCCAGTTGATTACCGGTTTGGCAACCACCGCCGCTTTGAAACGATCGGTCTTGCCGACGATCCATGCGGTCAGCACGCCGCCGCCGGATCCTCCGGTGACGAACAGCTGATCGGCATCGACGTAACCTTTTGCGATGACGGCGTCGACGCCGCCCATCAGGTCGTCGTAATCCTGGCTGGGATAGTTGTGGTGAATTTCGTTGGCGAAATCGTAGCCGTAGCTGGTCGATCCTCGCGGATTTGTATAAAGCACGACGTAGCCGGCAGCCGCGTAGAGCTGGATCTCGGCGGAAAACTGCGGGCCGTAGGCGGCAAACGGCCCGCCGTGAATCTCGAGAATCAGTGGGTATTTTTTCGCCGCATCGAAGCCCGGCGGTTTGACCAGCCAGCCCTGCACCTCGTAGTTCCCGGTCTTGGCGGGCCAGGTAATTTCTTCGACCGCACCGAGATCCCGCTGGCCGAACAGGTCTTCGTTCAGCTGCGTCAGCCGGGTCACTTTGCCGCTGCGGCGTCCATAGCCGACGTCCGCAGGGCGGTCGACCCGCCCGGCGGTGTAGGCAAAGCTGCCATCGCGCGCGACCGAGAAACCACCGCTCGTGTAGGGTCTGCCTATGTCTTCGCCGCCGACGTCGTCGGTCAGGGCCTTGATCTTGCCGGAGAGCGACAGGCTGGCAATTACCGAGCGACCGCGATCGTCGTACTGTATGTACAGCTGGTTCGAGCTTCCGGCCCATCGAACCTGGTCAATCGAACGATCGAAATCGCCGCTGACGTTCCGAATCGTGCCGTCGGCCGCGTTCAACACGTAAACACTGCCATTGTGATAGCCCATCTTCTTGTCGTCGTAACCACGATAGGCGATCAGTTTTCCATCCGGCGAGAAGATTGGCGAGGTATCCGGCCCGACGCGGTCGGTCAACTGCCTAAGCTCGCCGCTTGCGACATCGGCAGACCACAATTCGGACTCGGCAGGTTGCTCGATTCGGTTCTCTATCCGGTTCGCGGAAAACACGATGCTGCTGCCGTCCGGCGCCCAGGCGAGCGGCCCGTCGTGATCGTAATCGCCGCTGGTCAGCTGCCGCGGCGTACCGCCTTCGGCGGGCACGACGAAAATGTGCGTAAAACCGGGCTCGAGGTAACCGGCGCCATCGGCGCGAAACGGAAGTTGGTCGATGACCTTGACCGGCGGTGCCCACTCCGCACCCTCGGGCTTGGTTGGCGCCTCGGCAATTTTCGCCGGCGGCGCTGCAACCAGCATCGAAAACGCGATCTGCCGTCCATCCGGCGACCAGCTGACCGAGCCGGGACTCTTTTGCAGATTGGTCAGCAACGCAGTCTGCCCGCTGTCCATCCAGCGAACGTGCAATTCCGCGCCACGTTCGGCCGCGGTCGCCACGAAGGCAAGCCTGTCACCGGACGGCGACCAGCGCGGACTCGAATAACTGTCGGTGCCTGAGAGCAATGGCCTGTGACTGTTGCCGTCGGCACTGACCAGCCAGACGTTCGACAATGCCCGGTCCCGCATGATGTCCATCGAACGGCGCAAATAAGCGACCTGCTTGCCGTCCGGCGACACCTGCGGGTCCGCCGCGATTTCCATTTCGAATATGTCGACGTTGCGCAACAGGCGCTTATCTGCCTCGGCCGCCCACGCGACCGACGTACTTAGAGCCAATGCAATAATGGCGGCTAATCGCTTGCCCATGATGGATCCCCCTGTTCTTGTTCTTTGACTCCGCAGGAAAAGCGGCGCCGGAATGCGGGCGATCATCGCATATCTTCGGCCTTTCCCGCCAAGCCGCTTGGCATGCAGGCTTTGCAGCCTCCATGGAGACAAAAGCCAATTTTCAGCTTTGGTTTTTTGACAAGCATCCCGGCAATTGATGACGCACTGAATGTACTTTTCTTACCGAGTACCGAGGAGGAAGAGCATTTTGCCTCCACCGGCATTGAGTCTTTTCTGGCTACAGATCGTTCGAGTTCACGCAATGTTCACGCGATTCCGTCGCGTTCCGAAGGCAGCGAACGGAAAGCATCTTGATCGGCACCCCGAATCTCTTTGCGAGGACCTGCGGCCTGGTCGCTTGCGCGAATCAGGTGGGCAGTGCACTCGGAAGCTACGTTGAGCGCTTCCTGGAAGTACCGTATTTGAGTCGAAAATGACAAAAATAAGCAGAGAAAACGCTCATTCTTCGACCGGGCGAATGTTCAGCGCAGCCGAATACAATTAATTGTCCACATCAAAATATCAATAAAAGATCTTGCGAGCGCGTGGACTAAATAAGAATTCAATAACTTATAGCGCGACTCGAATATTTTCCGAAGCTTAGCGCAGCGCCGTGTGCGCATTTTGGCGGCCCGAAAAATTGTTCTTTTCGTTCCAGTCCAAATTTGAAAATGCTTGACCATATGGGGTTCCTCGACTATCTAGCGAATTCTAGATGGGCGAGACGATCGGGAAACTGTTGCTGGTCGGACGCCCGATCCGAAACGCGACCCCAAACGCGCAATGACCACGCAACCCAGGACTGAAATCGTGAATGGAACCCTGGACATCAACAGCGATTGCTTTTGGTTCACTCGATTCCCAGCGGTCAAGCAAACTGAAAACACGAAACGGAGTAACGGCACAATGAATCTTCGCAATTGTCTGGTTTCCATTCTTGCAGCGTGTGTTGGTTTGCTCGCCATAGTGGCACCGCCATCCGCACTGGCCGTCGATTGCAACGCATCGCTTCCATTCAGCTACAACGGAAATTGTTATGCGACGTTGGGCGAAGCCGAATCGGTAATGCGCGGCACAAAGAGCCCGACGGGGGCCGAGCTGAGTCAGGACTGGCGGATCTATTTCGAACTCAAGACACCGCAGGTCGGCAATACTTACAATTACCATCTCCCGCCGCGGCCGCACCTTTCCGGCGCTGCCTGGAAGACACATATGAATCGCAGTTGGGCGAGTTGGACGTGGGGCGGGTTCGGTTCCCCATACTTCGAAACTTACGTCCAGGCCGAGGAATGGCTTGACCAATATGCCGGAATTCCAAGTCTGGACCCGAACAGTAATTATTTTCCGGCATTTAATCAGCTTGTGTACAGGGGAACGTCGAATGGCACTCGGTACTACAGTGACGTTCTTTTGGATAGCTATCCCATGTCAGTCGACCTGTCGGAAGTTTGGTGGATGTCTTGCAGCGACTTCACGCCCGGATCTATCAATTCCAAAGCCGGGCGAGCAACGCATTCCCTTTATCAACCGGAATCGGCAGGTCCACCGCCGATCTTGTATAGAAACTTTGTCGGCGAGTGCGACGATGCTGGTGTCACCTACAAGTTCTGGCCAATCAACGTCACTAACATCTTTCAAATCTCGGCGGGGCTTTGCCAGACTCCTTACGTTTCGGACGGTACGCAGTGCGTCTCTGGCTTGGAGGAAAAAATTGTAAAAGACGGACCTTATTCGCTGGCTAAGCCGGAACAGCACTGTGTACGGAGCAATGGAACCAATCCCTGCGATCCGGCCGATGGCACGAAGGTTCAGGTCGAGGTCGACTACCTATCACCCGCAATCGGTGGCCTGGAATTCAAGCGCTACTACCGCAGCAAGGGGCCTTACAAAACCGACAGTACGCTCGGCACCGGTTGGCGGCATACTTATTCCCGCCGGCTGGACGAAATACCCGATGTCAACGCAACGACAGCGTTTGCGGCACCCGTCGACCAGTCGAGTTCCTACTTCACTGCGGCGGACGCTTGCACGTCCGGTTGGGCCGAAATAAGAAACATTGTCTGGTCTGGCGACTTGTCGTCCGCTACGGCCACGTTCGCGGGTGGCAATACTTGCAGGATTGAACAAAACGGTAGCCCGGTTGCCTATTTACCGGTTCGATCCGCCATCGGATTTGGTGGCTATACGCAGGCGCCGAACATCAAGACAGTGTCGCGTCCCAACGGTGCCGTGGATACGTTTGAGTTTGACGGCACCGCCTGGGTCAATTATCTGGACCCCACGCTGACGCTGCAACAGGTGGGCAGCGATTGGATCTACACCGATGCCAATGACAGCAAGGAGACCTATAACGCCGCCGGAAATTTGATCAAGATCGAAACCCGCGAGGGTTTGATTACAACGATTCAGCATGGTGCAAGCTTCTACACGCTGAACAGGCCAATCAAAGTGACCGGGCCTTTTGGTCATTACATTGATTTCTACTACGTCTATCCGACCGGCGAGCTAGATTCTTTTGCCCCGCAGTCGTTCGACCGTTTGTACTTCAAACGCTCCGGCATGCGCTTGACTGGTGTCACTCAGACTGCCGCACTCGGTCAGCGCTATTATTTGTACGAGCGCAACGATCTGCCGGATCACCTGACCGGCATCATTGACAAGAACGGCGATCGCTTCGCCACCTGGGACTACGATGACTCCGGCAGGGCAATCCTGTCCGAACATGCAGGAGGAAAGGAGCAGGTCGTTCTGACGTACAACGCCGACGACTCAACGACATTGACGATGGGTAATGGCGCAACGCGCACTTACCACTACGTAACCGAACAGGGTGAGCGCAAGCTGGCCGCGCTGACCGGCGACGTTTGTGGCACTTGTCCGGGTGGCGCCGTGAAGAACCGCAGCTACGACAGCAACGGCTTCGTCGACGAGGTCGAGGACTGGAACGGTAACGTCACACAGACGGTTCGTAATAGTCGAGGGCTGGTTGAGACCTTGATCGAGGCAAAAGGAACCGCCGATGAGCGCACCACAACGACGACCTGGCACCCGACGCTACGCCTCCCGACGCAGCTGGTCTCACCGAAAAACACCACGGATTTAGACTATGACGCTACCGGCAATCTGCTGTCGATCACCGTCACCGGCAATGCCGGTACGCGCAATTGGACATTCACCTACAACTCCTCGGGACAACCACTCACGATTGATGGACCGAGGACGGACGTGAACGACGTCACGACGATTACCTATCACACGTGCACGACCGGCGCCCATTGCGGGCAGATCAAAACCGTGACCAATGCATTCGGACAAGTCACCGGCTACGATGATCCCGTTGGAAGCTATGACGGCAGCGGGCGTCTGACGCGGGTAGCAGACCCGAACGGCCTCCGAATATATTACTCTTACAATACCCGAGGACTGCTTTGGAACGTTCGGCTGTACTCGCCGTCGCAGGGTACCGTTCGCGATACGACGTTGACCTATGACAACGTTGGGCAGGTGAAGACCGTAACCACTGCCGATGGCATGGTCCTGACTTACACCTACGACGCGGCGCATTATCTTCGTTCCGTAGCTGACAATTTCGGCAATCGCATTGATTACGACTACGATGCAATGGGAAACATCAAGGACGAAGATACGTACGATGCCGGCAGTACTTTGAAGCGGGCAGTCGACTACGTCCATGACATCAACAACCGGCTCGATGCGGTTTCGGATGGCGGCTTCGTTACCGATTTCACGTTGGACCTGATCGGCAATTTGACTAACGAAACCGACCCGAAACTTGCGCACACCGAGCACGTGTACGATGCCTTGAATCGATTGGAGCGGACCATCGATTCACTGTCCGGCTTGACCGATTATAGCTACGATGAGCATGACAACGTTGTATCGGTATTGGCGCCAAACGGTGCACAAACGACGTACGTCTACGACGACCTCGACAATCTGATTCAGGAGGTCAGTCCGGACCGCGGTACGCTCACCTACACTTACGACGCTGCCGGCAACCGCATCACGGAACTGGACGCGCGCGGTAAACTCACGACCTATGCCTATGACGCATTGAATCGGCTGACGCTGGTCACCCTCGACGGAGGCGGCACGATCGCTTACGAATACGATGTTGGTACCAACGCTATAGGCCGTTTAAACAAGATCGCCGATGCGAGTGGTCAGACCACGTGGACCTACAATAACTTTGGTGAGGTCACTGAGAAAGTCCAGACGATTGGTGCCGTGGCGCTTTCGACAAGCTACGGTTACGACACCCAGGGTCGGCTGACGTCCATGACCTTGCCGTCCGGCAAAGTGCTGACCTTCGGCTATAATGTTTTCCACCCCAACAGCATCTCGGTCACCGGTCAAACCATCCTGTCCGGCGCGGGCTACGACCCGTTCGGTCCGGTCAACGGCTGGACCTGGGGTAACGGCAGCGTTGCCAGCCGCAATTTCGATCTGCGCGGACTGACCGCGACCCATTCTCTTGGCAGCGATACACGAACCCTCGGCTACGACCCCGCCGGTCAGGTTACGGCTATGGCCGACACCGGCTTCGATGTCGGCTATGGTTACGATCTGCTCGGCCGGCTGACCGGCTTCACCAACCATAACGGCGGCAGTGCGCCGGGACCGATGTTCAGTTCCACGCCCGTGATACTCGCCGACATCCAGACGGCCGCCAACGAGACCGGCAACCCGGCGGCAACCAATCCGACGCCGTGGCTGACCACCGGTGTACGCAACGTAACCGCCACCAGCGTGCAGTTCGCTCTGGAACGTTCCGAGGTCAACACTGGCGCCGTAACGGTCAACGAAACCATCGGCTACGTCGCTATCCAGGCCGGTGCATCGGGGAGTTTCAGTGCCAACGGAGGATCGGTCGGTTACAACGCCCAGACCACCACCGACACAGTGCGCGGCTGGACCAACGGCTGTTACAGCACCGGCTTCACCTCCGCTTTTGCCGGAACCCCGACGGTGGTCGCCTCGATGAACCGCCACGACAGCGGCGAAGGAGGCTGGGTGCGCCGCTGCAGCCTGTCATCATCGGCGGTAGGGTTCACGATCGACGAGGACCAGTTTCTCGATTCCGAGCGCGGTCATACCACCGAGGCGGTCGGCTTTGCGGCCTTCTCCCAGGATTTTGACACGCTGATTTCGGACGGCGTCAGCAGCTGGGGCATGGAAGCGGCGAAAGTGACATTGCCGGCAACCACGGGCGATCCGAGCTTCAAGTCAATAACCTTCCGTCGCACCTATGCCACGCCGCCGGTGGTGGTGGTACTTGCAACCAACGAGACCACCGAGCCCGCGGCGATCCGCATCCGCAATGTCACGACGACGGGATTTGAGGCGGTGCAGGTGGAACCGGCCAACAAGGACGGCGTGCAGGGCGCCATGGCTTTGCACTACCTGGCGGTCGAGCCCGGTACCCACGAGTTGCCGGACGGCACCCGTATCCTCGCCGGAACCCGGAACACCAACAAGCAGCAGCACGGCAGTGGCGTGACCGGTACGGAAGGCTGGCAAACGGTGACCTTTGCCGGCTGGCCCGGCGTCACGGGTAGTAGTAACCTGCCCAACTCGCAGGCGTTCGGCTATGACCCCAACAGCAATCGCAGCTCGATCACCGAGGACGGCTCACCCTATGCGTACACCCACCTCGCCGGCAGCAACCGCTTGCTGAGCGCAGCCGGCCCCACGGCAAAGAGCTACAGCCACGACGCCGCGGGCAATGTCTCAAGCGACGGGCTGCACACGTACAGCTACGACGACCGCGGCCGCTTGACCGGTGTCGATGCCGGCGCCGTCAGCTACCAGCACAACGGCCAGGGCCAGCGGGTCAGGAAACAGGCCGGTTCCGCCAGCACGCTGTTTGCCTACGACGAGGCCGGCCATCTCATCGGCGAGTACGACGGCACGGGTGCAGCGATCCAGGAAACGGTGTGGTTCAACGGTGCACCGGTGGCGGTATTGCAAGGCAGCAACCGGTACTCCGTGCACACGGATCATCTCGGCACCCCGCGCGTGATCACCAACGGCAACACGGTGATCTGGCGCTGGGAGTCGGATCCGTTCGGTGCCACGGCAGCGGACGAGGATCCGGACGGGGACCTGACGCCGTTCACCTACAACCTGAGATTTCCGGGGCAGTACTACGACCAGGAAACCGGGCTGCATTACAACTACTTCAGAACCTATGACCCGAGTACGGGCCGATACTTGGAATCCGATCCCATCGGGCTCGATGGTGGGCTGAATACCTACGGTTACGTCGCACAAAATCCGCTCGGTTATACGGACCCAACCGGCGAAGTGCCGATCGTTCCGGCAATTATCGCTTTCTGT
>JAOUGX010000029.1 GCA_029865385.1 Gammaproteobacteria bacterium
TAAAGATCAATCCGCAGCAAGCAATCAGTAAGATCAGGCACAGCGGGCGGATTGGACTCTCCCCATAGGTGGTCACCGTAAAAAGTCGCCCGAAAGTATTGCCTGACACTATGATCCAGCCCGCTGTGAATATGCCCTGTCGAATTCTTCCTGCTGTCGCTCGATGTCCGCCTTGCCGATAAGAAAGACACCGTCGCCACCGTGCTCGAAATCCAGCCAAACGAATGCCGCCTCGGGAAACAGTTTTTCCAGCGCAGGCTGGCTGTTACCCACCTCAACGACAAGCACACCCTCGTCGGCCAGGAACCGGCCTGCATCATGCAGGATCGCAATCACTGAATCCAGACCGTCACGGCCGGCCGCGAGCCCGAGTACCGGTTCGTGCTGAAACTCCGCTGTCAGATTCTGCATGTCCTGCTGATCAACGTATGGCGGATTGCTGACGATAAGGTCATAGCAGCCTTCGCGGTTTTTTCCCAAAGGCTCGAAAAAACTTCCGTGAAACAATTGCACGCGTTGCTGCAACTCATAACGTTCGACGTTCGTGGCCGCGACTTGCAACGCTTCTTCTGACAGGTCGACCGCATCGACGCGGCATTCCGGACAGGCGACCGCGGTGGCAATGGCGATGCAGCCACTGCCCGTGCCGAGATCCAGCGCGCGGCGCAGCTGCCCCTCGCGTAGCCAGGGCGAGAACCCGCAGGCAATCAGCTCTGCCAGCGGGGAGCGCGGAACCAGGACGCGCTCGTCGACGAAAAACTCCAGGCCGGCGAACCAGGCCTGTTGCAGAAGGTAGGCCATCGGAATCCGCTGCTCGATACGCCGTTGTGCCAGCTGATCGACGAGCTCTTGCTCGCGCCGCCGCACCGGCTGCGAATACGCATCCCGCGAGTCGGTATGATCAAGGCCGAGCTTGGCAAATACCAGCCAGGCCGCTTCGTCAATCGCATTGTCTGTACCGTGGCCGTAGCTAAGCTGCGCATCCTCGAAGCGCGCGGCGGTGCGCCGAATCAGCTCTTCGACGTTAGGCAGGGCTTCGTTTCGCTTTGCGGGCATTTGGCGGGTACCGGGCAACATGGCTGCCGGAAAAACGCAAAATCTAGCATGCAACGAGTCAACGCCGTCGAAAATCGACACATTCGGTTTCGCCCGACGCCACTGGGTTAGAATGCGTCGCCATGGGATCGAGCCGGAAAATTGTCGCTGTCACGCTCGCCGCACTGGCGCTGTCAGTTGCTGCCGTGCTCGCATTTCGCAGTGTTGATCACACGCCGCGACAGTTTTTGTATGCCACCGTATTGCCCGAGCCAATGGTCTTGCCGGAATTCCGGCTCAACGACCAGGATGGTCAGCCACTCACCCGGGACTCCTTTCGGGATCGCCGCACCCTTCTGTTCTTCGGTTTCACCCACTGTCCGGATATTTGTCCCGCTACCCTGCAACAGCTCGCGGTCGTTCGCCGAAAGCTGGCCCTGGAGCTTCCGGACGAACAGGATCTCCCCGACATCCTATTAATAAGTGTCGATCCGGAACGGGATACGCCGCAGGTATTGCGCGAGTACGCGGGCCATTTTGGCGATGGTGTAACAGCGGCGAGCGGCGAGCTCGGTGAATTGACAAAACTAGCCGCCGCGCTCGGCATTTATTTCGAAAAAGGTGACGTATCGGGCAACGGATATAATGTCAATCACTCCGCTGCCGTCCTTATGATCAATCGCGCGGCAGAGTTTCAAGCAGTGTTCAGTGCGCCGATCGACATCGACGCGATGTTTGCAGATCTGATGCTGCTCTCGGAATGATGCAATGAATCGCCAAGCCGTAATGCTGTTGCTTGCCATGCTTGTGATAACAGCATGTTCCCGGCACGACGGTCCGGCTCTTGATGTAAGCAATGTTCGTGTTCTGGCACCGTTGCCCGGGCGCAGCGCTTCTGTCGCTTACATGGATATGCACAACCGATCGCAACATCCGCTGACGATCGATGGGATTTCCAGCCCGGAATTCGTTCGCGCGGAAATTCACGAGACCACGCTCTCGGATGGCATCGCACGTATGCAGGCTCTGGAATCGATTACAGTCGACGCCGGTGCCCGGCTCAGTTTCGCCCCGGCCGGCCTGCATATTATGCTGCTCGACCCGCGCAAGGGCCTGCTGCCGGGTGCCACCGTACGGCTGGAATTACGCTACAGCGATGGCGGCCTGCTGATTGTCGACGCACCGGTCCGGACTCGTGGCGACGACGTTAAATAGAGACCGGATATCGGGAGTTATCAATGACTGACCGCGCCGGCAAGGCTTTTGTGCTGCTGCAAAGAATCCTGCCGAAACACCTCATGACTTCAGCCATTCACTGGCTCGCCGGAATCCGGGCGGTACCGGTCAAGAACTGGTTGATCAGTCGATTTGCGTCCGCTTACGACGTTGACCTTGAGGAGGTATTACTTCCGGTGCCGGAGGGTTTCGCATCATTTAACGAATTTTTCACGCGCGAACTCGCGACAGACGCGCGCCCGATCGAGATGGATCCGCAAACAATGGCTTCACCGGTCGACGGGACGGTAAGTGCGGCAGGGCGAATCGACGGCAAGACGCTCATTCAGGCAAAGGGCATTACCTATTCGCTTCCCGATCTGCTCGCGACGGACCTTGCAATTGCAGAAGAATTCGTCAACGGCAGCTTTGCAACCATTTACCTTGCACCTTACAACTATCATCGTGTGCACTGCCCTTTGGATGCGGAACTCCGGTCTGCCCTGTACGTTCCGGGAGCTTTGTACAGCGTCAATGAAAAGACAGTTGCCGGCCTGCCGGGACTGTTCACGGGCAACGAACGCCTCGTTTGCAGGTTTCGTTGTGCATTCGGACCGATGATCGTCATTTTTGTCGGCGCGCTGCATGTCGGTAGCATATCAACGCCGTGGACTGGCAAAATCCGCCCGCAGAAGAGCGGCGTGGCACAGCTGCTGGATCTGCAGCAAAGCCGGCATTCGACAGAGCTGAGGAAGGGCGATCTACTGGGCTGGTTCAACATGGGATCGACGGTCATTCTGCTGCTGCCCGAGCGTAGTTGCCAATGGCATCCGAACCTGCTGCCCGGCAGCCGGCTGCGAATGGGAGAAGGCATAGCTTCGGTGCCGAGCCAGCCGTCGTGAATGAGATGTCCGCCGGAAATCGTTCCTGGCGACCGAGCTGCACGGTTTCAACCGCCAAACGCCGCGCCTCGATGCTTGCTGCCGCGCGTGATTTTTTCGCATCGCGAGATATTCTCGAAGTCGAAACGCCCATGTTGTCGGCTAACGCCGTTTCCGATCCGAACATAGAAAGCATTCGCGCGATGCTACGCGTGGATAACGGCACGTCGAGATACCTGCATACGTCCCCGGAATACTACATGAAGCGCTTGCTCTGCAACGGCTATCCAGATATCTATTCCATTTGCAGGGTATTTCGCGACAGCGAATGCGGCAAAAGACACCAGCCCGAGTTCACAATGGCGGAGTGGTACCGGCATGATTTCGGCATCCGGGACATGATTGCGGAAACCTGTGAGTTCATCCGGGAGTTGATCGATGCAGAGCTAATAGGTTCGGCGACCGACACGATGAGCTATTCGCAGGCGTTCGCAGATTTCGCTGGAATCGATGTGTTGCGGGCGGATTGTGATGCGCTTGCCGACACCGTCGACGCCGACCCGCGACTGCGAGCGGTGATCGGCAAGGACCGCGATCAATGGCTTGACCTGGTCATGAGCCGTAAAATTGCTCCGGCATTTGCCGCTGACCGGCTGACGGTGATTCATCACTACCCCGCAAGCCAGGGCGCACTTGCCAGAATCTGCCCGGATGACCCGAGCTGTGCCGATCGTTTCGAAGTTTTTTTCGGCGACCTCGAACTGGCGAATGGCTACGTCGAGTTACTGGATGCCGAGACACAGGAGAAGCGCTGGCAGCATGAGCAGCAAATTCGGCGTCGTAGAGGACAGGCACTTGCACCATGGGACCAGAAATTTCTCGATGCGCTTCAAAGCGGCCTGCCGGCCTGTGCCGGCGTCGCCGTAGGATTTGACCGGCTGTTGATGATCAACGTGAAATCGGGCGATATTGCGCGTGTACAAACATTTGCATTCGAAAGACTGGATTCTCGATGAACAACGAAACCGACTATGAGCTGCTCGCGAAACAGGCAGAAGTGCTGTTGAGTGATGAGCCGGATCCGTTGGCCAATACAGCGAATTTTGTAGCGCTGATCAACGAGTACGTCAGTAACATCAACTGGGTTGGCGTCTACGTACTGCGTGGCAACGAACTGGTTCTCGGTCCGTTTCAGGGAAAACCGGCCTGCGTACATATTCCTCTGGGGAAAGGTGTTTGTGGCACAGCCGCGCAGAATAAGAAAACTCTACGCGTCGCCGACGTGCATGCATTTAAAGGTCATATTGCCTGCGATACCGCTTCGAATTCCGAACTGGTCGTACCGTTGATCAGCGGGGAAAGGCTGCTCGGCGTACTCGACGTCGACAGTCCACAGCACGATCGCTTCAGTGCCGCCGATCAGGCCGGGCTCGAAGCACTCTGCACCGTCTTCATACGTGCGCTGCAAGCATCCGGCAACAAATTTATTTAACGCGTGATACGTACTCTCCCGAGCGCGTGTCAACTTTGACAACTTCTCCTTGCTCGACAAATAACGGAACGCGAACGACAGCGCCAGTTGACAGTTCGGCGGGCTTTACTCCACCGCTGGCCGTGTCGCCGCGAATGCCGGGATCGGTGCGCACGATCTCCAGCTCGACGAAATTTGGCGGGGAGACAATCAGTGGCGTGTTGTTCCATAACGTCACCTGGCACAGGTCCTGCTCCTTTAACCAGTCCTTTGCATCGGCCACGGCCTTGGCATCAGCCGCGTATTGCTCGAAGGTGTCCGGCACCATGAAGTGCCAGAATTCCCCGTCCGAATAAAGGTATTGCATGTCGGTATCCATGACATCAGCAGCGGGAACGCTCTCACCGGAC
Source organism: Gammaproteobacteria bacterium (assembly GCA_029865385.1). GTDB lineage: Bacteria > Pseudomonadota > Gammaproteobacteria > Steroidobacterales > Woeseiaceae > JAKEGN01. The sequence continues at coordinate 5,013 of JAOUGX010000029.1, forward strand.
CGAAATGTCTTCTCGACGGTCCTGCCGGTCTTCAGGTTCCTGATCCGTACCCGGTTGAATGCCTGGCCCTTGCCCGGTTTGACGAATTCGTTTTCCACGATAACGCAGGGATCATTGTCGATGATGATGCGCAGTCCCGAACGAAACTCGCTGGTGTTGTAGTTGGCCATGGGTGTAGTCCGCGAGCCTGCGCTGACGCAGGCGATTTCAGAAAGAATTAACTATTTAAAATCAATCAGATGCAAATCACCCTGCAGCTGAAGGCGGCTATCATACCGCGTGAAATGGCCGCGCATAAGGTGCCGGCGGCCGACCGCGGACGCACATTCGCCCGGAATCGCCCGGCGAAGCCGCAAGCGGAATTCACCATAAGCATTGATTATTTGATACCCGTCACGGTTTGAAGTCTTCGGCGGGCTTAGTCTGCAAGCTATCTAAGGACGGATTAGCCAATTCTCACTATTTCTCGGCGTGACCGGTGCGCGTCCAGTTTCAAGGAAATTAATTGAACGAGCGGCAGGGAATCTCTATCGCTGTATTGACGACGGATCAGGACGACGTGGAAGTGGTCAACAAGGCCCTCCGCGACGCCGGACACGCGGCGCATTGCCATTGGGTGCGTCAATCGGATGCTTTCGACTCCATTCTGCGCGCCGAACGCGTGGAAATGGTGATCCTCAACTGTGATCGATATTCAGACAGCATCCGCCAGGTGATTCGGCAGAAAGATGCCTACATTCCCGAAGTCCCGGTTATTGCCGCGAGTCACTCGGTCGAAGAGGCCGCAATCGATGAGGCGATGCAGCAGGGCGCCGCTGACCTCGTTTCCATCAGCGCCCGATCGCGCCTCCAGGCGGTTGTCGAACGTGAACTACGCGCCTACCGGGTCGAACAAGCGCTCAACTCGACGCTGCAAAGCGCTACCGGATACAGAAAACAGCTGCACCACTACATGCACGGCTCGACGAGTGCGATCGCTTACGTCCACGACGGCATTGTGGTCGAAGTCAATCAGGCCTGGCTGGATGTTTTTCGCGCCAAGGATGCCAGCGAAGTTCGTGGGCTGCCGCTTATGGACAATTTCGAGCCGCAGAGCCAGGCAGCTGTCAAAGGCGCCATCATCGCGACGACCAAGGGCAAGTGGCAGCCTGGCGAAAAACTGTTCGCAAAATCGCGCATACCGGGCCAGTCGACGGGCGACCTGGAACTCGATTTCCAACTCGTCGATTTCGGCGACGGACCGCAGGTACAAATTCGCATAGCGCCGCCGGAAAAAACGCCGGAAGAGCCGACCAAGCTGGTGCATGAAGCGCTCAAGCGCGACCCGACCACTTTGTTCTTCAATCGCGCGACCTTTCTCGAACGGATCACACGTCGCCTTGCGAACAAGCCCAAGTCGGGACTGCATGCCCTCGCCTACATCAAGCCCGACGATTTTTCCGAGGTACGCGCCAAGGTTGGTATCCTGGCGACAGAGGAAATACTTTCTCAGTTCGCGGAGGAAGTCAGAAAACGAATGCACCCAAGGGACGTCGCCGGACGATTCGAAGGTACCGTCATTACGGCTCTACTCGAAAGGGGTAACGATCGTGACGCCGAGGTCTGGGGCCAACAGCTCGTAGACCACATGAATGCCCACGAATTCAAGATCGGCAACCAGTCCGTGCACCTGACCTGCACAGTCGGCGTGTGCGCAGTAAGCGGCGTGTATGCCAGTCTCGATGAATTGGTGGATGCGGCCGCGCAGGCACATAAACAAGCCAAGAGCGCCGGTGGCAATACAGTGCGCCTCAGTGAGTCGACCGACGCCGATACACGTTTGCGAAAACACGATGCTATCTGGGTCAAGCGAATCAAGGAAGCGCTCCGAGAAAGCCGCTTTCGGCTGGCGAATCTGCCAATTGCCGGTTTGCGCAACGACACCGTCAAGATGTACGACGTGCTGGTGCGGATGATCGACGAGCAGGGCGCCGCCATCCTGCCGTCGGAGTTCATGCCGGCAGCCGGGCGCAATAACCTGATGAAACTGATCGACCGCTGGATAATGACCGCTGCCATAGATTTCGGATTCGAGGAAAAGGCCGATCGCGTCTTCGTGCGGCTCTCGCGTCAATCCATACACGATCCTTCGCTATATGACTGGCTGCAGAAGGAGTTGTCGCAGCGAGACATTTCTCCTTCTTCGATTGTCGTGCAGATATCAGAACAGGAAGCGGCGAAATACATCAAGCAAACTCGTGAAACCACTGGCCAGCTCCGCAAGCTCGGCTTGCGCTTCGCGCTGGAGCATTACGGCGTCGACCGGAACCGATTTCAGATACTCGATATACTGAAACCGGACTACATCAAGATCGACGGCGAGCTTATGCATTCCCTGACCAGTGACACGCAAATACAAGATGCCGTGCGTCTGCTCGCACAGGCAGCGGAACAGAGAAGAATCGAAACCATTGCCGAACGCGTCGAAAATGCCAATGCGATGGCCGTGCTATTCCAACTGGGCGTAAATTACATGCAAGGGCACTATGTGCATGAGCCTGAGGTCGTCCTCCAGGAGCATGTGAACGTCGCACGCACGACGCTCGAAGCGATCGCCAACAGCTAGAAACCAGCTTATAACTTCCCCGCTGGGCGAAACCTTCACAGCCAGAAGCCACGGAGAACTCCGAGTCTGGTTCTGGTTATCGCTTCCCGCAAGGTGTTCAGGAAAAGTGTGACGTGCCTCACGTTTTTCGGTCGATTCTTTGCGCAGAAAAGACCAAGATGCCAAAACATTGATTCAGTGCATATACAGAAAATTTGCCGCCCGGTAGTCTTCGCCGATATCTGCGCCATTGGCGCCTGGCCGGAACCGGGTCGAGGTATCAGACGGTGAATTCCTGTGCGAAGAACAACAAGAAATCATCAAACATTCTCGGCGGTGGTCGTATGAAACAGTTCCTGCCTGCTCTGGCCGCGGTTAGCGGTGCATGCAGTCTCGTTGCCGCTCCGGCGGCAGCTCTCGAACTCGGCGAACTAACGGTGGAGTCGAAGCTGGGACAACCGCTTCGCGCCAGCATAGCTTACGCGCTGCAACCCGATGAGCAACTTCATGCCTACTGCATTTTCCTCAAACCGGGAATACCCGGCGGTGGCTTGCCCGGCGTTTCCAGGGCCAGGATCGATGTCAGAGGCAACGCAATTCTATTGACCGGCAGCACGCCCATTCGCGAACCGATGCTCGGGTTGCGGGTTTCTGTCGACTGCCCATACACCGCCAATCTGCTGCGCGAATACACGATATTCGTTGATCTCAATACTCCCGCCAGCATGGAGCAGGCTGAACAGCCGGCGTCCGCCAGCGGTGTGCTTTCCGTGCCGGCAGCCGAGCAAATTGAAGCAACACCCGAACGAACGGCTCGTGTAACGAGCAGGACCAGCGCTGTAGATCAAAGCCCGGTTTCCTCGAACAGCCGTTACCAGGTTCGGCCGGGCGATTCCCTGTCCGGAATCGTCGCAAGAATTTCTGACAGGCCGCGCGGCCTTTGGCCGGCAGTCAATGCCATTTTCGCCGCGAATCCGGATGCATTCATCGACGGTGACGTCAATCTGATCAAAGCCGGCAGCTGGCTGGATATTCCCGATCTGTACCAGGTGCTTGGCGCTGCCGATTCAAGTGCAGCTGCGGGACCGGCAGACGATCCGGTCACACAGCCGCTGCAATCTGCTACCAATTACGATGGCTTCGAATCACGACCGGTGATCGACGATAAGGCAGGAACTGTTGATTACAGGGAATCAGTGGCCGGTGACAGCAGATCAACCGCAGTCGCGGGCGCCGCGATACCGGTCAGCCCCTCGGAATTGCTGGGCGACGACTTCGACGAATCGATGAGCACACTGCGACCGGGCGATATCATAGTCGACAATGACAGCCCGTTCGTATCGGATGCAGAGTCTCGCCCGGCTTTGTCGAGTAGCGCGACGGAGACGGTAGTAATTCCGGACACGTCTGTCAGCAACGCTGCGACCGGTCCGGCGATTGAGGCAATAAATTCCCGCAGCGTATCCGCGGGTAGGTGGACCTGGCTCGCGTGGCTCGGAGGTGCTGGACTCGCCGTGTTCCTCGGGCTTTTGTTTTTCGGCCGGACATTTCGCGAACGATTTGGTTCGATTCCGGTTGGCGCGCTTGATACAGCGTCGCGTTATCGTCGGCAAGGCGACCCCGATCGACGTTCGGCCGCACCCGCTGATATCGACTTCGATCTGGACGAATTGCCGAGCAGTACGACGGCAATGGCTCTCGATGCCGATCTCGGACTCGGAACAGGATTCCGCGGCGATTCGGATATCGACGTTGCGCAGGATTTCGGTTTCTCCGCCAGCGATGACTTCGCGTCTGACTTCGACCTCGATCTCACTGCGGCTGCGGATGAACCAGAGCAACAGCCGACAGACGTTATTCCGCCACATCGCAATACGGTACCTTCGATTCTGGAGAGCGAAATTCCTCCGAGCGATGACGATGAATACGACCTTTCGATGATTGTTGACGCCACTCGCCAGCCGAACGTGGACACACACCTGACGGCGAAAGACCTGAAGGCTGTGCCAATCGGTGCCGCGGACGATGATGACGATAACGAAGATTACACTTTGAGTCGCGAGGTCGACTACAAAATCCTGGAACAGGATTACCAGGAAGAATTCACGACAACGCAAGCGTTGAATGACGAGATTGCCAAGGCAGCCCTGGAGCTGGCCAAAACCATGGCTCGCAGGAACGCTGCCGATGAAACGGCCGAGATGCCTGCCGACCTCAATGACACTGACGCGGCCGACCTGACCGCCGAATTGCCGGCGTCGTCGGACAAGGGTGACGCTGAAATTACAGCAGAACTGACCGCCAACCTGGTTGGGCATGGCGATGCGGTGAACGATGACTTGATCAGCGATCTCGACGATACCGGGATCAACGAAGAACTGACCGCCGAATTGCCCAATGCCGAAAACGACGTAACGGTGGAAATGGATGTCGAGGGCGGCAGGATCGACACCAAGAAATCCCGCGCATCGTAGGAAATGCCGGCGCCGCGTTTCCTACGCGGCGGCAAGTCGGATTACTTTTCTCCAGCCTTTTGGCAGCAGGCTGCCGCGCAACGCGCGCTCGCCGTAATAATCGTCCAGATCGTTCCACTTGAGCGTCATCGTGCGAGTCTCCGTATGCAACAGCAGATTTCCGTCTTCGGGAACCACAGCCACAGCATGCAACTTTTCTTCTCCGGTCTGATACTTTTTCGAAGGAATATTGATAAGTTTGTTGCCCTTGCCCTTTGCCAGTTCGGGCAGATCTTCCATCTCGAAAAGCAACAGGCGGCCAATCGAGCTGACAGCCGCAATCAGGCACTCCGCATCGGCCGGCACCGGCGCCGGCACGACGGGCTTGCCCGCGGGCGGTACTCGCAGCACTGCCTTGCCGGCTTTGTTGCGCGACACCAGGTCCTCGAGTCTTGCCACGAACCCGTAGCCGGCATCGCTTGCCAGTAGCCAGCGGTCCTGCGGCTCGCCGATCATCGCGCCGCAGAATTCGGCGCCATCGGGCGGCTTGAACATGCCGGACAGTGCATCGCCCTGGCCGCGCGCCGAAGCCAGATTCTGTGCCAGCACGCTGTACACGCGCCCGGTGCTGTCAATGAACATAGCCAGTTGATTGCTGCGACCCGGCGCGGATGCGAGATAGCCATCACCGGCCTTGTAACTCAGCGCCAGCGGATCGATGTCGTGGCCCTTGGCAGCGCGAACCCAGCCACGCTGAGACAGCACTACGGTGACCGGCTCAGCGGCAACCAGCTGGGTTTCGTCCAGCGCCTGCGCCGCCTCGCGCTCGACGATCAGCGTACGTCGCTTGTCTCCGTAGGCCTCGGCATCTTCAAGAATCTCTTTTTTTATCAAGGTCTTGAGTTTTGCAGCGCTCTTCAGAATCTGCTCGATATCGTTGCGCTCGGTCGACAGTTCGTCCTGCTCACCACGGATTTTCATTTCCTCGAGCTTGGCCAGATTGCGCAGGCGCAAATTCAGGATTGCTTCCGCCTGTATGTCGGACAGCGCGAAGCGCTTCATCAACACCGGCTTCGGTTTGTCTTCGGTACGAATGATCTTTATGACGGCATCGATGTTCAGGTAGGCAATCAGAAGGCCGTCGAGCACATGCAGCCGGTCGTTAACGATCTGCAAACGATGCTGCAGCCGGCGCTTGACCGTGTCCTTGCGGAACTGGATCCATTCACCGAGCAGTTCGAGCAGATTGAACTGCCTCGGTCTTCCGTCCAGGCCGACGATATTCATGTTGACCCTGACCGTGCGCTCGAGTGACGTCGTCGAATACAGATGTGACATCAGTTCTTCGATGTCGACCTTTTTCGATTTCGGCGTGATCACGAGACGAATCGGGTCCTCGTGGTCCGACTCATCGCGCAGGTCTTCAACCAGGGGCAGTTTTTTGTTTCGCATCTGGCCCGCGATCTGTTCCAGCACCTTGCTGCCTGAAATCTGGTAAGGCAGGGAATTGATCACGATGTCGCCGTTTTCCTGCCGGTACGATGCCCTCAGTCTCAGTGTCCCGTTACCGGTCTGATAGATCTGGCGAATATCGCTTCGAGGCGACACCAGTTCGCCGCCGGTGGGAAAATCGGGGCCCTTGATGTGTTTCATCAGCTGGGCGACCGTGGCCGACGGGTTGTCGATCAGGTGCACGAGCGCCGCCGCAACCTCGCGCAGGTTGTGCGGAGGCACATCGGTGGACAGGCCAACCGCAATTCCGGTGGTGCCGTTCAGCAAGAGGTTAGGCAGACGCGCCGGCAATACCACCGGTTCGTCCATCGTGCCGTCGAAATTCGGTACCCAGTCGACGGTGCCCTGGCCGAGTTCCGACAACAGGCTCTTCGCATAGGGCATCAGGCGCGATTCGGTATAACGCATCGCGGCGAACGACTTCGGATCGTCAGTCGAACCGAAGTTACCCTGCCCATCGATCAGGTTGTAGCGATAGGAGAAGCTCTGTGCCATCAACACCATCGCTTCGTAGCATGCGGAGTCGCCGTGCGGATGGTACTTGCCAATGACGTCGCCGATCGTTCGTGCCGACTTTTTGGGCTTCTGGCCGGCCGAGAGTCCCAGTTCGCTCATGGCGTAAATGATCCGGCGCTGCACCGGCTTCAATCCGTCGCCGATCTGCGGCAGCGCACGATCGAGAATGACGTACATCGAATAGTCGAGATACGCTTTCTCGGTGTAATCCTTCAGCGCCAGCTGCTCTACGCCTTCCAGGTTCAATTGATTCTGCATCTTGTTCCGCCTCTAGACCTGGGCAAGATTGCCCTTGGTCTCCAGCCATTCGCGTCGGTCGCCCGCGCGCTTCTTGGCCAGCAACATGTCCATCAACTGGTCTGTCTGATCTTTCGCGCTGATCGTCAATTGCACGAGTCGGCGCGTGTCCCGGCTCATGGTCGTTTCGCGCAGCTGCAACGGGCTCATTTCGCCGAGTCCCTTGAAGCGAGTGACCGAAACCTTACCTTTGACGTTCTCCGCGGCTATGCGATCGATAATGCCCTGGCGCTCGGCCTCGTCCAGCGCGTAGTGGACGTCTTTGCCAACATCGATACGAAACAGGGGTGGCATTGCCACGTAGACATGGCCCGCCAGTACCAGATTACGAAAATGGCGCAGGAACAGAGCGCACAACAGGGTCGCGATATGCGCGCCGTCGGAATCCGCATCCGCCAATATGCAGATCTTGTGATACCGAAGGTCGTCAATTTCGGCACTGCCCGGATCCACACCGATGGCAACGCTGATGTCGTGCACTTCCTGTGATGCGAGTATCTCCGCGGAATCCACTTCCCAGGTATTCAGGATTTTGCCGCGCAACGGCATGATCGCCTGGGTATTGCGGTCCCGCGCCTGTTTGGCCGAACCGCCGGCCGAGTCGCCTTCCACCAGGAACAATTCACAGAATTCCGGCTGCTGAGAAGTGCAGTCCGCCAGTTTTCCAGGCAGCGCGGGACCGGACACAATTTTCTTTCGTACGACTTTCTTCGCCGCTTTTAATCGTGATTGCGCCTTGTTGATCGCATGCTGCGCGATCTGGTCGCCGGTCTCCGGATGCTTGTTCAGCCACAGCACGAAACTGTCTTTAATGACACCGGAAACGAAGGAAGCCGATTCGCGCGACGACAGCCGTTCTTTGGTCTGGCCGGAGAACTGCGGATTTTCCAGCTTCACGCTCAGGATGAAACTCAATCCATCCCACACGTCTTCCGGCGCCAGTTGCACGCCGCGCGGCAGCAGATTGCGAAATTCGCAGAACTCGCGCAGTGCATTGGTCAGGCCGGTTCGCAACCCGTTGACGTGGGTGCCACCCTGAGGTGTTGGCACGAGGTTGACGTAAGACTCGTTTACGACCTGACCGTCGCCGGTGTGCCAGGCCAGTGCCCAGTCGACTGCTTCGTGATTTCCCGCGAGGCCGCCCGCGAACGGATCGACGGGAAGGTGTTCGACATCCCCCATGGCCTCGAGCAGGTATTCCTCAAGGCCACCCGAATAACACCACTCTGTTTTTTCCTCGGGTTTCTCGACCTTGAGACAGACTTTCAAGCCCGGGCACAACACCGCCTTGGCACGCAGCGCATGTTTCAGCCGTGAAACCGAAATGTTCGGTGAATCGAAATACTGAGGATCCGGCCAGAATCGGATTGTGGTGCCCGTATTGGCCTTTCCTACCGTGCCGACGACTTCAAGTTTGCCGCGCTTGTTGCCGCCGGCAAAGCTCATGTTGTATTCCTTGCCGCCACGCCGGATCCAGACTTCGAGATGCTTCGACAAGGCATTCACGACGGACACGCCGACGCCGTGCAGTCCGCCGGAATACTGGTAGTTGTCCTTGTTGAATTTGCCACCCGCGTGCAGGCGCGTCAGGATCAGTTCAACACCGGGAATCTTTTCTTTCGGGTGAATGTCGACCGGCATGCCGCGGCCATCGTCGCCGACCTCCAGCGAACCGTCCTTGAAAAGCGTTACATCGATCTTCTTGCAATGCCCGCCAAGTGCCTCGTCGACACTGTTGTCCACCACCTCGTGCGCGAGATGGTTCGGCCGGGTTGTATCCGTATACATGCCCGGACGGCGCCGAACCGGCTCGAGGCCACTCAGGACCTCGATGTCGGCCGCATCGTATCGTTTAGCCACTACTTGTTTGCCCCAAGCGATGCTGTTCAGTTCGCGAGGGATTCTAGCAGGATGTGCGCCGTCGGGCGCAAGCACGGACCTAGGCCAGATCGGCGGCCAGCGACAGGCGTACGTTTTCGCCGACAGGTCGTATCTCGACCTTGCAGTTCTCGTGGTCGATACCGGCAGCCAGCGGTGCACCGTTGTCCAGCGCATCCTTTTGAGCTGCGTCGAGTTCGAAACGCAGGAAGTGAACCGCAGAGGTCTTGTCGCCATCGGCACGATCCAGATCTTCATCGGCAATGGCACGAATCTTCGGCAAGTCGCCGATCTGCAACCAGACTGTTGCCTCGATCCCGACCAGATGTTTTAGCATTTCCCGGCGCTCCGCCTCATCCGGAAACTCGACCATAAAGGTAGCTTTCCAGTTGCTGCCGTCAGGAATCAAGGGATTGTAGGCGTCGAGTTCCTGCTGAATCCCGGCCGCTTCGAAAATGCGTTCGATACGCAGCATCTCCTGCACCTGGTACTGCATCGTCATGCGATCTTCGAAGTACAGGGTCGCGTTCGTGCCTAGCGGCAAGCGCCGGTTTTTCTTGTGCGCCATGACCTTGGAACGAAACTCATTTCGCACCTCTGCGTATTTCTCGAGACTGTACAGGTCGGAACGGGACAGTTTTTTCATCTTCAAATGCCGTACGCGCTTCGTAGCAGGCTCATCGGGTTTCCTGCCTCGTGCGTATCGAGTTCCTGTGCGATTTGCTCGGCGGCCATCGGACAATCACTGATGAAATGGTCGGAAGCGCCTTCTCTTACCTTGTTGATCACCGGTCGCGCGATCTTCTTCGAAATATCGTGAAACTCTTTCTTCACGGCATAGGTGCCATCGTGGCCAGAACACCGTTCAATGATTTCAAATTCCGTATCCGGTACCAGCGCCAGAATATCTCGTGTTTTCAGCCCGATGTTCTGCACGCGCAGATGACAGGGGACCTGATACGACACCTTGCCGAGCCGGTTACGGAATTCCGTTTTCATTTGCCCGGCCCTGTGTCGCAGCATCAGGTACTCGAACGGGTCGAACATCGCCTCGCGCACTTTCCGAACGTCCGGATCGTCGGGAAACATCAATGGCAATTCCTGCTTGAACATCAAGGTACAGGAAGGAACGGGCGTAACGATGTCCCAGCCACGACTCACCCAATCCAGGAGTTGCGGTATGTTGGCGTCCTTCGCATGCTTCACTGCATCCAGGTCACCCAGCTCGAGTTTGGGCATGCCGCAACAAACTTCCCTGCTGGCTAGAGCAACCGGTATCCCGTTGTGTTCGTATACTGCGACCAGGTCTTCGGCGAGCGACGGCATATTGCGATTGCCATAGCAGCTTGAGAACAAAACCACGCGACCCCGGGTAGCATCCGTCGCAGTCGCCGTATCACCGTAATTACCGGACGGTCCGACGCGCGATTTCAAACGCTTGCGCGCCGATTTCGAATGATAGGCCGGAACCGGCGCGTCGCGGTGAACGCCGAGTGTCTTTTCCAGAATTTTGCGACCAACCTTGCTGCGGTTGCCCGCATTGACCGCCTGCGCGACGATCGGGATACCGGCGAAGCGACCGACTTTGTCCGTTGCGCTGAGGATCTTGTCGCGAGTACTGGCACCCTGTTTCTTGAATCGGGTTGCCTTGGCGCGCAACATCAGGTGCGGAAAATCGACATTCCACTCGTGCGGCGGCACATAGGGACACTTGCTCATGTAGCACATGTCGCACAGGTAGCAATGGTCGACAACATCCCAGAATACCGCCTTCGGCACAGTATCGAGTTCCATGCTTTCGGACGAATCGACTGCATCGAACAATGTCGGGAAGGCGTTACAAAGATTGAAACAGCGGCGGCAACCGTGACAGATATCGAACACCCGCTCGAGTTCCTTGTGGAGCGAGGCATCGTCGTAGAACTCGTTCGTTTGCCAGGCGATCGCGTTCCGGGTCGGCGCCTCGAGACTGCCCTCGCGTTTATCCGTTGCTTTACTCATCTCGCGATGCATCGACCGGGTCTATTCCGGCCGATGCATACTGGCGTCAGTCGTCCAGCGAGTCGAGCGCTTTCTGAAAACGGTTGGCATGCGATCGCTCTGCCTTGGCGAGTGTTTCGAACCAGTCCGCAATTTCCTCGAATTTTTCCTGGCGCGCGGTCTTGGCCATACCAGGGTACATGTCGGTGTATTCGTGAGTCTCGCCGGCGATTGCCGCAGTCAGGTTCGCTGCTGTCGGACCGATCGGTAAGCCGGTGGCCGGATCACCGACCTGTTCGAGGTATTCCAGATGGCCGTGAGCATGACCCGTCTCACCTTCCGCCGTCGAACGAAAAACAGCTGCGACGTCGTTGTAGCCCTCGACATCCGCTTTGGCCGCAAAATAAAGGTAACGACGATTGGCTTGTGATTCTCCGGCAAATGCATCCTTCAGGTTTTTTTCTGTCTTGCTGCCTTTCAGTGACATGGTTGCTCCTCTTAATGCGATTTTTCGTACGATTGCAAATGTTTAGACTTAGTCTAAGAATTCAGCACTTTATGCCCGCATCCCGAAGCTGTCAACTGTGACCGGGCACCGCGTTGACGCTGCCAATAGGGCACGGTAGCGTAGCCACGAACAGATTACCGGAGTCGCTCCCGCAATGAGCAGCAAAAAGAATATCGACCTCGAAAAATCGCTGACGGAACTCGAAGCCATTGTGGAAGAACTGGAAAGCGGCGACCTGCCGCTGGACAAAGCGATGCAGAAATTCGAACAGGGCATCAAGCTGTCGCGCGGCTGCCAGACCGCGCTGAAAGATGCAGAGCAGAAAGTGGAAATTCTGATGAAAAGCGCCGGCAGCGAAAATCTCGAGGAATTCGACCAGGATTGAGGCGCTGCGACGCCGGCTTTCACAATGAAATCGCTTCAGGGGTTACCTAGCTGGAAAGCAATCAGCGCGCCCAGATATCCAATCGACGTCATGTAGAGCCAGGCAAACACAGGCCATCGCCAACCGTTTGTTTCGCGCCGGATGACGGCGAGGGTTGCCGCACATTGCAGGCAGCAGGCGTAGAAAATCAGCAGGCCGATCACCATAGGCAAGGTAAAAACCGCAGACCCGTCCGGCCAGCTCGCTGACCTGAGTCTGCCGGCCAGCGTCGCTTCGTCCGCCTCGTCGCCGACCGCGTAAACCGTTCCGAGAACCGCAACGACCACTTCGCGAGCCGGGAAACCGGCGATTACGGCGGCCGATACGCGCCAGTCCCAACCCAGTGGTCGAAACAAAGGCTCGATCGACTTGCCCGCCCGGCCAAGAAAGCTCTGCTCAAGTTGCGCGGCCGCTGCCTGATTTTTCAATGTTGCGGTTTCTCGTTGTAGATATTCCCCGTCGAATCTCTGCTGCGCAGCACCGATTTGATCCTGCAGCTGGCTTTCGATCTCCGGCGAGCGCGGGAAATAAGCCAGCGCCCAAACGACAACCGCGACGCTGAATATCACCGTGCCGGCGCGCCGCATGAAAATCATTGCACGCCCCAGTAGCTGCATTAACACGGTGCGCGGATTCGGCCGGCGAAACTCCGGCAGCATCAATGCAAATGGCGGCTTCGGGCCGCGTAATACGCTTTGCCGCAACATCAACGCGGTCAGCAGTCCGGCGACTATGCCAAGCAGATACAGTCCGAACAGAACCAGACCCTGCAGATTCATCCAGCCGATTTTTTGTGCGGGCACGAACGCCGCAATCAGCAAGGCATAGACCGGCAATCTGGCCGAGCAGGTCATGAACGGCGCGGCGAGTATGGTGGCGATGCGATCACGACGATTGGGGATGACGCGCGTCGCCATGATGCCTGGAACCGCGCACGCGAAACTCGAAATCATCGGAATGATGGATTGTCCGGACAGACCGACGGAACGCATTACCCGGTCCATCAGGTAGGCGGCGCGCGCCAGGTATCCGGAATCCTCGAGGATGATAATAAAGAGAAACAGGATCAGAATCTGCGGCAGGAAAACGATGACGCTGCCGACGCCTGCAATGACGCCGTCCGAAACGAAGCTGGCTATCGCGCCAGCCGGCAGGATCGACGCAATGCTGGCACCCAGCGTCGATGTCGCTACATCAATCGCGTCCATCAGTGGCGTCGCCCAGGCAAACACGGCCTGGAAGACGACTGCCATGACCACGAACAGTCCTATCGTTCCCGGAATCGGCCGATTGATCCACGCCGAAAGTCGCGAACTCCAGGTCACGATGGCCGGCGCGGACTGCTGAACCTCGCTGAGCACATCGCGCACCCAGCCATAACGCTGTCGTGCTTCTTTCGCGAGCGGTGGATCCGCGCCGAACAAAGCCTGGCGTATCGCATCGACGCGAGCGGCACCGCCGTCGCCGAGACGCCCGACCAGTTCGCGATAGAAATCGCTGTCGTGATCGATCAGCGCACGTTCGATCTCGATCCGCGGAACGGTCACCGGCATCTCGCGAACCAGCTCCTCGGAAGCGTGCGAAAGTTCCTGCCATAGAGTTGGCAGATCCGGCTTCGGAGCGGACGGCAATTCGGACAATGCCCGTCGCAGTGCATCGATGCCCTGCCCGGTCGTCGCCACCACGGGACAGATTTGAACACCGCCAAGGCGTTTTTTCAGCGCGTCGACGTCGATATGCAGTCCACTGGCCTGCGCAGCATCCGTCATCGTAAGCGCAACGACTACAGGCAGATTCAACGTCAACAGTTGCTGCAGCAGGTACAGCCCCTGGTAAAGGTTGGTCGTATCGAGTACCGCGAGAATACCAGCCGGTGGCTTGACATCCGGCATGCGACCGAACAGCACATCGACGGCGATCCTCTCTTCCAGCGAATGTGTGCTCAGCGCAAACATGCCGGGCAAATCGACCAGCTCGAGCACGGTGTCGCCAAGCTTGAATACGCCGATATGCTTCTCGACCGTTACGCCAGGATAGTTTGCGGTTTTCTGCCGCATGCCGGTCAGGCGATTGAACAGGGTGCTCTTACCGGAGTTCGGATTTCCGACAACGACGACGGTGGCGGATGGATGTCGGCGAACGCCGATCTTATCCACCGAAACGCGAATTGATTTCGGATCAGGCCGCATGACGCATTGCTAGTGGGCTTGAAGGCGAGCTGGGGTGTCGCTTCAACTCCCGGTCTTCAACGACACGGCAAAGTGGCGGGCCTGCTCCCGGCGCAGCGATATGGCATTGCCGAACATGCGATACTCGATGGGGTCGCCACCGATGGCGGCGCTCGCCAGTTCGATCTCGGTGCCTTCTACAAGCCCGAGAACCATCAGCCGCTGGACGACCGGGTCCTTGCTGTCAACGCCCGCGATGACGTATTTCCGGCCACGTTGTAGCGAATCAAGGGTCATCGGGTGCCAGCCTTCATAGTTTTCCACTGAGGCTAGTTTACAGAAATGCGAATGATTCGCAATAGCATTCGCTAGGTATTTCTACCTATCGGGCCGGGATTGAGAAGACGGTCACATCCGGCCCTCGAACCAGAGCCGAGGTCGATTCAGGTATTGGCGCTGCCGTCGCCCTGCAGGCGGGTAATCATGGAGCGCAGGAACACTTTGTTGAATCGCAGCTGGCAGGCCTGCGAAACCTGTTCCATCAGCGTGGAACTGACCCGGAGGATCGTTACCGCACCCTGTGCCTTGATCGAAGCCGTCCTCTTGGCGCCGCGGACGTAGCTGGTTTCGCCGAAGCAATCACCGTCTTCAAGTATCCCTAAGCTCTTGCCATGTGCTTCCACGGCCGCCTGGCCGGAAACGATAATGTAGAAGCGGTCGTCCATCTCGCCCTCACGAACGATCTCTTCGGCGTCCTTGTACTCGTGCCAGTCGCTGGCGCGCAGCACTTCCCATATTTCCGCATGCGAGAACTCGTGAAAAAACGTCAGCGTCCGCAACAGATCGAAGTGTTCCTGGTTGTCGAGGCTGTCGTACTTGGTACGCAGATCCTGGTAGACGCGTGTAAGGTCGGCCGCCATGACACTGCCGCTTGCGCAGCGCTTGGATGGATCCTTTTGCATCGCCATGACGACGACATTTTCAAGTTCTTCGGGAATGTCTTCGCGATAGGTGTGTATCGGTGGCGGCGTCGCATAGACGATCTGGTGCAGCAGTTTCGACAGGTTGTCGGCTCGAAACGGCCGGAAACCCGTCAGCAATTCGTACAATACCGCCCCAAGGGAATACAGATCCGAACGCGGCGTCAGCTCTTCCGACTGCACCTGTTCCGGTGACATGTAGCTGGGGCTTCCGGCAATGCCTTCGATGCGCGAGATATCCGAATCCGTGCAGATGGCGATGCCGAAATCGATGATGCGGACGTCGTTGTCAATCGTCAGCATCACATTGCTCGGCTTGATATCGCGATGAATGACGCCACGACCGTGTGCATAGTGCAGTGCTTTGGCACACTTGTAGATGATCTCGACGACGTCGTCGACACGCAGCAGATTGTCGGGCCGGCAATACGCAGCCAGGGTGCGCGCGCCCTGCACGTGTTCGGTTACCACGTAATACTTTCCGTCTTCTTCGCCGGCATCGTAGATCGGCATGATGTTCGGGTGCTGCAGCATGCCGACCATGTGTGCTTCGTTGAAAAACATCTTGCGCGATACGCGGGCCCTTTCGGCGTCCGCGTTTTCCTCGATGTTGTAAACCTTGATCGCGACATCGCGACGATAGTAGGGATCGTGCGACAGGTAGACTATACCGGTGCTGCCTTTGCCGACCTTGTTGATGATGACGTATTTGCCAATTTTGTCCGGTACGTCAGAGGGTCGCTTGAGTTCGGTGACACTACGGGCCATGTTTTACCTATACGTCAGGACATCAGCCACCTGCCAAAACCGAGTAATAATGCGGCGAAAAGCGCGGCTGCGAGGTCGTCCAGCATAATTCCCGTGCCTCCGCGGAGTCTGTGATCCAGGTCCCGAATCGGCCAGGGTTTGAGAATGTCAAACAGCCTGAAAAGCAGAAATCCCAAGGCCCACAGCACAATCGAGGGGGGTACGGTCAGCAAAACCAGGTACATGCCGGCGATCTCGTCCCAGACGATGCCCGGGTGGTCGTGAACGCCCATGCGCCTGGCACTCTGACCGCAAATCCAGATTCCGGCCACGACCAGCAGCAGGCCGATCAGGAGCCGCCACTCGATCGCCAGGGGCAGGCTCAGCCAGGCGATCGCGACGCCCGGCAGCGATCCGACGGTGCCCGGGGCAATCGGAGCGAGGCCAGTACCGAAACCGAAGGCGAGGAAGTTGACCGGGTCTCTCAGTACCTTTTTTCGGGTATCGAGATCAGCCATTGTCAGTGCCGCTGAAATGCAGGTAACCCGCGGTGCTGAATTCGAACGCCCGGTTGTTCTTGCGGCAGCGCAAGCCGGAACCGGGGCACACTTCTCCAATTCTTGTCACTCTCAACGAACACTGATCGGCCAGTTCGCGAATTGCACCTGCCTGCGATGCGGCTGCCGTGAAAGCGATTTCATAGTCGTCGCCACCACCGAGGGCAAGTTCGATCGCATCATCGCTGCCGCGAACCGCGATGAGTTGCTGTGACAGCGGCAGGCATTCGACATCAATCTGCCCACCGGCACGGCTCGCGGCCAACAACTTGCCTATGTCGCCGAACAGGCCGTCTGACAGGTCGATGGCAGCGCTGGCGAGTGGCGCCAGTTTCGATGCGAACTGAATACGTGCCGCAGGCCTCGTAAAACGCCTGCACAAATAGCGCTCTGATTCATTTTGCCTGTTGCCCGATGACAGCAGCGCCAGCCCGGCGGCCGCATCGCCCGCCGTCCCGGTCACGTAAATATCATCGCCTTCTGTCGCGCCGGAACGTCGCAAGACAGCATCGGCCGCGACGTCGCCGATGACCTGGACCGTGACGACGATCTCCTTGCCACGAGTGGTATCACCGCCAATCAGGGCGAGAGAATATTCCCTTGCCGCCTCGAAAAGCCCGCCGGAAAATTCCTGCAGCCATTGCGCATTCGCGTCTGTAAGCGTTAATGCCAGTGTCATCCAGCGAGGTCTGCCTGCCATCGCTGCGATATCGGAAACGTTCACGACGACCGCGCGATAGCCAATGTCGGCCGGGCTCATGGCGGAAGGGAAATGCACGCCCTCAACCAGCGTGTCTGTGACGATGACCAGCTCGCGACCCGCAGCGGGATGAACGATCGCGCCATCGTCACCTATGCCGAGCAATACATCCGCTTCGGCCGCGTCTTGCGTGAAATAGCGATCAATGAGTTCGAATTCATCCACCGTGCGGATCTCGGGAACTGTCAGCGTGCTCCCGCCGCGCGTAACTCGGGAACGGCGCGATCGAGCACAGCGTTTATGTACTTGTGCCCATCGACCGACCCGAAACGCTTGGCGAGATTCACGGCCTCGTTGATTACAACGCGAAACGGCACATCGGGCATTGCCTCGAGTTCGTGAACCCCGAGCAGCAGAATTCCGAATTCCACCGGATCGAGTTGATCCAGGGGGCGATCGATGTATTTCCCAATGGTCGATTCCAGTGTCGCGCGATTGGCACAAATCGCTGCAATAACTTCGTCGAAATACGGGCGATCCACTCGATTGTATTCAGGACGTTCCTGGAATTGCTCCACCAGTTCGTTCACGCTATGACCTGTCAGTTGCAACTGGTAGAGCGCCTGCACGATCAATTCACGGGCGCGGCTGCGCGCACCTGATAAGGCGGCCTTGCTCATGATGACGTCCTCGAATCCTTGCCAGGCGGAATCACGCCAGCCGGCGCAGCAAGCTGACCATTTCTATTGCAGCGAGTGCCGCCTCT
Source organism: Gammaproteobacteria bacterium (assembly GCA_029865385.1). Taxonomy (GTDB): domain Bacteria; phylum Pseudomonadota; class Gammaproteobacteria; order Steroidobacterales; family Woeseiaceae; genus JAKEGN01. Next base: position 23,083 of record JAOUGX010000029.1, read on the forward strand.
TCGCCCTTGTTACCTGCCTTGGTACCGGCCCTTTCTATTGCCTGCTCGATGGTATCGACCGTCAGCACACCGAAGCCGATCGGAATTCCGTGCCGCAAGCCCGCGGCAGCAACACCTCGCGTGCACTCACCAGCGACAAAATCGAAATGCGGAGTGGCGCCGCGTATAACGGCGCCGAGCGCAATGATTCCATCGGCGCGCCGGGCAGCAGCAATTTTTTCGACGGCCAGCGGCATTTCATAGGCGCCGGGCACCCTTACTATCTCGATATCGGATTCATTGGCGCCGTGCCGTCGCAAACAGGCAACCGCGGCATTGACCAACGAGTGAACGATGAAGTCATTGAATCGCGAAGCGACAATGACAAAGCGCACGTCGCGCGCGACAAGATCGCCTTCCGTTGTTTTAATTCTGTCCATGAACGTTTTTTATTTCTCCACGTACTCAGTGATCTCGAGCCCGAAACCGGAGATACCATACAGGTGTTTCGGTGCTGACAGTACCCGCATCCGGTGCACTCCGAGATCCCGCAGAATCTGGGCTCCAACTCCGTAAGTGCGCAGGACGGCATCGCCGCTGCGCTGACCCCACAATTCGTCCCGATCCCTTGCCAAGCCTTCGACGGCGTCCATCAGGTCGCGCGACGACTCCTGCTCGCGCAGGACGATGATCACGCCGGCATCCTCGTCAGCAATCCTGCGGATCGCGCTGTCGATGGGCCAGCCGAGACTGCGACTCTGCACACCAATCACATCGCCGAGCGTGTTCTGGATGTGCACCCGGACCAGCGGTGTTTCCGCCGCTGCAACGTCGCCTTTCGCCAGTGCAATGTGCACTGTCTGGTTTACACGATCATCGTAGCAATACATCGTGAACTCGCCGTGCGCCGTCTGCACGACGTTTTCGGAAATCCGGTCGACGTAGCGTTCCTTTTCCAGCCGGTAACGGATCAGATCCGCAATGGTACCCATGCGGATACCGTGCTTCCTCGAAAAACGCTCGAGATCCGGCCGCCGCGCCATGCTGCCGTCCTCGTTGAGAATTTCGACGATCGCCGCCGCCGGTTCCAGTCCCGCCAGTCTTGCCAGGTCGCAACCGGCCTCGGTATGACCGGCGCGAGTCAGTACACCTCCCGGCTGCGCCATAACCGGAAATATGTGGCCGGGCTGACTCAGGTCTTCCGGTTTCGCAGCGGCCGCAACCGCCACGCGTACCGTTCGCGCCCGATCGTGCGCTGAGATGCCGGTCGTTATGCCTTCGGCGGCCTCAATCGATACCGTGAAATTCGTTGCATGCCGCTGATCCGTGTCATCGACCATCAGCGGCAAGCGCAGCTGCGCGCATCGTTCGCGCGTTATCGTCAGGCAGATAAGCCCGCGACCGTTGTGGGTCATGTAGTTGATGTCTTCGGGCCGGACCCGCTCTGCCGCCATCAGCAGGTCACCCTCGTTCTCCCTGTCCTCGTCGTCGACCATGATGACCATCTTGCCGTCACGAATATCGGCGATGATCTCTTCGATACTGCTGAACGGCGTATTTTGCGCACCAGGATGGGGAATCGTCTTATTTCGCATAACCGTGTTCTCTCAGGAGGTCCATTGAGACCCCGTCCTTGTCATCTTTCGACAACAGCCTTTCTATGTATCGGGCCAGCAGGTCAACCTCGATATTAACCTTTGTGCCGACTTCGTACCCGCCAATGATGGTCGAATTCACCGTGTGCGGAATGATATTCAAGCTGACTGTATTGGCCGATACCGAGTTAATGGTAAGACTTACACCATCGACGCAGATCGAACCCTTACGTGCAACATAACGGCGGAAATCCATCGGAATTTCGACATCCAGCCGAATCGACCGCGCGTCCCGGGCGGTCGTTACTACCGTCCCCACGCAATCGATGTGACCGCTGACAAGATGCCCGCCCAGGCGTTCGCCCAGCGCCAGCGACGGCTCTACATTGACCCGGTCACCGGCTGCGATGCCGGCCAACGCGGTGACCGTCATCGTTTCCCTGGAGAGATCGGTATCAAATCCGTCCGGATGCAGCCGCACCGCCGTCAGGCAAACTCCGTTGATGCAAAAGCTCTCTCCGATCTCATAGACCGGCCAGTCGAGACCGGACGATCGGATTGTCAGCCGCAGGTCGCCGCCGCGCGACTCGACGCGGGATACGCTACCGATGGTTTTGACAATCCCGGTGAACATTGTTTATTGGCCCTTTACTGGCCCTGAATTGGCCGGTTCAGTTGCGGCGCAATGGTCGCACGATGATCCTCGTATCGCGGCCGATTCGACGCACGTCGACGTACTCCAGGCCGCAACGATGTTCCAGGTCTTGCCAAGCCGGCGTCTCGAACATGCCCCGCGTCTGGCTGCCCATGATATGGGGCGCCTGATAAATGACAAGCTCGTCGACCAGCCCCGCAGTCAGCAGCTCACCGGCCAGCACCGCGCCCGCTTCCACGAGCACATCGTTGATTTCCATGCCGGCCAGCTCCTGAAGCGCCGATTCGGGGTCTACCCGGCCGTCGCGGGCCACACACCGGTGCACTGTGGCGCCAGCCGCTTCCAAAGGCGCGCGCCGTTCGTCATCCACGCAGAAAATCACGGTCTGGCCCGACAATGCCAGCATGCAGGACGACATTGGCATGCGCAGGCGACTGTCGAGGATCGCGCGAACCGGCTGGCGGTTTGTCAGGGTCTTGTCCCGCACGGTCAATGACGGATCGTCCGCAAGAACGGTCCCAACGCCGGTCATGACAGCACCTGACGCGGCCCGAAGCCGTTGTACATCGGCCCGGGCTTCAGGTCCGGTGATCCATTGGCTTTGGCCGTCGGCCATTGCCGTGCGCCCATCGAGGCTCGCCGCGACTTTCAGCCGGACGAAAGGCCGGCCGCGCTGCACCCGGCTTATGAAACCCTCGTTCAGAGCAGCAGCCTGGGCAGCCATCAATCCCGTTCGTACCGAAATACCCGCCTCACGCAACGCTTCGATCCCCCGGCCGGACACCTTCGGAAAAGGGTCCGTCATCGCGAGCACGACCGCCGAAATCCCGGCAGTAATCAGGGCATCGGTACAGGGCGGTGTCTTGCCATGATGGCTACAGGGTTCCAGCGTAACGTAGGCCGTTGCACGTTTGGCCTTGCTGCCTGCCGCCGAGAGCGCATTGATCTCAGCATGTGGCTCGCCGCTTCGCTCATGCCATCCCTCGCCGACAATCACGCCATCACCGACCAACACACACCCGACCCGCGGGTTGGGATGCGCGCTGTACCGGCCGCGCCACGCGAGCTGCATTGCGCGACCCATGTAACGATAGTCGGCCGCGTCGAAATCGGCCGTGTCGCTTTCGACCCGGGTGGTCTCTGACATGGCAATACCCCTGTTGCCTTGCTTCACTTCTTGCCGAGCAGCTCGGGCAATAACGACATTTGTTCGCGGCTGGCGGATTCGTCGGAGATTTCCTGCAGTCGCAGGATTTCGTCCTGAAACTCGGTCACGTCCTGAAATCGACGATAGACCGACGCGAATCTGACATACGCAACTTCGTCCAGGTTGCGCAGTTCTTCCATGACCAGATCGCCAATGAGCCGGGACGGTACCTCCCGTTCACCCAATGTGCGCAGTCTGTGAACCAGCCGTCCAACCGCCTGTTCTACCTCGTCTGACGGGACCGGGCGTTTTTCAAGTGCCCGCACCATGCTGTTACGCAATTTGTTTTCATCAAAGGGCTGGCGGCTGTTGTCGGACTTGACCAGGCGCGGCATGACCAGCTCGGCGCTTTCGAAGGTGGTGAATCGTTCGTTGCAGTCCAGGCACTGGCGGCGACGGCGAATCTGCCGCCCGTCGGCGGCCAGTCGCGAGTCGATGACCTTGGTTTCTTCGTGGCTGCAAAACGGACAGTACATCAGTGGCTACCGAATACGCCGCTGCCAGCAGGATAACACCGCATTTACCGGTAGACCGGGAAACGTTTGCACAGGGCCACAACCTGCCCGCGCACGCGCTGGATCAGCACTTCGTTTTGCAGATCATCCAGGATGTCGCACATCCAGCCGGTCAGTTCGCGTACTTCCCGTGGACCGAAGCCGCGCGTGGTTATTGCCGGCGTGCCCACCCGCAGCCCGCTGGTGACAAACGGCGAACGCGGATCGTTCGGCACCGCGTTCTTGTTCACCGTGATATTGGCATTGCCCAGCGCCAGGTCCGCGTCCTTCCCGGTGATGTCTTTCGACACCAGGCTGACCAGCATCAGGTGATTATCCGTGCCGCCGGATATGACATCGAATCCGCGCTCGGCGAATACGGATGCCATGACCCTCGCGTTCTCGACTACCCGCTTCTGGTATTCCTTGAATTCCGGCCGCATCGCCTCGAGAAACGCAACCGCTTTTGCCGCAATGACGTGCATCAGCGGGCCGCCCTGTATACCCGGAAACACCAGCGAATTGAATTTCCTGGCCAGTTCTTCATTGTGACGCGCAAGAATCAGTCCACCCCGCGGCCCGCGCAATGTCTTGTGCGTCGTCGTCGTTACGACATCGGCAATCGGCACAGGATTCGGGTATACGCCTGCCGCAACCAGCCCGGCGACATGCGCCATATCCACCATCAGGTACGCACCAACACTGTCGGCAATGTCGCGAAATTGCTGCCAGTCGACAACGCGCGAATACGCGGAGAATCCGGCGATGATCACGCGCGGTCGATGTTCTTCGGCAAGTCGTTGAACCTGACCGTAGTCGATAAGCCCGGTTTTCGCATCGACACCGTACTGCGCAGCGTCATACAACTTGCCCGAAAAATTGACTTTCGAACCGTGCGTGAGATGGCCGCCATCGGCCAGGCTCATACCGAGCAGGTGGTCACCGGGCTCGAGAAGCGCCATGCAAACGGCAGCATTGGCCTGCGAACCCGAATGCGGTTGCACGTTGGCGTAATCGGCGCCGAACAGCTTCATTGCCCGGTCTATCGCCAGCTGCTCGGCGACATCCACGTATTCGCAGCCGCCATAGTAGCGCTTGCCCGGATAGCCTTCCGCGTACTTGTTCGTCAGCACGGAGCCCTGGGCTTCCATGACGCGCGGGCTGCAGTAGTTCTCGGAGGCTATCAGCTCGATGTGCTCTTCCTGGCGGCGGGCCTCATCGACAATAGCTGTGAATAACTCGGCATCGAATTCTTCGATCGACGGGGTTTCTACGTACATGGGATTGAGCAGTCTCCGGGGGTGGGCTGGAAAATCGAAGTGGCGCATTGTACCGGAGCAGGCCGGGGCTGCCATCGTCTGCCGTGCAAATTATCGGGAATTGCGCCTATTTGTGGCCTAACAGGGACTGAACAACCCCGGTCCAGGCCCTGCCGATATTGTCCCGATTGTAGCCGCCACCGCCGGTAGCCACGATTCGACCGCCGGAATGGCGTTCTGCGAGTACGCAAAGATCGGCGGCGGCGCCTGCGTGACAGGCCTCGGAAAACTGTAAATGGGTAATCGGGTCGCCGGCCAGGCTATCCGCCCCGCACTGCATGATGATGAACTCCGGTGCTGCGTCGTCGACATAGCTCAGTACCCGTTTCCAGGCGGCCTGAAACTCGGCATCGCCGGCACCGGGCGGGATCGGGATGTTCAATTTCGTGCCTGCGGCGGCGCCCAGTCCGGTTTCGTCCTCTGCGCCGGTCCCCGGGTAGAGAAAGCGGCCATCTTCGTGAATATCGGCAAAGAGCACGTCCGGATCGCTGATAAAACCGTAGAAAACACCGTCGCCATGGTGCGCGTCGATATCAACGTAGGCGATGCGGCGCAAATTGTGCTGCCGGCGAAGGTACTCGATCGCCACACCACAATCGTTGAAAACGCAGAATCCCGCGGCCCTGTCCCGGGCCGCGTGATGAAGACCCGCAATCGGGACGAACGCGCTGCGCGCGTCCCCGGACATGACGGCATCGACTGCGGCGAGCGTGGTGCCAACAACCCAGGATGCGGAATCGAAAATGCCGGGGAAAGCCGGTGTATCGCCTCCATCGAGGAATCCAATGCCACGCGCCGACATTTCGGAAACAAAGTTTATGTAGTCCGCCGTGTGAAACAGCGCCAGCTCATCGGCCGTCGCACAACGCGGCGTCGCATATACGATATCGGAAGCAAACGCGGCCTGGCTCAATACGGCCTGGAAGACGGCATGACGATCCAGTCCAAACGGATGGTCGCTGCCGAACCCGTAGTTGGCCAATGCATCGCCTCTGTAGACAAGAACCGGTGCCGGCATCGTGCGAATCACTCCCCGGGGTGAATCAACTGGGTATTCTGCAATGCTTGTTTTCTAATGCCGCAGCATACCCGATAATAGCGCCCCACTTCTCTTGACTTCCAAGATCTGCGAGCCAATGGCCCAATACATTTACACGATGAACCGGGTGGCGAAAATCGTGCCGCCCAAGCGCTTTATTATTCGCGACATATCCTTGAGCTTTTTCCCCGGCGCCAAGATCGGCGTGCTTGGCCTGAACGGTTCAGGCAAATCGACGCTGTTGCGCATCATGGCGGGGATTGACAAGGAGTTCGAGGGCGAAGCTCGACCGCAACCGGGCATCAACATCGGCTACCTGCCGCAGGAACCGGAGCTTGACGAATCCAAGGACGTGCGTGGCAACGTCGAGGATGGCCTCGGCGAGACCAAGGCGCTACTTGACCGCTTCAATGAAATCAGCATGGCATTCGCAGAACCTATGGATGATGCGAAGATGAATGCGCTACTGGAAGAACAGGGCAAGCTGCAGGACGCGATCGACGCGGCCGGCGGCTGGGAGCTCGACCGCAAACTCGATATTGCCGCCGACGCGCTGCGCCTGCCGCCGTGGGATGCCGATGTAAGCAAACTGTCCGGCGGCGAACGCCGCCGCATAGCGTTATGCCGATTGCTGCTGTCCGAACCGGACATGCTGCTGCTCGACGAGCCGACCAACCACCTTGACGCCGAATCGGTCGCATGGCTTGAGCGATTCCTCGAGGAGTATCCCGGAACAGTCATCGCAGTCACGCACGACCGGTATTTCCTTGACAACGTTGCAGGTTGGATCCTGGAACTGGATCGCGGCCACGGAATTCCGTGGGAGGGAAATTATTCGTCGTGGCTCGAACAGAAGGAGCAACGCCTGGCGCAAGAAGAGTCCACTGAGAAAGCGCGACGCAAAGCCATGCAGGTGGAACTCGAGTGGGTAAGGAGCAATCCGAAAGGCCGGCATGCAAAGTCCAAGGCCCGGCTCAAGCAGTTCGAGGAATTGTCTTCGCCCGATTACCAGAAGCGAAACGAGACCAACGAAATCTATATTCCTCCGGGACCGCGTCTTGGCGATATCGTTGTCAACGTCGAAAAACTGGGCAAGGGTTTCGGCGACAAATTGTTGATGGACATGCTGGAATTTTCACTTCCGGCTGGCGGCATCATGGGAATTATTGGCCCCAACGGCGCGGGCAAGACAACTTTGTTTCGCATGATTACCGGCGATGAAAAGCCTGACACGGGTTCGATTCGAATCGGAGACAGCGTAACAATCGCGAGCGTTGATCAGTCGCGCGACAGCCTTGACGGCAGCAAGACCATCTGGGAGGAAATCTCGAATGGTCAGGACCTGATTCAGGTCGGTAAGTATGAGACGCCATCACGTGCGTACGTCGGAAGATTCAACTTTCGTGGCCCGGAACAACAAAAGAAAATCGGCATATTGTCCGGCGGCGAACGAAACCGTGTGCACCTCGCAAAGATGCTGAAGGCCGGCGGTAATCTGTTGTTACTCGACGAACCAACAAATGACCTCGATGTCGAAACACTACGGGCGCTTGAACAGGCGTTGCTTGAATTTCCGGGTTCTGCCATTGTGATCTCGCATGATCGTTGGTTTCTGGACCGGATCGCCACTCATATTCTCGCATTCGAGGGGGACAGCAAGGTGACATTTTTCGCAGGCAACTACACCGAATACGAGGAAGATCGGCGCAAGCGCCTGGGCGCTGACGCAAATCAGCCGCATCGTATCAAGTACAAAAGGCTTGAAGCCTGATGGGCGTGCTGCTGGCGATCGCGGGCGTCTTCCTGCTGCTGTCGATTTACTTCCTTTCGAAGACGTTCCTGTGCTTGAAGCGGCATCGATTTGTCAGGGCTGGCGGTTCCGCTTTGAGCTGCATTGCATCTGCCGCCGTCATGGCCGCCGCCGCAGTAGTCGCACTGAGTTATTACAGCTACGTCCGGTTGACCGACGAGCAATTGATTACCACGGTCGAATTCAGGCGCGTTGCTCCGCAAGAGTTTCAGGCCCGGCTGATTACCCGCGGTCAGCGTGACCGATTCTTCAACCTGAAGGGTGACGAATGGCAGATCGATGCCCGACTGGTGAACTGGATGCCGCCGATGACGATTCTTGGCCTCGATCCGATATACCAGCTGGAAAGACTGAGTGGCAGATATTCCGAAATTGACCGCGAACAGACAGAAGCCCGGACGGTGCATTCATTGACCACAGAACTGCCGATCGATGTCTGGAAGGTGGCCCGTCGATTTCCGCGACTGGCGCCCGGTATCGACGCTTATTACGGAAGTGCGACTTATGTACCGATGGCCGACGGCGCACGCTACGACGTCAGCCTGTCGCGCGACGCGCTTATTGCCCGTCCTGCAAACGAAATTGCCCAAAAAGCCGTAGGCGACTGGTGACAGGGATGCGTCGGCCTCCTCATTATGTTCAACGCCGGGTAGTTGCTGTCGGAAGCAGAGCTATACTGGGCTATCGCCAATTGCCGGACAAGGCAGGCGAAATAACCATAAGAAAGATGGCGTCATTATGCCTATAACGCTGGAGCGAGATCAGGGTTTGCGAGCCCAGACCAACGAGCAGTTGGGGCTGGAATGCCCGTATTGCGGTGTCTACGCACACATGACCGCGCAGTCCGTTCCAGATGTTGACCTGGTCATGAAGAACCGTCCCAAGCACGTTGGTCTTGTTTACCAGTGCGACGCATGCAACGCGCCGATCTTTCTACGCTTTGCGGTCAAGCAATACAGCGATGACAAAGTCGAGCTGTATCAGAATTTCATCGAGCTGGAGCGACCCAAGGAGCGTTTCCCCTTCTCCTATTTGCCCAAGCAAACGGAAATTCTGTTCCGCGAGGCGCTGGCCTGCTACTCGGGCAACAATTTCAATGCGTTTGCATCCATGTGCCGGCGCGCTGCGGCCAGCGCCTATAACGCCATGGGAGACGGTGGCAAGCTGCGTGCCTTTGATGAAGTCATGGTGGCCCAGGACATTGCAGAGATCGATGACAACAATTTCGAGCCGGTCAAGAAAGTCCTGTTCGAGAGTGGTGACGATTCCATCCCATCGCTGAACCGCGCCCAGGCCGGCGTACTCCTGGAAGTGCTCAAGGACATGTTCTATCAATGTTTCGTGCGTCGTGGAAAGCTGTCGCGAGCCATAAAAGTGCGGCGCTTTTTCGTGCAGGAAAGCAACGGCAGCAGCTCCGCCGCATAGTATCAGCCGATCGCAACTCTGGCGTTTCGGAACATTCTCATCCACGGTCCCGCAGCACCCCAATCCGCAGGGTGCCAGGAATTCTGCAGCGTCATGGCGACGCGCTCCGGATGCGGCATCATGATTGTGACGCGCCCGTCGTCGCTGGCCAGACCGCAGACACCGTCCTCCGATCCGTTCGGATTGGCAGGATGCCTGCGCGCAACAGCACCGTGGTTGTCGACGTAGCGAAGTGCGATCGCTGCTGCATTTCGGTCCCGATCCGAGGCAAAGTGTGCCCTGCCCTCACCATGCGAAGTCGCGATCGGCAATACCGAACCGTTCATGCCGGACAGAAATATCGATGGGCTGTCAGTAATTTCCACGAGACTCAATCTTGCTTCGAATTGCTCCGAGCGATTGCGAAGGAAACGAGGCCAGTGCGCTGCCCCCGGAATCAATTCGCGCAGCTGCGACATCATCTGGCAGCCATTGCAGACACCGAGGGAAAAGGTGTCGCTGCGAGCAAAAAACTCGGCAAACTGATCGCGCAGTATTGATTGATACAGGATGGACTTCGCCCAGCCGCCGCCGGCGCCGAGGACATCGCCGAAAGAGAATCCGCCGCAGGCAATCAGGCCCTGGTAGTTCGCCAGCTTGTCGCGCCCGTCGAATAGATCGCTCATGTGCACGTCCACCGGCTCAAAACCGGCGCGCATGAAAGCAGCAGCCATTTCGTACTGGCTGTTGACCCCCTGCTCCCGAAGAATCGCAATGCGCGGTTTCGAGCGGCCGCAAAGCGCGGCCGCGATGTCATTGGAGGGATCGAATGTCAGCCTGACGTTGAGGCCGGGATCGCTGTCGTCGAGTATACGATCGAATTCTTCCTGCGCTGTTTCCGGGTTGTCGCGAAGTGCCTGAATGCGATAGCTGGTTTCGGACCAGCGTCGCTGCATTTCGGCGCGCCCCAGTCTGAGAATCACCTCGTCGTCATTGACGATCACGAGTTCTTCGGCGTCGTTGACCTCTGCAAGCTCCACCCACCCGGTATCGTATTCCTGCAGCACTTCAAGCACTTCCGGAAGCTGACTGTCCGCCACCTGTATTACAGCACCGGGTTCCTCGTTGAATAACTGCGCCAAAATGTCTTCATCGGAGCCCGCGAGCTTGACTGTTACTCCCAGACGCCCGGCAAACATCATCTCGGCAATCGCTGCGAACATCCCGCCATCGGAACGGTCGTGGTATGCAAGCAGCAATCGTTTTCTGTTCAGCGCCTGGATTGCGGCGAAAAAATTGCTTAATCGATTCGGCTGATCGACATCCGGCGTTCGCCCGCCATGGAGATTGAAGGCTTGCGCAAGGCACGAACCTCCCAGTCGGTTGGCGCCCTCAGACAAGTCGATCAGCAACAGCCGGCTGGGTCCGGAGATTTTCTGCAGTTGCGGTGTCAGGTGACGTCGTACGTCAGTAACCGGCGCGAAGGCCGTAACGATGAGCGACACCGGCGCAACGACATGGTGCTCGCCGTTTTCATCCTCCCATCGGGCTCGCATCGACAGGGAGTCCTTGCCGACCGGAATCGCAATCCCCAGGGCGCGGCACAGTTCACTGCCAACGGCCTTGACGGTATCGAACAACTTCGCGTCTTCGCCCGGATGACCGGCCGCGGCCATCCAGTTCGCGGACAGGCGAATATCGCCGATGTCCCCGATTGCCGCGGCAGCAATATTAGTAACCGCTTCCGCTACAGCCATTCGACCAGAGGCCGGCGCGTTCAGAACGGCAAGCGGCGTGCGCTCCCCCATCGACATCGCTTCGCCTGTCGAACTCTCGAATCCACTCGCGGTTATTGCCACATCGCTGACCGGCACCTGCCATGGGCCGATCAGCTGATCGCGAACCGACAGGCCACCGACCGTTCGATCGCCTATGTGGATCAGAAACGACTTGTCCGCAACGGCAGGAAAGCCCAGTACGCGCATCGCGGCATCTTCAAGTTCAATTCCGGAAAGGTCGAGCGTGGACGGTTCGGATTGTATGCGCGAGACCACTCGCGTCATTTTCGGCGGCTTGCCAAGCAGCATTGCCATTGGCATATCGATGACCCGGTTGCCGAAATCACGATCGCTGACGACAAGGCGTTGATCGTTGGTCAATGAGCCGATAATCGCGTGCGGACATCGTTCGCGCTCGCAGATTGTGGCAAATTCAGCACAACGTTCGGCGGCAATGATCAGCACATAGCGCTCCTGCGCTTCATTGCACCAGATCGCCATAGGCGACATGCCGGGCTCGACATTCGGCACCTCACGTAACTCGATTCGCGCACCGTGCTTGCTGTGATCGACTGCCTCGGGAACGGCGTTCGACAAGCCGCCCGCACCGACGTCGTGAATCAGCAGTATCGGGTTATCGCCACCCATTGCCCAGCAGCGGTCGATCACCTCCTGCGCGCGACGTTCAATCTCGGGATTGCCGCGCTGCACGGAAGCGAAGTCCAGATCCTCGCTACTCGTACCACTCGCGAGACTCGATGCCGCGCCACCACCGAGTCCGATCTGCATCGCGGGTCCGCCAAGAACGATAATACTCGCCCCCACCGGCACGTCGATTTTCCTGGCGTGCTCTGCGCGCACGTTGCCAACGCCGCCTGCGATCATAATCGGTTTGTGATATCCGCGAATTTCATTGGCCGGCAATCCGGGCACGGCCGATTCGAAAGTTCGAAAGTATCCCAACAGATTCGGCCTGCCGAATTCGTTGTTGAAAGCGGCTCCGCCCAGCGGCCCTTCCAGCATGATCTGCAATGGCGTCGCCATGCGCGACGGATGACCGAAAGGAGATTCCCAGGGTTGTTCGAATCCCGGAATTCGCAGATGCGACACCGTGAACCCCGTCAGACCGGCTTTCGGTTTCGCGCCGAGCCCGGTGGCACCCTCGTCACGGATTTCACCGCCGGCGCCGGTTGCCGCACCGGGAAACGGGGATATCGCGGTCGGGTGATTGTGCGTTTCTACCTTCATCAGGATATGAATCGGCTCATCGATGTATTGGTAAGCCCGGCTTTCCGCTGCTGGCATCAATCGCCGTCCGCTCCAGCCATCGATAACTGCTGCATTGTCGGAATACGCGGAGATCACACCATCGGGTGCCGCCTCCGTAGTACTTCGAATCATGTCGAAGAGCTTGTCCGGCAGCGCTTCACCGTCAATGATCCAGTCGGCACGAAATATCTTGTGCCTGCAATGCTCCGAATTCGCCTGAGCAAACATCATCAGTTCGGCGTCGGTCGGATTGCGCTGAAGTCTCAGGTAGTTTTCAAGCAGATAGTCGATTTCGTCGTCAGACAGTGCCAGGCCGAGGCTGCGATCCGCGTCCAGCAATGCCGCCTTGCCTGCAACCAGCACATCGACGATGGTCAACGATTCGGCACGATGAGGTTCGAACATCGCGGATGCGTCGTCATCCCACATGACGCTTTCCGTCATGCGATCGACAATGATGGCAGCAAGTCCTGCAAGTTCCTCCGCGGTTAACGGCTCTTCGGACGAGATGGCGTACTGTATTCCGCGCTCGAGCCGCCGGATCGTTTCAAGACCGCAGGCATGCGCAATATCCGTCGCTTTGCTGGACCATGGCGATATCGTGCCGGCGCGGGGAACGACGCAAAAAGCGTCGAATCCGGCTGGCGACTCCTGGACCGGCTCGCCTGACAGCAGCAACGCATGAAGATGCTCGCGTTCATCACGCGACATCGCGCCGCGCAGGTCGGCGAAATACCGGAAGCGCGCAGTCACACTGGATATCGACGGTTTCGACTGACGCAGTAACTGCTGCAGTCTTTTCAGGCGGAACGGCGACAGCGCGGATTGCCCCGCAATGGTCAAATGGGTCGCATTCGACGAATCCAGCGTACAACCGGCGGATGTGAGATCAGTCGCAGGTTTGGACAAGC
>JAOUGX010000030.1 GCA_029865385.1 Gammaproteobacteria bacterium
CACGACAGCAACCGGCAAGCATCCGACGCACATCGCAAGCGGGAACAATTGTGATGATTGCCATACGACAGTCGCCTGGATCCCTGCGAACTTTGACCATGCCGGGATAACCAGCGGATGCGTCAGCTGCCATAACGGCACGGATGCGACGGGCAAGAACCCGACGCACGTCAATACGACCAACGTCTGCGAAGACTGTCATAGCAAACTGACATGGATACCTGTGGTTACCGTTGACCATTCGCAGGTTCTAGGTTCTTGCTCGTCTTGCCACAATGGAACAGACGCAACCGGCAAGAATCTCGGGCATTTTGTTACTCCGATGGAATGCAACGTTTGTCACGACACTACGGCGTGGCTACCTCACACATTTCAGCACTCGGCCTTGCCGTACGAGCCCCTGGATCACAGGCGAAATCTGAATTGCAATAATTCGCGCTGCCACCAAGGGAATTCACAAATCGTAAATTGGCAATCTCCGCAGTACCTGCCAAATTGCGCCGGCTGTCATGCAAATGACTACAAGGCAAGCGTCGACAAGCACAACGGTATCAACAACGACCAGAATTGTGCCAACAGTGGCTGTCACAGGATTTCCGACAATGAATGGTAGTCACCTAGGCTGGTTTGGGGCGAGCCTGCAGCGCGTCATCCATTAAGGTTTGCTTATCTGATGGTAATCAGAAGCGGAATATTTCAGAGTTTGCTGCAATTTTTTTGCGGTTTCATTCTGTTACTAGCAATGCAGCAGGGATACGCTGGGCCGGGATTCGTTGCAGGAGCAGACATTAAGAGCGGTTCGTCGCTGGCGCAACTCAATATTCGTTTCAATTGCCGAATATCCTACCAGTCACACGAGCCAGGAAATCATGGCGCTATTCTGCGAATTCACGTGGAATCTACAGGTATCTGCAGCGGCGTTTCCCCGACCGTGGCGGAAGACAGGGAGCAACACCGGCCTAGCGGCGCCGACGATGCCAAGATTGTCGATTTCGAGTATGACGGCACGATGGCAGCCGGCCCCACTCTCACGGTAAATTTCAGTGAAGACGTGCGCTATGAAGTTTCTGCACCCGCGGCCGGCGACGGGTTATCCGTACGGATCTATTTGAATCCGCCAGTGGTGGGCATCGAGCCGTCCAGGTCCGCCGCAAGCTCGACGGCGGAGACCCGATTGAAGCCTCGCGACGAATCGACCGGGCAGAAATACGTTATCAATCTGCGCTCCTCACTGAAGCCGAGCAGCCGCGCGGAAATGGCGGCTGTGAGCGCCGAATCAGGACAGGTAGTGTTCGAAACCGAGGCGCTCGTCGGCGAGAAAACCTGGTATCGGCTGCGCCTCGGTTACTTCCCAACTGCTGATGCAGCGTCGGCTGCTGTGTCGAAACTCCGGCTACAGTATCCCGGTGCCTGGATCGACCGCCTTGCCGAGAAGGACGTGGCAGCCTCTGCCGCTGCAATGGATTCGACAGGGGGCATGTCCGGTATTGAGGCCAGCGCAAACACCGCCGCGGTGCCAGCTACGGTGGCAGCACTTGGCGATGTAGGGACTCCGCCGGATGCCAATGCGAAAGTGCAACAGTTAATGGCGGATGCACGTCAGGCCATGACCGATGGCGAGGTATCGCGGGCTGTTCAGATCTACACCAAGATCCTGCAGATGCCGCCAACGGATCAGTCACCCGTCGCGCTCGAGTATCTCGGACTTGCACGTGAGCGTAACGGGCAGATCGCGCATGCGACTGCGGAGTACCAACGTTACCTGGCTACGTATCCGGACGGCGAAGGTGCCGCGCGCGTTCGACAAAGGCTGTCGGCGCTGGTGTCCGTTGCCAATCCCGGAAGCAGGTCAACTCAAAGCCTCGCTTCCAGATCATCCGGTACTGCGGCAACCCGGAGTCCGTGGAGTTCAAACACATTCCTCACGCAATACTACCGCCGCGATGTTAACCAGTTAAATGAGCAAGATCAGGTTATCAGTCAGTCCGCAGTCTTTTCGGACGTCAATTTCGATCTTCGTCGGCGGGGCGAGCGATACGATTTCAGCTCGAGGATATCGGTCGGCTATCAACACGATATGCTCGACGAAGAGTCCAGCTCGGGTAACGATACTCGTCTTTCTTACGCTTATGCCGACCTCGCGGACTCGCGGACGGGCCTTCGCGGCAGGCTGGGGCGGCAGTCACGCAATACCGGAGGGGTTCTCGGTAGATTTGACGGCGCGAATCTGGCGTACCGGCTCGGCGAGAAAGTGTTGCTGAATACCGTGGTAGGCAAGCCTGTCAATTCGACGTCGGACGGCGTCGACGATGAGCGGACGTTTTACGGCCTTAGCGCGAACTATGGCCCGGTAGGCGACGGCCTGGACCTGGGCGCGTTTTTTGTCCAACAAACTGTTTCTGGAATGACGGATCGCCAGGCCGTGGGCGCTGAGATGCGTTACTTTGCAAACGGCAAGAGCTTGTGGGGAATGCTCGACTACGATATTTCGTATCAGGAACTTGGTAGTGTCTTTCTTCAGGGCAGCTGGCGTTTCGAGTCCGATCTGACACTGAATGCTTTGATCGACAGACGCCGAAGCCCGTTCCTCAGTACCAGTAACGCATTGATTGGTCAGCAATTCGAAACTTTTACAGACTTGGCCTCAACCTTGACCGAAGAGGAGTTGCGGCAGTTAAGCCTTGATCGAACTGCCATCAGCACCACGTACACACTCGGATTTTCACGGTCGCTGACACCGAGACTGCAACTAACCGCCGATGCTTCGCAGTCCGTCATCGACGCAACGCCAGAGTCCGGCGGAGTGCCCGGCAATCCGCAGTCGACGTATCGGTATTATTCGACGAGCCTGCTTGCCAGCAGCCTGATCAAGGAAGGTGACGTTTCGATCATCGGCCTGAGAATGTCGGATTCGAGCAGTACCCGCGTATATTCAGTGAATCTCGACACGCGCTATCCGTTCGGCAACGGGCTTCGAATCAATCCCAGGTTGCGCGTTGATTACAGGGAAATACTCTCGGATATGAGCACCGAGTGGATCTATACTCCAGGCTTGCGACTTCAATATCGGATGGGCCGGCGGGGTCGAATCGACCTGGAGGGTGGAAAGCAGATTTCCAAACGCAGCGCGGAGACCATAGACCTCGATCGAGATTCATATTTCATCAATTTCGGATACCAATTAATTTTCCAATAAATATGTCCGTACTAATGCGAACGACAGGCGTCAAGCAGGCGCTCGGAGTCGTGTTCCTGTTTTTCGTTTCCAGTTGCGCGTCTTTCGGCGCGTCAACTATCGAAAAACTCGATCCGCTGACCAGCGTTACGCTGACGGCCGTCAAGACGCCGATGATTTTTTACCGGGACAATTCCGGACGGGCGGCATACGCAAAGGACTTCGCCAATCTCGGGCCGATCCAGGTTAACCAGAGTGGTCGGTACCGGTACTTTCTGTGGGTTGGAATCTGGAGTACCGGGCAGGAGAGCGCTGACACTCGCCGCAGAGACAACTTTGAGGAACCGGTGTTGTATATCGACGGCGAGCCTTTCCAGTTGGTGCTGGCGGGCTGGACGCCCGAGTCGATCGGAGCGAGTGAAGGGATTTACACGAAGCCGGTCGCCTCGGCAATCGATGCCTATTACGAAGTCACGCCGGATGTTATTCGATTGCTGGTCCAAGCCTCGGACGTCCGCTTGCGTACGGGAGGCATCGACGGCGTATCGTTTGAGCCGTGGAACGATCAGCAGGCTGCCAGAGACAGCCTCAAGGACTTTCTTGAGCTGATTGCGTACTAGCGAAAACTGAAAAAAAGCCCCCAGGTTTGGGGGCTCTTTCAATATTTGGCTCCTCGGGCCGGACTCGAACCAGCGACCAATTGATTAACAGTCAATCGCTCTACCAACTGAGCTACCGAGGAATTTCGTGCTGCCGTCCAGCACACGGGGCGGCATTCTGGTCCAGCAGCCGGAGCGTGTCAAGCAAGCAGCCGGAGTGCGTTTTTTCGCCTATTTCCGTTGAACTGCGGGCATTTTACACCAATACGTTGCGAATTCTTTCGACGGCGGTCTCAAGATCGGACATGGAACAGGCAAAGGAGATACGCACGTAGCCGGGCGCGCCGAAAGCGCTTCCCTGAACCATGGCAACGTCCGCTTTCTGCAGTAGGTACCGGACGAATTCGCCGTCGTCCTCGAGCTTCAAACTCTTAATCGCCGACTCCACGCGTGGAAACGCATAGAAAGCTCCCTGACCCTCCCGGCATTGAAATCCGGGCAATTCGTTCAGGGCCATGGAGATAAAGCGGCTGCGCTCCCGATAGGCAGCGACCATTTCTTCGACGCAGGTCTGGTCGCCGTCCAGCGCGGCAATCGCGGCGGCCTGCGAAATGCTGCAGGGATTCGACGTGCATTGGCTCTGTATAGTCTTCATCGCGCCAATGACGGCGGCTGGACCGCCGGCGTAACCAATGCGCCAGCCGGTCATGGCGTGGCTTTTCGAGACGCCATTAATTGTGACTGTGCGATCCGCCAATTCAGGGCACGCGCTAGCGAAGCTGCAAAAGGGCTCGTCTGCCCAGTAGATTTTTTCGTAGATGTCGTCGGCCGCAATGACTACCTGCGGGAATTTCGCGAGCACGCTGCCAAGCTTTTCCAGTTCGGCTTTCGAATAACAGCTGCCGGTAGGATTGGACGGACTGTTCAGGAACAGTAGCCGCGTCCGGTCTGTTAGTGCCGCTTTCAAAGCGTTGGCCGAAATCTTGAATTCGGCCTCGATATCTGTCTCGATAATGACCGGCTCGGCGTCGGCCAGGCGCACCATATCCGGATACGACACCCAGTAAGGCGCGGGCACAATGGCCTCATCGCCCGGGCTCAGAACTGCCTGACACACATTGAACAGGGTCTGTTTGGCGCCGCTGGATACGAGAATCTGCCCGGGCTCATAGTGCAGGTTGTTATCCCGCACGAACTTGCGTTGAATCGCCGCTTTGAGCTCAGCTGTACCGTCGATCGGCGTGTATTTGGTCATACCGGCATGGATAGCGTCGATGGCCGCCTGCTTGACGTGAGCAGGAGTATCGAAATCCGGCTCGCCGGCCCCCAGGCTAACGACATCGCGTCCGGCTGCCTTGAGCTCGGCGGCGAGTGCCAGGGCGGCGCTGGTCGGCGACGGCCGTACCCGTGTCATCCGTTCCGAAACTGATAAACTCAACTGTTTGTCTCCGAAAAACCGGCGCACATGGTACGTGAATCTGTAACCCTTCCCAAGAAGACTTTGTCGGACGAGCGGGACCGGCTGACACTGGTATCCGGCTACCAGCCGGCAGGCGACCAGGCAGCGGCCATTGCCGGTCTCGTCGAAGGCCTGAACGATGGCCTGGCCCGCCAGACCTTGCTCGGGGTGACCGGTTCAGGAAAGACCTTTACTGTTGCCAGTGTGATTCAGGCAGTGCAGCGGCCGGCGATAGTGCTGGCGCCCAACAAGACGCTGGCGGCTCAACTCTACGGGGAAATGCGTGAGTATTTCCCGCGAAATGCCGTGGAGTATTTCGTCTCGTACTACGACTACTATCAGCCGGAAGCTTATATGCCGAGCTCCGACACCTACATAGAGAAAGACGCATCGATCAACCAGCACATCGAGCAAATGCGACTTTCGGCGACCAAGGCACTGATCGAAAGACCGGACGCCATTATCGTTGCGACCGTATCCGCCATCTACGGCCTTGGCGATCCGGAAGCCTACTTCAGCATGGTCTTGCACCTGGATCGAGGCGACAGGATCGATCAGCGAACATTGCTGCGGCGACTCGCGGAGATGCAGTACAAGCGCAATGAGATCGAGCTTGCCCAGGGAAACTACCGGGTCCGCGGGGATGTCATCGATATCTTCCCTGCGGAATCCGAGCGGGATGCCGTACGTATCGAGCTGTTCGATGAAGAAATCGAGTCGCTGTCGTATTTTGATCCGTTGACCGGTGAGGTGTTGCGGCGCGTGCCGCGGCTGACCGTTTTCCCCAAGACGCATTACGTGACTCCGCGCGAGAAGTTGCTGGCGGCCGTCGATGACATAAAAGTCGAGCTGAAAGATCGACTCGAGTACCTTCGTGGAGTAAATAAACTCCTTGAAGCTCAAAGGCTTGAACAAAGAACTTTATTTGATATCGAGATGATTCGCGAGTTGGGATATTGCCAGGGTATCGAAAACTACTCGCGCTACCTGTCCGGTCGATCCGAGGGTGAGCCGCCGCCATGCCTGTTCGACTACCTGCCGCCAAATGCACTCCTTATCATCGACGAGAGTCACGTCACGATCCCGCAGCTCGGCGGCATGTACCGCGGCGACCGGTCGCGAAAGGAAACCCTGGTGGAGTACGGTTTTCGTTTGCCGTCCGCGCTCGACAACCGGCCACTCAGATTCGATGAATTCGAGCACCTGGCGCCGCAAACCATTTACGTCTCGGCGACGCCCGGTGATTTCGAGAAAGCGCATGCCGACAATGTCGTCGAACAGCTGGTCCGACCGACCGGGCTGGTCGATCCAATGCTCGAGGTTCGCCCGGCACGCACCCAGGTTGACGATGTGCTGTCAGAGATCCGTAAGCGTGCTGCGGTGGACGAACGGGTGCTGATTACAACGCTGACCAAGCGCATGGCGGAGGATCTGACCGACTACCTTCAGGAGCACCAGGTCCGGGTACGCTACCTGCATTCCGACATCGGCACGGTCGAAAGAACGGAGATCATTCGTGATCTGCGCCTCGGCGCTTTCGACGTACTGGTCGGAATCAATTTGCTCCGGGAAGGCCTGGACATGCCGGAAGTCTCGCTGGTCGCCATTCTTGATGCCGACAAGGAAGGATTCCTGCGCTCGGAGCGGTCATTGATCCAGACCATCGGGCGGGCCGCGAGGCACTTGCACGGCACGGCAATCCTGTATGCCGACAGGATGACCGGATCGATGACGCGAGCGATTGACGAAACCAACCGACGGCGTGAACGTCAGCTGGTCTACAACGAAACACATGGCATCGAACCTGCGACCATTGTCAAGCAAGTAGCCGACATCATGGAGGCCGCCTATCCGATCCCGGGGCGGGGCTCCCGGCGAGTTGCTGAAGACGGTCAAGGTTATTCGGCGATGACGTCCGAGCAGCTGCTTCGCAAAGCAGCGACAATGGAACGCAAAATGCTGAAACACGCGAGAGACCTGGAATTTGAAGAGGCTGCGCGCCTTCGAGACGAAATCAGAGCGGTTCGACAGATGAGCCTGGGACTGGGCAACACGCCTGCAGATTGACCCGGGCAGGCCATTATTCAATTCTTGCAGAGCGTGGGGGCCTTGAGTATCTTTGTGCGCCCGCCGCTGGAGGGGCGATTTTTTCAGGGGGCGATTAGCTCAGGGGCATTCAAGCGAAGGCAAAGGATTTTCAGGGGGCGATTAGCTCAGGGGCATTCAAGCGAAGGCAAAGGATTTTCAGGGGGCGATTAGCTCAGGGGTAGAGCGCCACGTTGACATCGTGGAGGTCGTTGGTTCGAAACCATCATCGCCCACCATCCTGCCGTTCGCTTGTTGCCGCAGCGCCAATTAACGGGCTCGTTGGCGAGGCGTAACGGGGACGGGCCCGACGCCGGATTCAGTATCGGCGAGCAAGTCGCAATTCTGGCATTTTTCGATGAATTTTCAGGTATTTCCGGGCGTAGCAGGCCTTGTTTCTTGCCTGTCAGCTCTATAGAATTCGCGTCCCGCGGTCTGCTTTGGCAGGCCGTGGCCTTTTTGTTGTTTGGAGGATACAAGGATCGCAGCCACAAAGCGTGTCAGGCGTAACGAAGAAATCGACGCAGCGAAAGTCAGGGTGATCGGAGCCGACGGCGAGCAAGCCGGCGTAATGTCACTGTCCGCCGCACTGCAGATAGCAAGAGACGACGAGCTGGATCTTGTCGAAGTATCACCAACGGCGGATCCACCGGTTTGCCGAGTGATGGACTTCGGAAAGTACATCTTCGAACTGAACAAGAAGGCGCAGACTGCCAAGCGCAAGCAAAAGCAGGTGCACGTAAAGGAAATCAAGTTTCGTCCCGGTACGGATTCGGGCGACTACAAAATCAAGTTGAGGAAGCTCATCGAGTTCCTCGAAGACGGTGACAAGGCAAAAGTCACCTTGAGATTCAGGGGCCGGGAGATGGCGCACCAGGAATTGGGTGCAAAGCTGCTGGCAAGGGTCAGGGATGACCTTGAAGAATTTGGTGTCGTTGAACAAATGCCGCAATTGGAAGGGCGGCAGATGATCATGGTGATGTCACCAAAGAAAAAGTGAGTAACGGCTAAGGGCCTCGAAAGAAGCCTGCGAGCTAATACCCGCCTGTCGCGGCAAGCGAACGCTTGCACATGGCAAGGCTAGAAAATCGGAGACGACAATGTCGAAAATGAAGACCAACCGGGGCGCTGCCAAGCGCTTCCGCCGGACGGGCAAGGGCGGCTTTAAGAGAGCCCAATCCCATCTCAATCACATCCTGACGAAAAAGAAGTCGAAGCGTAAGCGTCAGCTGGGTCTTACCCAGCAGGTCGCGGATTGCGACGTCAAGAGCGTGCGTCGCATGCTCCCTTACAGTTGAGGAGATTGAGCAATGGCTAGAGTAAAACGCGGCGTCATCGCTGGCGCGCGCCACAAAAAGATCCTCGACAAGGCGAAGGGCTACTACGGTGCCCGAAGCAAGGTCTATCGGGTCGCCAAACAAGCCGTCATCAAAGCCGGACAATACGAGTACCGCGATCGCCGACAGCGCAAACGCCAGTTTCGCGCGCTGTGGATTGCGCGTATCAATGCTGCCGCGCGTCTGCATGGCATGTCCTACAGCAAGCTGATCAACGGCATGAATCGTGCCGAGATGGAAATCGATCGCAAGGTCTTGTCTGACATCGCTATTCACGATCCGCAGGCCTTTGCTGCAATTGCCGCGCAGGCGAAAGCGGCACTCGCGTAATCCTGACCGGGCAGGATCTCGGCGATTGCCGACGTCCTGCCGGGCACACCAGGCAAATCATGCGGGCACCAGGCGAGCTTTTCGCGGCGGCGCAATCCCGGATTGCGGATGCCAACAATCTTGCTGCACTCGATGCGGTGCGAGTTGCATTTCTCGGTAAGAAGGGCGAACTGACCGTTTGCCTGAAAAACCTGAGCGCGCTACCGGCGGATCAACGTCCGGCCGCGGGCCAGGAAATCAACCGGATAAAGAAAGAACTGCAGGAACTCATCGAGACCCGGCGCGGCATACTGGAGCGCAAGGCACTCGAAACGCAACTGCATGCCGACGCTATTGATATCACGCTGCCGGGGCGGGGGCTCGCCCTGGGCGGCCGCCATCCGGTCACAAGGACCATGGCGAGGATCGAGCGGATATTCAGGAACGCCGGATTCGGCGTTCGGTCTGGCCCGGAAATCGAGGACGATTTCCATAATTTTACTGCTCTGAATATTCCTGATGATCATCCGGCCCGTGCGATGCACGACACCTTCTATTTTCCCGGTGGTAATCTCCTTCGCACCCACACATCGCCGGTGCAGATTCGCTCGATGGCGGTAGAAGGCGTGCCGATCAGAATCATTGCCCCCGGCAGGGTCTATCGATGCGATTCGGATCAGACTCACACACCGATGTTTCACCAGGTGGAAGGGCTGGTCATCGACCACAACATCAGCTTTGCCAATCTCAAAGCGGTGCTGCACCAGTTCGTCGAGTGCTTCTTCGAACGGGATGCGCAACTGAGATTTCGCCCATCGTATTTCCCGTTCACGGAACCGTCTGCTGAAGTAGACGTTTTGTGGGAAGAAGGGCGATGGCTCGAGATTCTGGGTTGCGGGATGGTGCACCCGAACGTTCTCGAAAGTGCTGGAATCGACGCGGATAAGTTCACAGGCTACGCATTCGGCATCGGTGTCGAGCGAATGGCAATGCTTCGCTACGGCGTAACCGACCTCAGGTCGTTTTTCGAAAACGACCTGCAGTTCCTACGACAATTTCGTTGAGGGGATTCGTGCAGTGAAATTCCCAGAGAACTGGTTGCGCGAATGGGTAAACCCCGAACTCGATACGGCTGCACTTGCGCACCAGCTGACCATGGCCGGACACGAAGTCGACGAAATCACCGTGCAGGGCGCAAACCTCGACGGCGTGGTCGTCGCGGAGGTCCTGTCGGTCATACGTCATCCCGACGCGGACCGCCTGAGCGTGTGTCAGGTTACTTACGGTGAAGATGCGCCTGTCGAGGTGGTTTGCGGCGCTCCAAACGTCCGACAGGGAATGAAGGCAGCCTTTGCCGGGCCCGGCACAAGCTTGCCGAACGGAATGAAATTGCGGCGTTCGAAAATTCGTGGCGTCGTTTCCAACGGTATGTTGTGTTCGGCGATCGAACTGGGTCTGGGAGATGAATCTGACGGGATCATCGAGCTGCCTGCGGATGCACCGACCGGCAAGCCATTGACAAAATACCTGGCGCTGCCGGACGCGGTTCTCGATATCAACCTGACGCCCAACAGGGGTGACTGCTTCAGCGTTGCCGGCATTGCCCGGGACATTGCGGCGATGACCGGCGCGAAGCTGGTCAGCCCGGTGCTGCCTGCCGTCCCGGTTACCTCAGACACCTCCCACCCGGTGCGGATCGGCACGCCGTCTGCCTGCCCCCGATTCGCCGGTCGGGTGGTTCGCAATATCGACCCGAGTGCGACCAGCCCGTTGTGGATGATAGAGAGGCTGAGACGCGCCGGCCTTCGGGCAATTCATCCGGTTGTAGATATTACGAACTACGTGATGCTGGAGCTGGGCCAGCCTCTGCATGCTTATGATTTCGCGAAGCTGAACGGGGCGATTGAACCGCGATTTGCCAAGGCAGGCGAGATTCTGGTGTTGCTCGACGAGCGCGAAATCGAACTCCACGAAGAAACGTTGGTTATCAGCGATGATTCCGGCCCGATTGGCCTGGCTGGAATCATGGGCGGGCTCTCTACGGCAGTGTCGGATGAAACGCAGGATGTGTTTTTCGAAGCAGCGTTCTGGCCGCAAGACGTAATCTCCGGAAGGGCCCGACACTACAGTTTGCACACAGACGCGTCGATGCGTTTCGAGCGAGGAGTGGATCCAGGTATTCAGGCCCGGGCAGTGGACCGCGCAACGGGGCTTTTGTTGAGCATCGCCGGCGGTGCGGCAGGGCCATTGACCGATGTGCGTGACGAAAACCATTTGCCAGGCGTCCGGACAATCGAATTGCGACGTTCGCAACTTGCACGGTTGCTCGGTACCGAAATTCCGTCAGAAGACGTCGAGAAAATTCTCGACAGTCTGCAGATCGACGTCAAATCGAAGAGCGATGGCTGGTCGACACGGGTTCCCCGCTACCGCTTCGATCTGGCCATTGAGCACGATTTGATCGAGGAGATTGCGAGAATCCATGGCTACGACCGGATTCCAGAAAAAACGGAAACGGCGGCATTGCCACTGTCGGCCGTTTCCGAAAAGCACACCGATCTGGAACGGGTGGCCGACACACTGGTAGCCCGCGATTACCGCGAAGTCGTCACTTACAGCTTTGTCGATTCGAAGACAGATCGGCTGGTCACCGGCCAGTTGTCCGAACTCGTTCTGGCAAACCCGATTTCATCGGAAATGGCTGTCATGCGCGGCAGTTTGTGGGGTGGGATGCTCGGCTCTGCCGCGATAAACCTCGCACGGCAACAGGAACGCGTCCGCGTTTTCGAGATCGGCAAATCCTTTCATGGCACTCTGGCAGAACCGGTTGAAATCCTGCGGGTTTCCGGGCTCGCTATTGGTGCAGTGCACGGAGAACAGTGGGGTAGCAAACCCCGTCCTGTTGATTTCTTTGACATAAAGTCAGACTTGATGGCGGTACTGCATCTGACCGGTAGCGCGCAGCATTTTACATTTGCGGCCCAGGAACATGCCGCACTTCAACCCGGACAATCGGCCGGCATCTGGCGAGACGGCGCGCTGGTCGGAATGATCGGCAAGTTGCATCCGGCAATCGCAAAGGAACTCGACATCCGCAAAGACGCGTTTCTTTTTGAACTCGATGCGGATGCGGCGTTTGCGGCAAGCATTGCAATAGCCGGGCCAATTTCCCGCTTTCCGTCGATCCGGCGTGATATTGCTGTAGTCGTCAAGGAGGAGGTTTTGGCCGCAGAGCTGCAACAGGCCGTTGCGGCCGCGGTGCCGGAATTGATTCGCGAGGTTAGAGTCTTTGATATCTATCGGGGCCAGGGCATAGAAGCCGGGCTAAAAAGCGTCGCTTTAGGCTTGATTTTGCAAGAAACATCCCGCACGCTTACCGACCAAGATGCGGACTCGGCAATGCAACAGGCAGTGCGCAAGTTGGAGCAGGAATTCGGCGCGGAACTAAGAGACTAAAAGAAATGGCGCTTACCAAAGCAGATATGGCGGAATCCCTGTTTAACGAGCTTGGCCTTAACAAGCGCGAAGCGCGAGAATTGGTGGATCTGTATTTTGAAGAGCTGCGAGCGTCGCTCGCAGTTGGGGAGCAGATTAAACTTTCCGGCTTCGGGAACTTTGATCTTCGGGACAAGAATCAACGACCGGGACGAAATCCAAAGACTGGTGAAGAAATTCCTATCACCGCAAGACGAGTTGTAACTTTCAGACCGGGACAAAAACTAAAAGCCCGAGTAGAGGCCTATGCTGGAACCGGGGAATAACGACGAATTACCACCAATCCCAGGAAAACGCTATTTCACCATAGGTGAAGTCAGTGACCTGTGTGCTGTAAAGCCGCATGTGCTGCGCTATTGGGAGCAGGAGTTTCCTCAGCTGAAGCCGGTGAAGCGGCGCGGCAATCGCCGTTATTATCAGCGACAGGATGTGCTCATCATTCGTCAGATTCGTAGCCTACTTTACGACGACGGTTTTACCATCGGCGGCGCAAGGCAGCGCCTGACCGGTGACCAGGCCAAAACCGACGTCAGCCAGAGCCAGCAAATTATCAAGCAGTTGCGGCTGGAGCTCGAGCAGGTACTCAAAATCCTGCGCAGGTAGCCGTAGCAGGGTCCGGCCGTCGCCGGACATCGACCTGCGACGCCACAATCTTCCCGGTTGGAATGGGCCGCGAGATCAGCGTATCGTCGGCGTCCAGAATTTCTTCGTCCAAAGGCATACGGTCGGGGCGTAGCGCAGCCTGGTAGCGCACCACAATGGGGTTGTGGGGGTCGGGAGTTCGAATCTCCCCGCCCCGACCATTTTTCAATTGGCGAGTCTGGCCGCAGACAAGGGCGGCTTCGGTTCTAAACGGGTCGCGCTTCCTGCCGTGCGCCTGACGGATTTCGATTCGCGGTCAGTTTTCTGTCCTCGATACCCAGCAGAATCGGCTCGGCCTTCTCCCGATAGATGTTTACCTTGGCGTTGTAAGCCGATCGGGTCAGACCGTGTTTGTCGCGAATGCTTAGCTTCCTGATATTGAATTCGCCGCTTTCCATGCGTTCGCCTGTCAGGTAGCACTTGATTGCCGAAACGCGTTCCCCGGACAGAATCAACCCGCTCAGCTTTGACAGGTTTCCTTGCGCGCGCTGCAGGAACGTTACGGCGTCCAGATTCAATTGCGACTCGGCAGGGTCGAGAGTCTGGCCATTCAGTTCGGCCATGAAGTCCCCAACCAGTATCTGGCCCGGCATGGCTGCTTCAATCATTCGCGCCAGTTCGATAGTTACGTCGCCGACGATGAAATCGTGAATGGTTGGATTCAAGCCTTCCGCCTGGTGAAATTCGTAGCAACTGCCGACATGAAAGCACGCCCGAAGCCGCGGAACGGTTTTTGAAACGGACTTGCTCCTGGCGATCGCGTTGTCGGCAAGCACCAGGTGCATGAAATGGTACAGATTTACGTTTGCTTCCAGGCCGTGGTCCCGATTCCAGATATAGAAACCGTCGCCACTCGACGATCGCGCAAAGTTAATTCCTACATCCAGCTCAAGCATTTTTGCGTGAGCTGAATTCAGCGAATAAGACAGGCTGTTCAATTGGGTCATCTGTTCGAACGGCGTCAACAACCCGAAACCCACGATATCGAACAGGGTCACCGCTCGACTGGCGACATAGTTGATGCCGTAGCGACGAATCATTTTTTCGATGATTTGCGTTTCTACCGGGTGGTTATCCAATGGCTGGCGAAGCGCAATGAATTTCGGCTCAACCTGCAGCAGGCGCGCAACCTTTTGCATCTGCAGCAAGGTGAGCTGACGATTGCCCGAAATCAGTTCAGTTATGAAAGTTGCCGAAACACGCTGCGGTAGCCGGGAATCGCCTCCCGGGGCTGCCGTGTACTCGGCTATCGCGTAGTGCGGCACAACCAGGACCAGCATTCCGTCATCGAGTGGCGTCCAGCTGAGAATGCTGTTCTGCCCGAGGCACCATTCTTCATTGAGGCAGCGTTCGAGATGGACCAGGTTGCTGCGTTGCCGCAGGCCCATTTCGCTGGCAAGGCCAGCCAGCTGGTCCAGGTAGGGCGAATAATTGGCGATTCGCCGTATACCGGACTGCGAAAGTTCGTCATATTCCATGCGGTTCGCCTGGCTTGGTAGGACTGAGCAGGGTCGGATAGGGGCGCCGGGGTTACCACGGCTCGTGGTTTCCCGTCGCACGTTGCGACCAGATCAGGTGCTACAGCTTATATTCCCCAACGAAGGACGGCATCCAGCAGTGCATCGCTATCGTCTTGGCAAATTAATCAACAATCCTGAACAGCGCAAGTATTATCAGGAATCAACTGTAGCTTATTCAAATTTCAAAGAATGATGTTGTACGCAGAATCCGCTGTTTTACATAAGCTATGGATCGGGCTGGCAAGCAATAGGGCATTGCCTGCCAGCGTATTGAATGCACGGGCAGGTGCCGATTGACAGAAGACTTCCCCCGCATCGACGCCTTGCGGGCATTGCACAGCCGGCTTTCGGAATGGGTGGTCGAAACACCGATCTTGCGCTGTGCCGCGCTGGAACAGCGACTGGGTGGCGGCACGAAGGTGTACGCGAAACTCGAGTTTCTGCAGGGTACCGGGACTTTCAAGCTTCGCGGCGCGTTGTCGACAATGCTTGCGCTGTCGGCGGAACAGTTGAAACAGGGCGTAACTGCGGTAAGTGCGGGAAACCATGCTATTGCTGTTGCCTACGCCGCAGGCAAGCTGGGTACTTCCGCCAAGGTCGTCATGTTGAAGACCGCCAGCCCGAGCAGAATACGTGCATGCCAGGATTTCGGCGCAGAGGTCGTCCTGGCCGACGACGTACATTCTGCTTTCGCACTGGCGCAGGGCATCCGGGACAGTGAAGACCGCTACCTTGTACATCCTTTCGAAGGGCCTCAGATTGCCGCCGGCACGGGCACGATGGGGCTGGAATTGTGCAATCAGCTGGAGCACTTCGATTCCCTGGTCGTGCCCATCGGCGGCGGCGGACTCTGCGGCGGGCTTTCTTGTGCCGTCAAGCAGCTTCGACCGCATTGCGAGATTTTTGGCGTCGAACCCAGCGGAGCCGATTCGATGCATCGGAGCTTCGCCGCGGGCGCGCCGGCAAAAATCGACAAGGTCCGGACCATCGCCGACAGTCTGGGCGCACCCTATGCGTTGCCGTATTCCTACGCTCTCTGCAAGGCGTATGTCGACGCACTAGTAACAGTCGATGACGCTGCGCTCAAGCGTGCGATGGCATTGCTCTACCACAGCCTGAAGATCGCCGTTGAACCGGCTTGCGCTGCCAGTACGGCCGCCCTGCTTGGTCCATTGGCCGGTCGGCTTCGGGGGCGCAGTGTCGTGATCATTTTTTGCGGCAGCAACATTGATTGGGCGACGTTCGCGCGGGACGCTGACCTGGACGCGGCCATTGCTCATTGAAAAACTGAAATCGATTGTCGGCGTGGAAGGCTGGGTTGACGAGCCGGCCGTTCTTGAATCTCACCTGACCGAATGGCGGGGAGCCTACCGGGGAAAGACGCCCCTGATGGTCGTGCCCCGCACGACTTCGGAAGTCTCCGAACTGGTGCGCGCCTGCGCCGCTGAACGCACCGCGATTGTGCCACAGGGGGGTAACACGGGCCTATGCGGTGGGGCGATTCCGGATTCGAGCAATACGCAGATACTCTTGTCGCTGGCACGCCTCAACAGGATTCGGTCGGTCAGTCCGGACGACTACTCGCTGGTCGCCGAAGCGGGCTGCGTCCTCGCGGACGTACAGAGCCAGGCACGTGAGATCAATCGCCTGTTTGCGTTGAGCCTGGCTGCCGAGGGCAGCTGCCAGATCGGGGGGAACATTTCGACCAACGCCGGCGGCACAAACGTGCTTCGATTCGGCACGGCGAGAGAGCAGGTGCTGGGTCTTGAAGTGGTGCTGGCCGATGGCAGCATCTGGGACGGAATCCGATCTCTGAGAAAGGACACGGCGGGTTACGATCTGAAGCAGCTTTTTATTGGCGCAGAAGGGACGCTCGGGATCATCACTGCTGCGAGTCTGAGGCTCTTTCCGCTGCCGCGCGACTTGCATACCGCCATCATTGCCGTGGCAAGCCCCGGCGATGCCGTGGCGCTGCTCTCAGACCTTCGATCGCAGCTGTCGGATCAGATCCAGGCTTTCGAATTGATTTCCGATCGCGCATTGCGTTTCGTGATGCGTCACATTGCGGGAGTTCGTGCACCCTTTGCGGAGAATCACCCCTGGTATGTCCTCATCGAAGGCAGCGTCCCTGGAGGGCAGAAAGGTTTTGACACCGTTCTGATGAACACGATGGACCGCGGCCTTGCGCTCAATGCGATAGTTGCTGGCAGCCTGCGGGAAGCAGACGAGTTCTGGCGGCTGCGTCATTCGATTTCGGAAGCGCAAAAGTCCGAGGGCGCCAGCCTCAAGCACGATGTTTCAGTCCCGGTCGGCAGAATCGGCGATTTCATCCGGAGTGCCGAGTCTGCAGTTCAAAAAGTATTGGCAGACGCCCGGGTTGTTGCATTCGGTCATGTAGGTGATGGCAACGTACACTTCAATATCAGTCAGCCAAAATCGCAGTCGCTCGAGCAATTCGGCGGGTACGCCGCAGCATTGAGTGATGCTGTGTATTCCGTGACTCTTGCATTCAACGGCAGCATCAGTGCCGAACACGGAATAGGCAAGGCCAAACGCGAGCTGCTGCGGAAAGTTCGCGGTGAAACCGAACTGTCGCTTATGCGGGCGGTCAAGCAGGCGCTGGATCCGGCCAACATCATGAATCCGGGAAAAGTCCTGTAATTTCTGCCACTTTGAAGGCATGACGCTCGGTTTTCTGACGACCAGTTCCCAGTGCCAGGCGCCCGGATGAGGCTAGAATCGTATTCTTTCCTTGCACCTCGTCGCCGAGGAAGCCAAAGATCAGGGCTCTTGTCCGGAAATGAGTATCGGTTCTGAAAAAGTAAAGTTGTATCACGAGCAGTTGGCAGCGCTCGAGCAGCGACTCCAGGCGCAAATCGACGACGAATCGACCTTGCATGATATCCAGCGGGCGTTCGAAACGTTACTGGCGGGCAGCGGCGAAGCGGAAAAAGATATCAGAATGGTTTTGCAGCGGCAGTTCTCGAACGGACAGCTTCGCAAGGAAACCTTTGAACTCGTACGGCAAATTCTGAATCGCATCGTCAGCGAGAACCTGGCGACGGAACCCGGTGCGACCATTGCTGAGCCCGATTCCAGTTCACCCGATTCCAATTCGCCCGATTCGTTCAGTGATACGACCATCATTCCAAGTGATACATTTATTCCGATCCCGGCAGAGGAAAGACTGCAAGTCGGATCGGTGCTTCGGGACCGTTTTCTTCTGCAGGAAAAGGTGGCCGGCGGCAGCATGGGGGCGGTTTACAAGGCGCTTGACAGAAGGCTTGCGGAAGTCGGCTCGGAGAGTTCGTTTGTAGCCATCAAGGTACTTGCACCCAAGCTGTCCCGGAACGGCAATGCGTTGCGTGCCCTGCAGCAGGAAGCGGCAAAAGGTCGTTGCCTGTCGCACCCGAACATTGTCAGGTTTATCGACCTGGACAGGGATGACGATCTGTATTTCATCGTCATGGAGTGGCTTGATGGCCGATCCCTCGCGGACATACTGGATGACGGCCGTAACAGCAAGATCGATAGTGCAACCGCCTTCGATATCGTGCGACAGATTGGCCAGGCTTTGGACTACGCGCATCGCTGCGGAGTGGTGCACGCGGATGTGAAACCCGGCAATATAATGATCACGCCGTCCGGGCAGGCAAAACTGTTTGATTTTGGTGTTGCAAGAATCCGGCAAAAGCAACATTCGAGCCAGGCGGACTTCGATGCGGGTGTGATGAATGCGGCAACGCCGATTTATTCGAGCATGCAGGTTCTGACGGGCGAAGATCCTGTGCCGGCCGACGACGTCTTTTCGCTCGGCTGCCTCTTGTACCGATTGCTCGCCGGCTACCGGGCTTTCGGACCGCGAAATGCAGCGGAAGCTGCGGAAGCGGGTATGGAGCCACAGCGCTTGCAGGGCATCAGTCAGGTGCAGTGGAGCGCATTGAAAAAATCGCTGGCCTATTCGCGTGTTTCGCGTTACCCGTCCGTTGCCGATTTCCTCAAGGCGTTAGATGGCGACAGCAAGCCATTGACAGAAACCCAAACACTGCCCGATGTGATCGAAACCTCGCGCGGCACCTCTCTTTGGCGAATAGTGATCCCGATTTTGGCTCTTGTGGTCGGGGGCGTCATCGCGCAGCAATTGGGTCTTGTTGACCAGTTCCTCGGAAGTCGCGTTATAAACACGGAGCCGGTTGCGATCGTGCCGTCCGAAACGCAAAGTGAATTTTCGGGATTACAAACCGACCAGCCGGAGTTCATTGAGGCCGAAACGGGGGTCGCAACACCGGTCGAACCCGACATTTCAGATGTCGTCAACGAGATCGCGGACACGTCCCAAGTCGAAGCGACGCCGCCGGGCGAAATCGATTTCTCACAGCTGCCCCCGGCCAGGCTCGTCGTCAGCCTGGGAATGCCGGGCTCGAAAGCGGTCGAGGCCGGGCTGGAGCTGATCGAGGACGGAGACGGCGCCATAATCGACTTTATTCGAAGTGCGAACGTCGCACTGCCCTTGACGCTTCGCCTCGAGGAGGCCAGCTATAGCGGCAACCGATCGCCGTGGGAGTCAGGTCAGTACAGAATGCAGGACAATGGACAGATTCGCTTCGCGGCAGGCCAGTCGCGCGCTCGAACAATGATTACCATGGCATCGGATCCCTTGCGCGAACCGGACCGCGATGTCGTGCTGCGAGTACGCGATGCAGACTATCCGGACTCAGACTTTGCGTTGTTGCGACTGAACCTGATGGATGACGACCAGCGCAGATTCGAAGCGGGGCTTAAGCCGAACACGGTGGCATTTGCGGTGAGCCAGGTATCGGTGCGCGAGCGGGATCCCGCGGTGCAGATCGATGTATTGAGGTTCAAACCGGATGCGAGCAATCTGGACGTTGCTTACTTTGTGCGCGATGTTACGGCGACGGAGGGCGAAGACTATTTTGCGCCGCCGACCGGGACGGTCAGCTTCGGCCCCGGCCAGAGAACAGCGAGAATCTTCATTCCCCTGGTGCAGGACGTACTCAAAGAAACGGATGAAGCTTTCATGCTCGAGCTCGATCCTTCAATTCGCGACGATGATGCCAACATTTTCGTACGAATCGCGGTTATGATCAGGGATGATGATTCCTGATTCGATGCACTACGATCGAACCGTAAACAAGACCAAGATCCGAAGAGCGATAACATGAGTGACAAGGAGCTACGGCGCTATTCGCGCGTCGTTGTCGACGGAGTTGAGCATGCTCCGAGTCGGGCAATGCTTCGCGCAGTCGGTTTCAAGGAAGACGATTTCGCCCGGCCCCAGGTTGGAATTGCGTCGACATGGAGCATGGTCACGCCATGCAACATGCATATCGACGAGCTTGCCAGGCAGGCGGCCTCCGGCGCGGACATCGCCGGTGCGAAAGCTGTCATATTCAATACGATTACCGTGTCGGATGGCATTTCCATGGGAACGCCGGGAATGCGTTATTCACTGGTATCGCGGGAAGTTATCGCCGATTCAATAGAGACGGTGGCGGGAGCGCAGGGATTCGATGGGCTGGTAACCATTGGCGGCTGCGACAAAAACATGCCGGCATGCGTCATGGCCATGGCCCGCCTGAATCGGCCCTCCGTATTTGTCTACGGCGGCACGATCAAGCCCGGAATCAAGCGTCGTGACATCGTGTCGGTGTTCGAGGCGGTAGGCGCGTTCGCCGGCGGAAAAATCAGCGCCGCAGAGCTCGACGAAGTCGAAAAAACGGCGATCCCCGGTCCGGGAAGTTGCGGGGGCATGTATACCGCGAACACGATGGCTTCGGCGATTGAAGCGCTCGGCTTGAGTCTCGCGAACAGTTCTGCCCAGGAAGCCGTTTCCCCTAACAAGATTGCTGATTGCCAGCGAGCGGGTGCGGCCGTCGTCAATCTGTTGAAGGAAAATATCCGGCCGTCCGATATCCTGACGAAAGAGGCGTTCGAGAACGCCATTACGGTCGTCATTGCACTCGGTGGTTCGACTAACGCCGTTTTGCATTTGCTTGCGATTGCTTACGAAGCGGGCGTCGATCTGACGCTTGAAGACTTCTCGCGAATTGGTGCGAGAGTACCGGTGCTGGCTGACGTTAAACCCAGTGGACAGTATCTGATGTCGGAACTGATCGGGATCGGTGGAATCCAGCCGTTGATGAAACGCTTGCTGCAGAAAGGATTGCTGCACGGCGAATGTTTGACAGTAACCGGCCGGACCGTGGCGGATAACCTTGCTGATGTCGAAGATTATCCACCGGGGCAGGACATTGTTCGGAGCTTTAGCAATCCGGTGAAACCCGACAGCCATCTGGTAATTCTGCGCGGCAATCTGGCACCGGAGGGTGCGGTGGCGAAGATCAGTGGAAAGGAAGGATTGGTTTTCAAGGGTGTGGCGAGGATTTTTCATGCCGAAGAGGAGGCGCTGCAGGCAATTCTCGACGGCAAAATCAAGGCAGGAGACGTTGTCGTGGTGCGCTACGAAGGACCCAAAGGCGGCCCCGGTATGCGTGAGATGCTCAGTCCGACGTCTGCCATCATGGGTAAAGGCCTGGGCAAGGACGTTGCGCTGATTACGGACGGACGTTTTTCCGGTGGCAGCCACGGTTTTGTTGTGGGTCATGTCGCGCCGGAGGCAGCTGTCGGCGGCCCGATCGCGCTACTCGAAGACGGAGACAGCATTGTCATTGATGCTGCAAAAAAGACAATCGACGTCGACATTCCTGCAACCGAGCTGGAACGGCGTCGCAAGGCCTGGGTTCGTCCTGAATCCAACGTCATCAGGGGTCTGCTGGCGAAATACCGAGCCGAAGTGCAATCAGCGTCCAGTGGTGCGGTAACGGTCGCGCCGGATTGGTAAGTCTGTCGAGCGGCTCCGCCACGAACGACAGCAGTAAAATGCTCTTGACCTCGATTGGCTGGTCGGATTTACTTCCAGCTTGCAGCTAATACCTATCTCAAAACCCTGCTGTGCCCCTAGGGGGCAATTTTGAGACAGGTTCTATTTGTCATCCGCGTAATGTGCCGTGGTCATGAAGTAGGTATGGCCCGAAAACCATTAAAACGAATGGCGCGCCAGAGGTGCGCGGGTGGCCATGGCGGTAGTAACGGCTAGACAAGAGCCAGCTATCACCACACGACCCGCAAGGACTGTTCCTGCGGGTTTTTTTTTGTATCGCCAACACAGTCTGGCGGAAGGAATTTGCGATTAACAGTCAGAGGCAGGGATCGTGGCGGTGAACGACATAGCCGAGGCAGCATTTGCAGACAGCACCACTCTCGGTGCCGACAAGCCAATCGCCGATTCACCCTGGGTAGTAATGAAGTTCGGCGGCAGCAGTGTTACGTCAGTGGACAGCTGGTTGACGGTTGCGACGCTTGTCAGGGCCAGGCTCGCAGCCGGTCTGCGGCCGGTTGTTGTGCACTCCGCACTGCAAGGCGTGTCCAATAAGCTTGCCGGTATCGCCGCCAAAGCCGGCAATGTCGATCATTCCAGCGATGTGAAACAACTCCGTGAACAACACCGGACGCTGGCCGTCGCATTGGGCGTGTTCGACGAAATGCTGCTGTCTGCACATTTCCGAATCCTCGACAACTTATTGGAGGAGTTGCGGTCGACGGCAAGCTCGACGCCTCGGCTGCAAGCGTCAATTCTGTCGCAGGGGGAACTGCTGGCAACGGCCATCGGTGCTGCCTATTTACAGCGACAAGGTCTGCAGGTCAGTTGGCAGGATGCGCGGCACCTTCTCAAGAGCGACGAGCGGATGCATCGTTCACCGACACAGCGGTATCTTTCAGCAACCTGCGGCCACGAGCCGGACAGGGATCTGCAGGACCGGTTTGCCGCAGCGGGAGAAGTCATTCTGACGCAAGGGTTCATAGCGTCAGACGAAAACGGCGATACAGTCCTGCTGGGTCGTGAGGGCTCGGATACATCCGCTGCCTATCTTGCTGCATGTTTGCAGGCGCGTCGCCTGGAGATCTGGAAAGACGTACCGGGCATGTTTTCCGCTGATCCTCGCCTCGTACCGTCAGCCCGATTGCTGGTCGACCTGCATTACGATGAGGCCAGGGAACTCGCGTCTACGGGAAGCACGGTATTGCATCCACGCTGTCTTTCCCCCCTGAGCCGGCATGGCATTCCGCTCTTTATTCGATGCCTCGCCGCGCCGCAAATTCAGGGAACGATCATTTCGGCGGCACCCAGGGAGTCGGCGCCCCAGGTCAAGGGGATTTCGGCCCGCAAGGGTGTGACGCTGATTTCGATGGACGGCATGGCCATGTGGCACGAGGTGGGATTTCTTGCCGATGCGTTCGCGCAATTTGCAAAGCACGGTGTATCTATCGATCTTGTGTCGACATCCGAGTCGAATGTCACGGTGTCGGTCGACAACATCGATGGCATGTTTCCGGAGCCGATTCGAAACAAGCTGCTGGCCGACCTGAAGAAACTGTGTCGGGTACGCCTGATACCGAATTGCGCGGTCGTCAGTCTGGTCGGTCGCAGGATTCGCAGCAATCTGTCGCGCATGTCGCCGGCGTTATCGGTTTTCGAGGAAGAAAAGATTCACCTGGTGTCCCAGGGAGCCAGCGACCTGAATTTCAGTTTCGTCATCGATGAGGACCAGGTTCCCAAGTTAATGCCGAAACTGCATTCGACGATGATACGAACGTCCGGCAGCGGCCCGATATTCGGTCCCAGCTGGGAACAATTGTTCAAGCCAGTCATTGACAAAGATAAGGCGCAGAGTGCCTGGTGGGCAGGGCGCCGCAAGGAGCTGTTGGAAATCGCGTCGCGCCACGGCAGCGCTTACGTTTATGACAGCAAGAGTATCGAGGCAGCCGCGAGAAATATACTGTCTTTGAAGTCGGTCGACAGGGTCCTGTATGCGATGAAGGCCAACTTCAATCCCGAGGTAATCAGGCTGCTTGCGCAAACCGGAGTTGATTTCGATTGCGTTTCGCCGGGCGAGGTTGCTCATTTGCGCGAGGTTGTTGCGGATCTCGATCTCGATCGAATTCTCTACACACCGAATTTTGCAGCGCGAGACGAATACGCTTGGGCGATTGAGGAGGGACTTCGGCTCACACTGGACAGCCTGTATCCGTTGCAGGCATGGCCGGATCTGTTCGATGGAAGCCAGCTGTTTATCCGCCTTGATCCCGGAAAGGGGCAGGGTCATCACGATCATGTAAAAACCGCGGGTATTCACTCGAAGTTCGGCGTGCCACTCTTCGAAATCGACGAGCTGGTCGAGAGTCTGGACAGGGCCAATGCGACGGTGGTCGGTCTGCATGCCCACAGCGGCAGCGGTATACACGATCCGGACAACTGGCTGGCTGTGGCAGAAAAGCTCGCACAGGTCGCGCAACGCTTTCCGCAGGTCAGCGTTCTGGACCTGGGCGGCGGCATTGGCGTGCCGGAGAAGCTCGGCGATGCTGTATTCGACCTGCCGACACTCGACAGGATGTTAGCGGAGTTCAAAAATCGCCACCCGCAATACCGGCTCTGGCTGGAACCTGGCCGCTACCTTGTTGCACAAGCCGGCGTGTTGCTCAGCCGCGTGTCGCAGATCAAAGGCAAGTCGGAAATGCGTTATATCGGGATCGGGACCGGCATGAACTCCCTTATTCGTCCCGCTCTTTACGGCGCGTACCATGAAATCGTCAACCTGACTCGATTCAACGAACCTGCAGTGGAGACCGCGACGATTGTCGGTCCGATTTGCGAGTCTGGTGACAAACTCGGCAGCGACAGGTTGCTGCCGCACACGCTCGAAAACGACGTACTGCTAATTGCCAATGCGGGCGCCTACGGGTACGCGATGAGCTCGAACTACAATCTGAGAGAACCCGCCGGCGAACTTGTCATCTGAACCGCTCGAGAAGAGGCCCGATGCTGTCTTCTGATAACGAGTTCGTTTATTCCTTGTGACGTGCCTGCAGGCAATCGGCGACTTCAGCGAGCGACAGATCGAGTGAGGCCAGAAGTACCTGGAAGTGAAACATCAGGTCAGCCGCCTCCTCAAGCTGGTCGGAACGACTGCCGGCGACGGCAGCCAATGCAAGTTCCACCGCCTCTTCGCCGACCTTTTGCGCCACGCGACGGGTTCCCGAAACCACCAGCTGCGAGGTATAGCTACCGGTCGAGTTTTCGTCTATGCGATGCCGAATGATCTGTTCCAATTCGTATAGGAAATTCATTTCAGTTCCACTCTTTGTTTAGCCGGCTGCGGACATGTACGCCGGCGTCATGCAGGAAATGCTTCAATTCTTGAATGTCGATTTCTCCGCTGTGAAAAACGCTGGCTGCGAGCGCGCCGTCGACTTCCGCTTCCCGGAAGACCTGTCGAAAATGGTCGGCCGAGCCGGCGCCACCTGACGCGACAAGCGGCACCGTGCAGATGTCCCGAACCCGTCGCAGCTGGGTCGTATCGTAGCCCTTTCTGACGCCGTCCCTGTTCATGCAATTCAGGACGATTTCACCGGCACCGAGATCCTGTACCTCGTTAACCCAATCAAGTGTTCGCCGGCGTGCTGCCACCGTCCTCGATGAGTCGCCGGTAAACTTGTAGACGAAAAAGTCGCTGTCCTTTTCCATGCTGTCGATTCCGACCACGACACATTGCGAACCGAAGCGCTTTGCAAGCTCCGTGATCAGCTTCGGAGACTGCAATGCGGGGGTATTGATCGATATCTTGTCTGCGCCCTTGTTCAATACGTCCTCGGCGTCGGCCACGCTGCCAATACCGCCGGCAACGCAAAAGGGAATGTCGAGGACCGCTGCTACTTCGGCAACCCACTGCCTGTCGACGGTCCGGCAATCCGGACTGGCGGTGATGTCGTAGAAAACGAGTTCGTCCGCGCCCTCTCGACTGTAACGTGCAGCGAGCGGCAGGATGTCGCCTACGATCCGGTGATCACGAAATTGCACCCCCTTGACGACTTTGCCATCGCGAACGTCCAGGCAGGGAATTATGCGGCGGGCAGGAATGACCTGATCTCCTCGCTACTGATCCTGCCGTCGAGCAGGGCGCGTCCGGTTATTGCCGCGTGGACCCCCGCGTCGCTCAGAGTTTGCAGGTCTGCCACATGCCGGACGCCGCCGGACGCCTGAAGTTGCAGCGCAGGATAGCGAGTCATCAGGTCGCGATAGAGCTGCGCATTCGGGCCGCTCAGTGCGCCGTCGCGGCTGATGTCGGTGCACAGGACGTGACACAGTCCGACGCCGAGGTAGGACTCGATGCACTCCCACAGGCTTGTATTTGCGGTCCTGGTCCAGCCGTGGGTCGCCAGCATCGGCATACCATCCGCTTCCACTCGGACGTCCAGTGCGAGCACGATTCTTGCCGGACCGAATTCGGCGAACCAGGATCTGACTGTATCCGGTGCCGTGACCGCCAGGCTTCCGATGACACAGCGCTTGACGCCGAACTCCAGCCACTGGCGAAACGTGTCGGCATCGCGGATACCGCCGCCCAGCTGAATCGCCAGTCCGGTGGCATCCGCGATCTTGCGTACACTCGCCTGGTTGTGCTGGATCCCCAGTTTTGCGCCGTCCAGGTCAACCACATGCAGGGATTTGAGTCCCATCCTCTCGAATTGTTTCGCGACCTGCTGAGGCATGTCGCTGTAGACCGTTTGCCGGGCGAAATCGCCCTGGAACAGCCTGACACAGCGCCCGTCTTGCAAGTCGATTGCGGGTATCAGCTGCATCGTCAGATACTCAGGAAATTCTGCAGCAATCGCGCACCGGCGGTCGATGAGCGCTCCGGATGAAACTGCGTTGCGTAGAAATTTTCTCGTGCGAGTACCGCGGTTATCTCCGATTCGTGATCTGCCGTCGCCAGTGAGAAGTCACCGGGCGGGAGAGCATAGCTGTGGATGAAATAAAAATAGCTGCCGGTCGTGATTCCATCCAGCAGGGGATGTGACCGCGTTACCCGGATCGGACACCAGCCCATGTTGGGAACCGGGTTCCTGCTTGAACCGGTCAGCTTGCTGGCGATGACGGGAACGATACCGAGGCAGGTTGCATCGTCTTCCTGTGAAGCCTCGGCAAGCAGTTGCATGCCGAGGCAGATGCCGAGCACCGGTTGCGTCAGTTGCGGCACTACAGTGTCGAGCCGCCTGTCACGCAGTTTCGACATGGCATCTGCCGCAGCGCCGACCCCGGGCAGGATAACGTGGCTCGCATTGCGGATGAGCTGTGGATCCGTCGTCAGCACCGATTCTGCGCGCAGGCGGTCGAGCGCAAAGCGAAGCGAAGCGATGTTCGCACCGCCGCTGTCGATGATGGCAACCTGAACCGCAGCCATGTCAGCTCAACGTACCTTTGGTGGACGGAACGTCGGCTCCGCCGGCGCGAATCGCCTGCCGAAGCGTTCGTCCGACCGATTTGAAACAGGCTTCGATCATGTGATGTGCGTTTTCGCCACGGACTTCGATATGCAACGCCGCACCCAGTGAGTCGGCCAGCGAGCGGAAAAAATGCGGTACCAGTTCGCTGGGTAGTTCGCCGACGCTGGGCCGTGGAAAATCGCCCTTGAACTCGAATGCCGCGCGACCTGAAAGATCGAGGGCAACACGTGCCTCGCTTTCGTCCATAGGTAACAGAAAGCCGTAACGCTCGATGCCGCGCTTGTTTCCCAGCGCATGGCGCAGCGCGGTACCAAGACAGATCGCCGTATCTTCAACGGTGTGGTGCTCGTCGACCTGCAAATCGCCGCGACATTCCAATGTCAGGCTGAAGCCGCCATGTCGCGCGATCTGCTCCAGCATGTGATCGTAGAAGCCTATCCCGGTGTCGATGCGCACCGGCTCTGTCGCGTCCAGATCCACGCGAGCGGCGATCTCTGTTTCCCTGGTCTTTCGATTTACAATCCCGCGCCGTGACTGCGCCAGCAGCTCCCGCGTGACGGCCGGCCATTGCTTATCCGGATCGCCGCCCTGCATTACCCGAAATCCGCGAAGTCCGAGTTTGTCGGCGAGCTGCAAGTCCGTGTCCCGGTCACCGATCACAGCCGAGGCGTGAGTATCGATGCTGGTCGATGCCAGGAAGCGCGTCAGCAAGCCCGTTCTCGGCTTGCGGCAATCGCAGTTTTCTGCCGGCAGGTGCGGGCAGATGAATACCTCGTCGAACACGATCCCCTGGCTGGCGAATATGTCGACGATATGAGCTTGTACCGCCTCGAAAGCGGCGAGCGGATAGCCGTCGCTGCCGAGGCCGTCCTGGTTGCTCACCATGACAAGGCTGAATCCGGCCTGTCGCAATGAAATCAGTGATGGAATTACCGCCGGAAGCAGCCGCACCTTGTCCAGTCGATCGACCTGGAAATCGCCCGGTTCCTCGATCAGCGTACCGTCGCGGTCTATAAATAGAACCTTATTCATGTCATGCATCGCTGTTGGTCAGCGCCTTTAGCAACAAATCGTTTTCATCAGTTGACCCGATCGTGATACGGGCGCAGTCATGCAAGCCCGGATCCGTCGAGAAATCGCGAATCAGAATCCTGTGTTCCGCCAGCCGCCTGGTGACCCCGGCCAGGTTGCGAAATCGGACCAGCAGGAAATTGGCATCGCTCGGCCAGACCCGCTCCACGTCGGTACAGTCCGGCAACGCGGTTTCCAGCCTGCGACGTTCGGCGCGCAGCGTCTCGATCTGTGCGGCAGTGCATGCTAGCCGGTCGCCAGTCAGGGCCGAGAGTGCCAGCTCGATAATCGGCGTAGCAATCGCGTAGGGAGCCATTACGCTGTCCAGCAGGGCGATCACGGATGCCTCGGCGATTACCGAGCCAACCCTGGCGGCGGCGAGTCCGTATGCTTTCGACATCGTGCGCAAGACCACAAGATTTTCGTGCCGGGCCATCAGGCCGACAGTCGATTCTTTACTGGTGAATTCGACATATGCCTCGTCAACGACAACCAGCGATTTTCCTTTGCGGTTCCGCAGCAGTCGCAGAAGATCGTCCGACCGAATGGAATTGCCGGTGGGATTGTTCGGCGAACAGACGAAAACCAGTTTAGTGGCGGCGTCGCAGGCTTCCAGCAATGCGCACACGTCCGGGGCGAAGTCACTTCCGGCCGAAGTATTTATGCAGCGGACCTCCGCACCCTGAATATCGGCATAGACCTTGTACATGCCGAAAGTCGGCGTGGAGATTACGATGTTGTCTATCGCGGGCCGGCAAAAAACTCGCAGCAGGAGATCGATGGCTTCACTGCTACCGCGCGTTACAAGGACCTGCTCGGCCAATACGCTGTAGATTTCCGCTAGCCGCTCACGCAATTTCCACGGGCGAACGGGCGGGTAGCGATTGAGTTCGGTATCAACCGCGGAGTTTGCATTCGACGGCATCTCGTTGGCATTCAGGCGAATGGTCAGGTTCGCCTGTGTTGCAGCTGCGTACGCGCTGAGCGAGGCGATCTCCGGTCGGGCAAGGCTTGCGACTGTCATGAATCGCTCCTTGCAGTACCGTCGATGCGGATACTCACCGCCGCTGCGTGCGCATCCAGTCCTTCAAGCCCGGCGAGTTCCCGGACTGCAGGCGCGATCGATCGAAGCCCGTCCTCGCTGAGTTCCTGAACCGTCATCTGGCGCATGAACTGATCGACGCCGAGACCGCTGTAGCTGCGCGCCGCGCCGTAAGTCGGCAGCACGTGATTCGTGCCGCTGCAATAGTCACCGACCGACTCCGGCGACCAGCGCCCAAGAAATACAGAACCGGCGTTTCGCACGCTGGCAAGCCAACGTCGCGCTTCGGCGACCTGCAAGATCAGGTGTTCGGGCGCGTAGCGGTTACTGATGTCAATTGCTGTCGCAAGATTTTCTACAAGCACAATGCGACTGTGTTGCAGTGCGCGCCTGGCGACGTCCGCTCTGCTCAATTGGCCGAGCTGCTTTTCGATCTGTGACTTGACCTCCGTCGCGAGGCTATCGCAGTTCGTAAGCAATATGACCTGCGAGTCCGGTCCATGCTCGGCCTGGGCCAGCAGGTCGGACGCAACAAATGCCGCATCGGCACTGGCATCGGCGATCACCAGCACTTCGGACGGTCCGGCGGGCATGTCGATGGCCGGTCCACCGGTTTCAGCAGTGACCAGCGCCTTCGCTGCGGTCACCCAGGCATTCCCCGGTCCGAATATCTTGGCGACCTGTGGAATGGATTCCGTGCCGTAGGCCATGGCCGCAATAGCCTGCGCACCGCCGACTTTGTATATCGAGTGGACTCCGCAGCGGCGGGCGGCAGTTAACACGGCCGGATCCGCTCCGCCGTCCGCACGCGGCGGTGTGCACAGCACGATCTGCGGACAGGCCGCAATTCGGGCCGGTACCGAAAGCATGATGGCGGCAGACGGTAGCGGGGCGCTGCCGGCGGGTACGTAGAGACCGACTGCGTCGATTGGATGCGCCACGCGTTGGCAGCGAATTCCCGGCATGGTTTCGATGTCGATTGCCGCGGGGATTTGCTTTTCGTGAAATCGACGCACGTTTGAAATCGCCGTATCGATCGCCGCGAGCGCGGACGATGACAGGGTCGCTGCTGCAGCCTCGTACTCCTCATCCGTAACCTGCAACCTGCCGAGCGCCACGCCATCGAGTTCCAGCGTCAACTCGCGCAGCGCGCTGTCTCCGCGATCGCGTACCTGTGCCACGATATTGGCTGCCTCGCGTCGTGTATTGGCATGCACGGAATACAGCGGCCGTCGCAGCAGGTCGGCTTGCCCTTCGGCACTCAGCTTGTTCCAGCGGATGGTTCCTTTCGCCGCGTCGTAGGTCATTTTTTCAGGCCAGCATCTTTTCGACGGGCAGCACCAGCAGGGAACTGGCGCCGGCGCTCTTCAGGTTCTCGAGGGTTTCCCAGAAGACGAATTCACGGCAAACCGCGTGAACCGCTACTTTGTCCGGTTGGCCTTCAAGCGGAATCACAGTCGGAAATTCCGACCCTGGCAGCAGCCGGGTGATTTCAGCCAGCGCTGCTCGCGGTGCGTGCAACATGATGTACTTGCTCTCGCGGACCTGCAGTACGCCGTCGAGCCGCTGCAGGATTCTCGCAACCCACTCCTGCTTCAGGTCCG
Organism: Gammaproteobacteria bacterium; assembly: GCA_029865385.1. Lineage (GTDB taxonomy): Bacteria > Pseudomonadota > Gammaproteobacteria > Steroidobacterales > Woeseiaceae > JAKEGN01. The sequence continues at coordinate 30,705 of JAOUGX010000030.1, forward strand.
ACAATGGAGCGCGTGTCTGGATAACAACAGCCTCACTCTCGAAAACGGTTTCCACTTCGCGCAGTTGATTTGCGGACAGCGTCGCGCCGCTGGACACGAGATCACAAACAAAATCGGCGCGCCCGAGCTTCGGCGCGATTTCCACGGCGCCGGAAAAATACACAATCTCTGCCTGGATGTTATTGCGAGCCAGGAAGTCCGTCAGAATGCCGGTATAACTGGTTGCAATGCGGGTATTCTGCAGGCTTGCAACGCCATCGTAGGACGCGGCTTCAGGCGCTGCGATTGCCAGGTGGCAGTGCCCGAAGTCCAGTTGAAACACGCGGTCGAATTGTCCCTCGCCTCCGTTGTTTTCAAATTGCAGGCGCTTTTCCTCGACGACATTGAGCCCGACGATTCCGAGATCACAGACATCGTCACTGACGAGTGCGGGAATGTCGTCGTCACGAACCAGCAACAGATCGACCGGCATGTTTTCGCCATAACAAAAAAGCTGATCTTTGCTTTGCGTAAATTTGAGGCCGCATCGCTCCAGCAGATCAAGTGAGTGATCTGTCAGACGACCGGATTTCTGCACCGCAATCTTGATGCGCTGCTCCTTGGTATTCATCGGGATTCCTTAGTGGGAGGCGCTTGATTTTCGCGGTGGATGCTTGCGCTGGGAACGTTCGATAGCAGTGTGATAGCCGCCAAAGCCGTCGCTGAGAAAGCGTGCGACACGACCAATCGTGGTTACGCTGACCCCGGTCTTGTCATGAATCTGCCTGTAAGGCATGTCCTGCAGCAATAATTCGACGACCTGCCAGCGATCGGCCAGTGCCTGCAACTCTGCTGGCGTACACAGGTCCTTCAGGAAGTTGCGGCACTCGGCTACGGTTCTTAGCGAAGCCACGGCGCGAAACAGCGCGTCTTCGGCGCGCTTTTGCTGGTTTGCGGACTCCTTGCGATTGGGTTTCATTGGGTCGATTTCGGGTTTATCTATGTATTAATGTATTAATGCGCTAGTACGCTAATACAAGATATGAACCGAATCAAGCAGAATTATTGCTTGATGGACTGGCCCGCGAAGTGCGTACCCAGGGTTTCCGCTGAAACCAAAAAGATGTGATGGCCCGACTTGACCATTTTCCACAACTGCCACTAGACTGCAGTCGACTCATCGAGACCGGCTGAGGGAAAGGCCCATTGAAGCCGGGGCAACCTTCAGGACTAACCATCCTGAAAAGGTGCCAACTCCTGCGGAGCAAATGCCGGAAACGGTTGCTGCTTTCGAGAGATGAGGGGCGGTGTAACGCAGCAATCGGACCACGGTCCGAAATGAGCGCAGGGCACAGCACCCTTTCTTGCGGTTTCTGCAGGATTCTGATGAGAAACGGCGACGTTTGTCGCTTCATTGGAATCGAATTTCTTGTGGAGACCCGAACATGACTTCCCCAGCCGACCCCGCCACGCTGGCAGTACGCGCCGCACTCGAATCTGACAGTCAGCACGGCGCCGTCGTGCCGCCGCTGCACCTGTCGTCAAACTACACGTTCGAGCGCTTCGGCGTAAAACGCAGATACGATTATTCGCGCAGCGGCAATCCGACCCGCGATTCCCTGGCCGACGCCCTGAGCGCTCTGGAGGGCGGTGCCGGCGCGGTTGTAACAGCATCCGGGATGGCGTCGTTGACCCTGCTTACGCACCTGTTGCAGCCTGGTGATCTCCTGGTCGCGCCACACGACTGCTACGGCGGTACCTATCGCCTGTTCGAACACCTGGCCGCAAAAGGCCATTTCGAGGTGTGCTTTATCGACCAGACGGACCCGGCAGCGTTGGATGTGGCATTTGCGAGGGACCCTGCGTTGATTCTCGTTGAAACGCCGTCCAATCCGTTGCTGAGAATCGTCGATATCGCGGCCTTGTCGAGACTCGCGAAGAAGCACGGCACCTTGCTTGCCGTCGATAACACGTTTCTGTCGCCGGTTTTGCAGCAACCGATTGGTCTGGGCGCGGACATCGTGCTGCATTCGACAACGAAGTACCTGAACGGCCACAGCGACGTGGTGGGCGGCGCTGTCATTGCCGCTTCCAACGAGCTGGCCGAGACGCTCGCCTGGTGGGCAAACTGCCTTGGGCTGACCGGCGCACCGTTCGACAGCTATTTGACCTTGCGTGGCATCCGGACTCTGCACGTCAGGATGCGCCAGCATGAAGAAAGCGCGAATCGAATTGCTCAAGTTCTGCATCAACATGCGTCCGTATCGCGGGTCTATTACCCCGGTCTTGCCGACCACCCCGGCCACGAAATCGCAAAAATTCAGCAACGCGGTTTCGGTGGCATGGTGAGCTTCGATATCAAGGGCGGCGAAGCAGCGGTAAGGGCCTTCGTCGAGGCATTGCGGCACTTCTCGCTGGCCGAGTCACTGGGAGGCGTCGAGAGCCTGGTCTGTCATCCGCCATCGATGACGCATGCGCCGGTCAGCAGAAAGGCACTGGCGGAAGCCGGAATCGGCGAGAGCCTGATACGCCTGTCTGTCGGCCTGGAAGACACGGACGACCTGCTGAATGACATCCTGCTGGCGCTGGACGCAGCGTCGCACGCGGTGACGTTGAGAAGCGTCAGTGGGTCCTGCTGACCAGGATGTCAGGCGGTTCGAAGCTTGAGTCAGCTCATTCCAGCTGCGCCAGAATCGCGTTGGTCATTTCGCTGGTGGTCAGAACCGTGTCATTGCCCCGGGCGATATCGGCGGTCCTTGCGCCGGCGGCGATAACATCCAGCAGGGCTTTTTCGATGAGCGCCGCTTCTTCCTCGAGACCGAGGCTGTGCCTCAGGAGCAGGGCGGTGCTTGCGATGGTGCCGCAGGGATTTGCAATGCCGCGGCCGGCGATGTCGGGAGCGGAACCGTGGATAGGTTCGTACAATCCCCGTTTCGAATCCCCAAGGGACGCCGACGGCAACATGCCGAGAGAGCCGGCTAGCATGGACGCCTCGTCGGTCAGAATATCGCCAAACATGTTCTCGGTGACGATGACGTCGAAATCCCGAGGCCTTGCCAGGAGGTGCATAGCGGCTGCGTCAACCAGCATGTGTTCCAACGCGACGTTCGGGAATTCGTTTGCCATCGTTCGAATCGTGACATCGCGCCAGAGCCGGGAGGTCTCTAAAACATTGGCTTTGTCGACCGAGCAAAGCTTGCCACTTCGCGCCACAGCAAGCCGCGCCGCGACGCGCACAATGCGCTCGACTTCGAAAGTCTGATAGACGCACAGATCGCTGGCGAAATCCGGCGTTCGCTTTTTCTCTCCGAAGTAAATGCCGCCGGTCAGTTCACGCACGACCATCAAATCAACGTTTTTCAGCAACTCGGCCTTCAACGGTGACGCAGCCGCCAGTTCGTCGATGACGCGAACCGGGCGCAGATTGGCGAAAACACCGAGCTCGGCGCGAATTTTAAGCAATCCCTGCTCCGGTCGAATTTGGGCGTTCGGGTCCGACCACTTCGGTCCGCCGACCGCACCGAGCAATACGGCGTCACTCTCGCGACAACTGGCGATCGTATCCGGTGGCAGCGGATCGCCTCTGGTGTCTATAGCAGCGCCGCCGATCAACTGGTTCGAGAAGCGAAATCGGTGGCCGAAGGAATCCGCTATTCGTTGCATTACGGCGACGCCGGCGTCAGCAACTTCGGGGCCGATGCCGTCACCCGGCAAAACGGTAATCAGGGCTTCCAGGGTCTTGTCTCCTCGAATCTTTGGATTTCATGCGAGTGCTTTTGCAGGTACCCCAGCTGATCGATCCCTTCAATCAGGCAATATCGGGCAAAACCGTCTATCGGAAACGAAATCGACGACCCGTCCTCGAGTGTCAGGGTCGTGTCCGAGAGATCGATCCTGACAGTTTCGCCAGGGTTCTTCAGCAGGTGCTGGTGTACGTCGGTAGAAACCAGGACCGGCAACAAACCGTTCTTCAATGAATTGCTGCGGAAAATATCGGCAATGTCGGTGCTGATAACAGCCTTGATACCGAAATCGAGCAGTGCCCAGGGGGCATGTTCGCGTGACGATCCGCAGCCGAAATTCCTGCCGGCGACCAGCACACGGCAGCCTTTCGCTTGCGGGGAGTTGAGCGGAAAGTCCTCGTTCAGCCGTCCGTCTTCCTTGTAGCGCCAGTCGTGAAACAGGTTTTCGCCCAGGCCGTCGCGGGAGGTAGTCGTAAGAAATCGAGCAGGGATGATCTGGTCGGTGTCGACGTCATTGACCGGCAGAACGACGGTTCGGGAAGTTAGTTGCTGTATGGATTGCATGCTGGCTCCGGCGCCTAAAGAAAGCGGCGGGGATCCGCCACTTTACCGGTGATTGCGGATGCTGTTGCCGTTAGCGGGCTTGCCAGGATAGTTCGGGCGCCGATGCCCTGGCGGCCTTCGAAGTTACGATTGCTTGTGCTGACACTGAGTTTGCCGCGCCCGACCGTATCGCCGTTCATACCGAGGCACATAGAACAGCCCGATTCACGCCACTCGGCGCCTGCGGAGCGGAATACTTCGTCGAGGCCGATTGATTCTGCTTCCTTTTTGATTTGCTGCGATCCGGGTACGACCAGCATTCGGACGCCTGTGGCCACTTTCCTGCCGCGCAGAATTTCGGCCGCCTGCTGCAGGTCCGACAGCCGGGAATTGGTGCAACTACCGATAAATACCACGTCAACGTCGACCTCGCTCAGTGGCTGGCCCGGCCGCAGTTGCATGTAATCGAGTGCTTTGCGGAATCCGGAACTGCCGTCGCCGTGCGGAACAGCGGCATCCACCGGCACCACCATGCCCGGGTTGGTCCCGAAGGTAACCATCGGCTGCAGCGAATTGCCCCGTACCGTTACCGACTTGTCGAATTCGACACCGGTGTCGCTCTTCAATTGGCGCCACCGGCGCACCGCGTCATCCCAATCTTTGTCCTGAGGCGCCCGAGGTCGACCCGCAAGGTAGGAAAATGTCGTGTCGTCCGGCGCGATCATGCCGGCGCGAGCACCTGCCTCGATGGACATGTTGCAGACCGTCATGCGCTCATCCATGGACATCGAGCGGATGGCATTGCCGCGGTACTCGATGACATGCCCTGTGCCGCCGTCGACGCCGATCTGCCCGATAGTCGCAAGAATGACGTCCTTTGCCGTTACACCGTTCGAAAGCTTGCCGTCGACATCGATC
>JAOUGX010000190.1 GCA_029865385.1 Gammaproteobacteria bacterium
GATGTGGCATTGTAGGCGGAGCCGATCTGACACCGGGACGTGCAATTTTCCACATGAATTTCAGCAACAAAATCGCCGCTGCAACGCTGGCGCTGGCCGTGCTCGGCCCGGCATTGCTGCTCGTTCCATTGCGGCCGCTTGCAGCGGAACCGGCAATTGACGAGCTGCCGATCGAACAGATCGTGGTCGTCGCGCACAAGGACGAGCGGTCGATACGCGATATCGCCGCCAACGTGACGGTCATGTCGCGCGAAGACATCAACGCGAACCTCGCAATGACAATGTCCGATGTCTTTCGCTATACGCCCGGCATCGACTACGAGGCAGCAGGGTCCCGCTTCGGCGCCGAGGGCGTCAGTATCCGCGGTATCGGCGGCAATCGTGTGGCGCTGCTGGTCGACGGTGTGCCGCTTTCGGACCAATTCGACGTCGGGAGTTTCTCGAACGCGACACGCGATTTCATCAATGCCGGCCTGGTCGAGCGCATCGAAGTTCTGCACGGTCCGGCTTCGGCGCTTTACGGCAGTTCCGCAATCGGCGGCGTCGTTGCGGTACGTACACCCGATCCGGCCGATATCCTCGGCCGTAACAAATCGGGCGGTGACCTGCTTGCAACGTGGCGCGACGCTGACGACAGCTTTCACGGCACCGGGATGTTCGCGATCGGGGACTCGTCGATGGGCCTGCTCCTCGGGGCCAGCCTGCGGGACGGACAGCAAACCGATTCTGCTGCCAGCGACGAAGCCTTCGATCTTCGCGACTACCGGCGCAGCAGCGGCCTGCTCAAATTCGTAGTCGACGACTCTGCGGGCAACACCTGGCGCGTCGGGCTGATTCACCAGGACGCTGAGGTCGGTTCGGACCTCAACTCAATGCTGGGCGCGGGTCGCTACAGTTCGACCACGGCGCTCGAAGGCGACGACGAGTATCGGATGGACCTCCTGAATCTGTCCTATGGGTTTGGTAACCCGGAGTCGTGGATTGAATCCGGCCTTGTACGCGCCTACTACGAAAAGGCGAGCGTGCGCCAGAGCACACTGGACGAGAGGGGCAATGCAACACGCCCGGTTGCCATCGATCGTTACTTTCAGTTCGACCAGGACATCAGGGGCATCGAGCTGAACCTGCAGAAAGCATTCTCGGGTGACAACGTTGACCATCAGCTGGGATTCGGCATCGACTACCGCGAGCGACGTACCGAAGAGTTTCGTGACGGCACCGAGCGCGGCCTCGTCGATGGTCTTGTGACCAGCACCATTCTTGGAGAGCAGTTCCCGCTACGCGACTTCCCGATCAGCGATTCGAGCGAGTTGGGCGCGTATGTCGAAGATGTCATGTCGATTGGCGACTGGTCGATCATCGCTGCCTTGCGAGCGGATCGTTACGACCTGGATCCTCGTAACGATCCGATGTACGCGGAGGACTATCCCTTCGCAGAACCGGTCTCGTTATCGGAATCCGATTTATCGCCGAAACTCGGCCTCATATATCACGTCAGTCAGTCCACCGACCTCTACCTGCAATACGCTCACGGTTTTCGCGCGCCGCCATACGAAGACGCCAACATCGGGCTGGAGATTCCGGCATTCAACTACCGTGCGATTCCAAACCCGGATCTCAAGTCGGAGAGTTCCGATGGCTTCGACCTCGGAATGCGCTGGCGGGGGTTCAATGCAAGCCTGAGGGCGGCGGTATTTCGCACCAAATATCAGGATTTCATCGAATCGAAGGTTCGCCTCGGCACAGACCCGCTGAGCGGCCGTGTCCTGTTCCAGTCGCAGAACCTCAGCGAGACGCTGATCGACGGTTTCGAGGCGGGTTGGGACATTCGTTTCGCCGGTGCGATGCAAAATTTCTCCACGGACGGCGCCGTGTACAAGGCGCGCGGCGAGAACAAGGACAACGGCCAGCCGTTGAATTCTGTCGGCCCGGGGCAGGCTGTTCTCGGCGCCAGCTGGACCGCAGCGGACAGTCATTACCAGATTCGTGTGCAGGCTACGTTGACGGAACGCTGGGACGACCGTGATGAAAGTGCCGGCCCGTTGTTCAAACCGGCCGGATACGCTGTGTTCGATTTCTATTACACGCAGGCTATCGGCGAGCGGACGACCCTTCGCGCCGGCTTACTGAACCTGGCGGACAGGACTTACTGGAACTGGTCCGATGTCCGCGGCCTGTCACCGGAGGATCCCGTAATTCCATATCTCGCACAGGCCGGCCGCAGTGTGTCGCTGAGCCTGAACATGCATTGGTAGTTTTTCGATTGACAAACAGTTAGTCAGAACCTCGCAGGAGCGTTAGTCATGAGTGTTTCCAAATACAAGATTGCCTGGGCAGCAGTAGTCGCGACGATAGCAATCCCGCTGAACGCGTGTTCGCAGGAGGAGCCAAGTCCCGTTGCCAAAGACACGGCTGTGCATACGGCGGAAGTGGCCCAGGGCGGAATGGCCGATGTACTGGCACGAGGAGAGAAGGTGTATCTCGGCAATTGTGCCGCGTGTCACCAGCCTACCGGCGTA
>JAOUGX010000191.1 GCA_029865385.1 Gammaproteobacteria bacterium
CCGATATTGCCGCCACCGGCGATGACGACCCGACGAACAGGGTCTTCCAGCTTTCGCATTTCGCTCATGAACACACGAACGTCCTGCCTGGCGGCGACGAAAAATATTTCATCGCCTTCTTGTATAACGGTGTCACCGTCGGGTTCGATCGACTTGCCGTTGCGATAGATGGCGGCAATTCGCCCTTCGGTGTTGGGAATGTGCTCCTTCAGCGCTGCAATCTGCTGCCCGACCAGCAGGCCGTCACGATCGGCCCTTGCGCCGACCAGGCGCACCCTGCCGTTGGCAAACTCGAGTACCTGCAAGGCGCCGGGATACAGGATAAGTTGCTCAACGTACTCGCAGACCAGTTGCTCCGGGCTGATGCGAACGTCGACGGGGATCGCATCCTGCGTGAACAATTTCTTCGCGTTCATGTAGTCGGCCGAGCGGATGCGAGCGATTTTGGTCGGTGTGTGGTGCAACGTATAGGCAACCTGGCAAGCAACCATGTTGGTTTCGTCGCTGTCCGTCAGCGCAACGATGATATCCGCGTCGCTCGCACCGGCGCGTTCGAGGACGTCCGGGTAAGCGCCGTTGCCGACCACCGTGCGTATGTCCAGGCGATCCTGCAAATCCCGCAATACTTCGGCGCTGGTATCGACTACCGTAACTTCGTTGGCCTCTTCGCGGGACAGGTGGTAGGCGGCTGATGAGCCGACCTGGCCGGCGCCGAGGATGAGAATCTTCATTTTATTGGGACGGCTTCTGGCACGCGGCCATTCTACATCAGATCAAGATTGGCATAACCAAGCACCAGCCATTTTGTGCCTGCCGTCTCGAAATTGACTTCTACACGAGCATGCGCGCCCTGGCCCTCACAGTTCAGGATAACGCCGTCGCCAAACTTGCCGTGTCGTACGCGTTGCCCGAGCCGGATACCCAGTTCCGCGCCCGGAGAAATACTGCCGGACGTTCGCCCGCGCGGCCGCGATACCGTATGCACCGGTCGGCTTACCTGAACGCGCGGACGAATCTCTTCCACGAGCTCGTCCGGTATTTCGGCAATGAATCGCGATGCCTGCGAAAAACTGTCCATGCCGTGCATGCGGCGCTGTTCGGCGTGAGTAACGTAGAGGATCTTCTTCGCCCGCGTGATGCCGACATAGCATAGTCGTCGTTCTTCCTCGAGCCCGTTCGGATCCGCAATAGAGCGCTGGTGTGGAAAAAGCCCGTCCTCCATGCCGCAGAGAAAAACCAGCGGAAACTCAAGTCCCTTGGCGGAATGCATTGTCATCAGCTGAACGCAGTCTTCCCATGCGTCCGCCTGCCCTTCGCCGGCCTCAAGTGCCGCATGCGACAGGAACGCATCGAGCGCTGACATCTCCTCGGCGGGATCGGGCTCGAAGCTTTTTGCTGCGCTGACCAGTTCCTCGAGGTTTTCGATGCGCGTCTCGCCGCGTTCCCCCTTTTCCTTCCTGAAGAACTCGATCAATCCGCTGGCCTGAATCACGTGATCGGCCTGGTACTGCAAATCCAGGCCTTTTGTCTCGCGCGCCAGGCGTTCGATCAGGTTCAGAAAGGCAAGCACAGACGAGGCGGCACGACCGCCCAGTTCGTCACCGGCAACGGCTCCAGCGGCACGCCACATGGAACAGCTGTTGGCGCGTGCATACGCACGCATAGCCTCGACAGTGCGCGCGCCGATGCCGCGCGTCGGTCGGTTGACCACGCGCTCGAACGAGCTGTCGTCGTCGCGATTTGAAATCAGCCGAAGATAAGCCAGCGCATCCTTGATTTCGGCACGTTCGAAGAATCGCAAGCCGCCGTATACGCGGTACGGCAGCCCGGCATTAATAAGCGCTTCTTCTAGTGCCCGCGACTGCGCGTTGGATCGATACAAAACTGCCGCGTCGGCACGCGGATTGCCCTGCTCGCTCCAGTCCTTCAGTCGTCCAACGACAAAGTCAGCTTCGTCGCGTTCGTTGTACGCCGAGTAAACGCGAATCGGTTCACCCTGCGCACCCTCGGTCCAGAGGTTCTTTCCCATGCGCGAACCGTTATTGGCTATAACAGCATTCGCGGCCTGCAAAATGGTCGCTGTCGAACGATAGTTCTGTTCCAGCTTGACGACCGACGCTTTAGGAAAGTCTTTCTGGAAGCGATAGATGTGTTCGACCCTGGCGCCGCGCCAGCGATAGATGGACTGGTCGTCGTCACCAACGGCAAACGGCACACCCTCGCGGCCGGCCAGCAAGCGCAGCCACGCATACTGTATGGCATTGGTGTCCTGGAACTCGTCGACGAGCAGGTGGCGAAAGCGCCGCTGGTAATGCGCGAGCAGCTCGGCGTCGTCGCGCCACAGCTCATGCGCGCGCAGCAGCAACTCCGCAAAATCCACCAGGCCGCCACGGTCACAGACCTCCTGATAATTCCTGTAGAGGGCAATGAACTGGCGGCGGTTCGGGTCGTTGTCGTCGTCGATATGCTGCGGCCGCAAGCCCTCGTCTTTCTGTGCATTGATGAAGTACTGAATC
>JAOUGX010000192.1 GCA_029865385.1 Gammaproteobacteria bacterium
GGCACACGGCTGGCACCTAATTACCCCGAATAACTGAGAGATTGGCCGCGACTGCGGCGAAGATACGGGGCATGAAACGATGACTTCAGCTGTGATCCAGGATTGGACGACCGCACTGGTACCCCTGAGACTGGGTGCCCGCCGTGAGGTTCTGTACAGGGTCTACCGCGAAGGCTCGAGGCTGTATCAGGAGATCCGAAATCCAGATCAATCTCCTGTGCACAGGCTGGAACTTCCCCAGGGCATGGCCATGGAGAAAAACAGCTACGAAGTCTTACTTAGATTTGTACTGCATAACGTAAACGCTGCGTAAGGCCTTTCGCTTCTGCCGCTATCTGACGGGTGTCGGGCCGGTGTCCATTGCGATACCTGCCTGCCACCCTTTTTTTTACCCACCGCAGTTGCCTGGCACTGTGACATCCCGATCCGATGTTACGTGCAGCATCGCCGAAAATAGGTGAAACTGCACACTCGCCAGCCGGGAAACAGCTGTTTTGGACAAGAAAAAGCACTTAGCGCCCGAGACGCTTGCCGCGCAGGCGTTGCACTACATCGACGCCTCGACCGGCGCAATAGTGCCACCGATTCAGCCCTCGACGACATTTGCCAGGGATGCGAACTACGCTCTGTTCTCTGCCGATCATAGTTACGGGCGCGACGAGAACCCGAGCTTTCTGACGGCCGAAAGATTGATTTCGGAACTGGAGGGCGCAGAGGAGACTTTGCTCTTTTCCTCCGGCATGGCCGCAGCGATGTCCGTCGTACAGTCGTTGAAAGCAGGCGACCATATCGTAGCCCCGAGAATAATGTATTGGGGTTTGCGTAACTGGCTGTTGAAATTCTGTGACAGTTGGGACCTCAAGATCGATCTTTTCGATGCAACGGCTTCGAACGGGCTGGCGAACGCCATCAAGCCCGGTCAGACCCGCCTGGTCTGGATAGAAACACCCTGCAACCCGACCTGGGACGTCATCGACATCGCCGCCTCGGCTGCGATCGCGCACGATGCAGGTGCCAGACTGGTGGTCGACTCGACTGTGGCCACACCCGTGCTGACAAGGCCGATCGAACACGGTGCGGATATCGTCATGCATTCGGCGACCAAGTATCTGAACGGCCACGGCGACGTCATAGCCGGTGCACTTGCCACGGCCACGAAAGATGCGTTCTGGGAGAAGGTCTGCGAAGTGCGATCGCACGGCGGGGCCATTGCGGGGGCATTCGAAGCCTGGTTGCTGCAGCGGGGAATGCGCACGCTGTTTCTGCGGGTACGGCAGGCCAGCGCGTCGGCATTGACTATCGCACAACATTTTTCGAGGCACCCGAAAATCAATGCGGTGCTTTATCCCGGATTGACCGGTCATCCTGGTCACGATGCGGCCAAACGACAGATGAAAGGCGGCTACAGCGGCATGTTGTCATTTCGCGTTAACGGCGGAGAGGCTGAAGCACTGGCGGTAGCAAGAAAATGCCAGGTGTTTGTGAGGGCAACGTCACTCGGCGGGGTCGAGAGCCTGATTGAACATCGCTATTCGATCGAAGGCGCGACGAGCCCGGTTCCAAAAGACCTGTTGCGGCTGTCTGTGGGGATCGAGGCTGTCGAAGATCTGATAGCCGACCTCGAGCAGGCCCTCGCCTAGGCTTTATTCCCCGTTCGAAAAATCTTCGCCCGCTTCGTGTTTGGCAAAAACATAGGCACTCCCGTCGCTGGTCAACGCAATCGTGTTGAACGACTGTGGCCGGGGATGTTCCATTCCCGGCGAGCCCAGCGGCATGCCGGGAACGGCGATGCCGGTCACGCCTTGGGGTTTCAGACGAAGAAGACTCAGGATGTCCTTTGCCGGCACATGGCCTTCGACGAAATATTTTCCGACGAATGCGGTGTGACAGGAATGCAAAGGCTGTGGAATGCCGGAGCTTTCTTTCAGATCGTAGACCTTCGGATCCTCCGTGACAGCAACGCTAAAGCCGTGCTGCCGCAAATGCTCGGCCCACAGGTCGCAACAACCACAGCCGGGATTCTTGTGCATTCTGACATGCCGCTCGTTGTCGCCAACAGTCGTTTCATTCTTGGCCGGGGACTTTTCCTCAGAGGCGACCAGGCCGGGTTGCAGAAGCACTGCGGCCAGCGCAAGTACAAGCAGGTTTCTGATCATTCCGCTACAGCCTGAAACTCGTACAGAGCTTCCAGAATCGGCGACATCGGCTCGCCGTAACGGCCGAACCAGTCCTGGTACAGGCGTCGGATTCGCGCACCACGATACAGGTTTGCGAGTGCACGGTCCGTGGCCAGACGGAAATTGGTATCGCCGCGCGGCAACATCAACGCGTAAGGCTCGAATGAGAACACGTCCCGAGTGATGGTGAATTTCGACCGGTCCGGGGATTGAAATACCTGCCCGATGAGCATGGCGCGATCCGACGCATAACCGTCGACCTTGCCGGCGGCAAGCAATTCCATGCCTTCGGTATGAGTCGCGATCATGCGCAAGGTGATC
>JAOUGX010000131.1 GCA_029865385.1 Gammaproteobacteria bacterium
TCGTGTTCTGGATCGTCTTCAGGCTAGTAGAGCGAGGAAGTTGACTTCAATACGCGGCGAACTTTCCACGTGCCGGCCTGAACACTACAACTACTTCAGAACCTATGACCCCTCGACAGGCAGGTATCTGGAATCTGATCCGATCGGGCTGAGTGGAGGGGTCAACACGTATGGATATGTGCGACAAGATCCATTGAGTCTGTCTGATCCATTGGGGCTTGTTCCTTTTGACGAGCTGTATCGGTGTCTAGCGGGAGGAGAGGGCGTATCTACCAAAGATTGTTTTCAGGACCTGGGCGCAAAGGCGGCCGAAGAGCATCGTGATGCAGCAAAACTTGTCGCCAAGGAACTGAAAGACGGCGCAGTACAGTGCGGGACATGTGTAGCAAAGTGTACGTTCAAGACGCTCATCGGAGCATCACCGGAAGAGTTTCTTTTGACTTTCGGCGAAGAAGTGGCAGAAAGGTACACTTTGAATATGGTCGAACTTGCGGCGGGCAAGGCAGCCCGGACAGCTGTGAAAACAGCGATCAAACGAGTCACCGCACCGCTTGACGCAGGGCAAATCCTGATATGCACACTTGACTGCGACTAGATAACGGAGAAAGCTTATGACGCGGACATTTGAGATGCGAATACTTGTCGCGCTAGCTGCCATGTTGTCGCTAGGAGTCGCGATCACTTTTGATGCGTCGCGATTCGCAAGCGATGATGTATCGCTAGTCCAAGAATACTCCGAGAATGTACGTAATATTCAGCAACCTTTCTTGTTGTTCTCGATAGCGAGTCTTTGCGGATTCGTATCCGCAGTCGTCGGTGCCGTGCTGTTTTTATTGCGCAAACGTATGGCAAATCGATTCTTGATCGCGGCATTCGCGTTCACCCTAGCGTCGTTTCCTATGGTGAACGTGTATGTCGACTCAAGCACGTCGGCGGCAGCTTCGTTTATTTATGCGGTCTCTTTAGGTTGGCTGGTCGGCGTTGGAAAGTCTGCTCTCGATTAGGTGAAACGTTCAGAGCGATCCTACTCCCAGAGGATGTCGACTCCGTTGATGCTAAGAATGACGGCTCCGACGATTGCGCTCGCTAAAAAGAGCAACGTCCATGGGAAAACTGCGTTGCTCTCTCGAAAGTATGTTGCAATGTATCCGACCAGACCGAAAATCACCAAAACCCAGCCAAGCGTCAGCGCCACAGCCACTCCTTGTTCTTGACGATTGATGGTTTCGTTAAATATCACAGCGGTAGTATACAACTACTTCAGAACCTATGACCCATCAACTGGTAGGTACTTGGAATCTGATCCCATCGGACTCGGTGGCGGGCTGAATACCTACGGCTACGTCGGTGGTAATCCACTAGTACGATTTGACTCTTTCGGACTCGCGTGCAATTCGAAAGGTTGCTATCCAACGGAAGGCGAGCGGCAGGCGGCAAACGCCGGAGACTGGGCGCAATATTACAATTTGGCTTGCGCCGGAGGCGACCCCTACGCCTGCAACGCAGGAGAGGTTGCGGCAAATGCTGCAGACTACGGATGGCGTAATACTATGATGAATGCGACGAATGAGAAGCTAAGGAAATCCGCGCTCCGAGACTTGGACGATGCGTGTATGACTGAGGAGGAGAGATGGGATGAAGTAATGGACAGGATGGAACGAATACGACAAGACCTGGCCAAAGCACACCTTGACACGCTCGATATCCTCGGAGCATCGCCCACAAATCCGGCGAACATGTCGCGGCAAGCGGTGAGCGACTTCCATCGAGATGTTTTTTCCCGGCATGGAGCATCATCTGGGGAGTTTGGTGGCGATTTCGTCGACAGACTTGGGGGACAGTGGTTCCGAAATTATGTCTACGATTGGTGTCCTTCTCCGAGTTGCTCGCGATGAGATCACGATCGCTGGCTCAAGTGCTCATTGTGCTTGGCGCACTCACATTCATCAGCTGTGATTCAAATACGATCGAGGGCGTTGAAACAACTACGCGAGAGTTGACGTATTGCATACCGAGTGAATACAAAGTGAAGGATGTACCTTGGGTTCCTGACGATCCGCTATATCCCGATACCGGTTTCGCGTTTCAAGGCTGTTCAGCGAAGGGTGATTCTAGCGATGGGAATTGTTTGCTGCCGTCAATTGTTGCCGGCGGATACATTTACCCTGTTCAAGATTTTCGAAGCTGGGTATGGGACGAAATCGATTCTAACGCGTTCGTTCGACGGATATTGAACGAGCCGGATACAGCGTTTCGGCAAAAGAACCATGACATTGTTCAGGTAGAAAACCCCAGCTCAATTCCTTGGTACTTGTGGCGCGTCAGGAATCAGTCGAGTCCATTCACATCTAATAGCTTTCAGTCGGGTGACGAACTAGTCGCGGTATGCCGCGCAACCGATTCGGGTCAGATATGTGATAGGCACGTTTTGGGCAGGTCAATTGCTCTGAAATACAGTTTTTCTGTGGACGACAACCTCGAGATTGAGAAGGTCTGGTTGCTGGATCAAGAGCTATTTGCGGTTGTCGAGAGTTGGCGATGTGGTGAGTAGAGACCGTGGTGTCTCGCCGTTGCATTACAACTACTTCAGAACCTATGACCCGAGCACGGGAAGGTATCTGGAGAGCGATCCGATTGGCCTCGACGGTGGGCTGAATACCTACGGTTACGTCGCACAAAATCCGCTCGGTTATACGGACCCAACCGGCGAAGTGCCGATCGTTCCGGCAATTATCGCTTTCTGTGAGCTGAATCCCTACGCTTGCGCGGCCGCTGCAGCTGGAATCTATTATGCAGCGGATCAGGCGGTTCGTGGTATCCACGGAGCGCTGTCAAATATCCATGTCGGTGATTGGCCAAATTCGACGACAAGGCCCAACCCACGCGATGCTGGGGAGGATGCAGCCGACGAAGTGCTTGGCGAGTTGGGTGGCAGTTGCGATACGGACGATCCCGAGTCGTGCAAGGACGCAGCAAGAATGTGCAAACGCAAGTGCATAAACAAAGCGATTGAGGGTTACGGTGGGAGAATGGATGAATGGATTCTGCGCTGTCAGCAAGCTTGCACCAGCAAACTGGGGTGTGGCAATTTCTTTCCGTAGGAGGAATGGTGAAAAAGCACGAAGCAATCATTTTGATAGGCCATCTCTTCAAAGCGCAAACCGCGCTAGCGGAAGCCGCGGAGGAATTAAGTACTCTTGAAGATAAAGACGAAGCGCTATCACTAAAAAAGACTGTTGCAGAAGCCGTAGGTACTATCGCCGCGGATGCAATAGCGCCGATACTCCAGTTATTCCCGGATCTCGATCCATACGACAGCTAGGGAAATTGGTGCCAAGCGAAAAGTCGCGTCCGGGTCAAAAAGTCGTTGTACGGCGCAGGCGTCGGAGCCGAAGTTACGTAAACCGCGGCGGGCGTTGGCGAAATCGAATATGGTGTCGCCGATCGTCGTACGGCCGAGTTCTTTACAACTACTTCAGAACCTATGATCCGAGTACGGGGCGCTACCTCGAAAGCGATCCCATAGGCCTCAATGGCGGGCTGAATACCTATGGGTACGCGTATCAGAACCCTCTCTACTACTACGACCCCACCGGCGAGTTTGGCATTGCTGGTGCAATAGGCGGAATCGTCTCCGGGTATCTCTTGTCGAAATTGACCGGCTGTGATTACAGTCTCAGCGATGTACTGGTGGACGGTGCACTTGGCGCCACGGGGGCTGGTCTTGCCAGTAAGCTAAACAAGCTGAATCGTATTCGTAAGCTCAGAAATCTCGCTCGGCAGCGAGGCATGCAATCAACTGGACGACACGGCTACACCGAGTCGTATCGAGGTCCAAACGGTGAAAGGCTCAACATCAAGCACCGAGGTGCGAGTTCTCCAGGACTGCAGCAAGGGAGCTACCGCCCCAGATTCGACTACCGAACTCGTCCAGGCACAAACCGCTCACGTGCCAAATTGATTTCTGCTCGATAGAGATCGAGCCCCCAACCCCAAGGGGCTATGAATCACCCACCGAACATAATGCGCCCGTTATACGCAATCGGCGGCCGGGGGTACCGCGGCCAACAAGCTGGCGCCCGCCGACTGCGTATAACCCGCACTATGTGTCGATGGCCGCCGCTGGCCTGCGGACTTCTGCTCTGCCCTCGGCAGCCACCCCCAATAGCGGTTAAAATACAATCCCTCACGCAAACGGACCGGAACCATGCATCAATACACCGCCGTCATCGAACGTTGCGCTGACACCAATCTGTACGTCGGGCATGTGCCTGGCTTGCCGGGTGCGCACAGCCAGGGCGCGACGCTGGACGAGCTGCACGCGAATCTCGTCGAGGTGCTGCAGATGTTGCTCGAGGACGGTGAGCCGAATCTCAGTACCGAGTTCGTCGGCACGCAAACCATCGCTGTCTGACGTGCCCAAAGCGCCCGTCCTCAAGCCTCGCGAAGTCAGCCGGATCCTTTTGAAGCTCGGCTTTGAAGAAGTCCGTCAGCGTGGTTCACACAAGCAATACCGACATGCCGACGGCCGGGCAACTACCGTTCCGCATCATGCCGGCCGCGACATCTCGCCGATCCTGCTCCGGCAGATCGCCCGCGACATCGGCCTGACCGTTGACGAGTTCATCGAAAATCGATGAGCTGCACCAGAGGGCAAATCTCGCCGTGCCGAACCAGTTAAGCGAAAAACCGCGTCTGGGCCAAAAAGTCGTTGTGCGGCGCATGCGTCGGCGCAGAAATAGCCTAAGCCGCGGACTGCGTTGGGAAAATCGAAAACGTAGTCGCCGATCGTCGTACGGCCGAGTTCTTTACAACTACTTCAGGACTTATGACCCAAATACGGGACGGTATCTGGAGAGCGATCCCATTGGGCTCAGTGGAGGGCTGAATACGTACGGCTATGTGGGCGGCAACCCATTAGGCTTTGTCGATCCATTGGGACTAAACGCAGAACAAGTCAAAGCGATGCTACGGCTGGCGATACGATCTCAGGCGGACCTCAATGTGCCGAGCAAGATTGGCGTAGGGAAGTTTCCTGGAAATGGTAGTGCGATCACGAATCCGATAACGCGCAACATTACTTTGGACAATTTCTATCTTGATAATGATCTTGACTGTTTCAATCTACAGGAGCTCTTGATAATAATTGTGCACGAGTCAATTCACAGAACCCGTCCCAGAATTGACAGCATACTAAGGCCCTTCAGCCATGATGATATATATGAAGAAGCCCGAGATCGTGTGAAGAAGAGCGAGTTTCTTCAGCAGGAATTGGCGGATAGATGCGAATGTGCACCACAGAAATGAAGTTCCAACCACAAAGAATAGTTGCGGCACGAATGCTAGTGTTGCTGTTCTCGGCATCCCTATTATCGAGTTGCACAATTCCGGTCACAGGAGTTCTGTTCAATAATTCAGATGGCCACCTCGTTGCGAAGATCACCTTGGATGGTCGCAAAACTCAACGGATCGAAATTGCTCCCCGGACGAGCGGGAAACTTGAGGATTGGCTCCTCTACGACACGCGCATCCTATTCGAAGGAACAGAGTATCGATACGCTAGAATTGACCCGGGTTCGGATTTCGTGAACACAACTGGATTTGGGCCGTTCACCCAAAGAAAAGTGTTCCTTCAGTTTGAAGCCGATGCTCGAATATTCGTAGTTCAATCGCGTCAGCGGTTTGGCGAAAGTCCACCGGCCCAACCGGAAGGATATCCATTGATTGGCAAATGACGCCAACGTGACATTACAACTACTTCAGAACCTATAACCCGTCGACCGGCCGGTACCTGGAGAGTGATCCCATTGGGCTCGGCGGTGGGATTCACGATCGACGAGGACCAGTTCCTGGATACGGAACGTGCCCATACCACCGAAGCTGTCGGCTTTGCGGCCTTCTCACAGGATTTTGACACGCTGATCTCGGACGGCGTCAGCAGCTGGGGCATGGCAGCGGCGAAAGTGACATTGCCGGCAACCACGGGCGCTCGGCATAAACCGGTGAGTCCCGGGCGATGTAATCGAACAGATCGTCGAGGTCCGTCTCGGCCGGCTCCGTCCAGACAACCCTCATTGAGACTTGCGTGCGAGCAACCTGGCTTTGATCTCTTCGTGTGGCACGGTGCGGCCTTCGGCGGCGGCCTCGAGGCCGGCTTCGATCTTTTGCTTTACGTACAACTCGTACATCAGATCGTCCCAGGTGGCCTGCTCTGGCAGCTTGTCGACGATGCTGCGGGCAGCTTCTTTGACGGATGACATGATGGCGTCCTCGAATCCTCGCTACGCAATTGACAATACCATCTTACCGTCCAATGGGCGGGCTCTAAAATGGAGTGGCAGCGCCACGTGAGGGCAGCCAAATGGGAGCGACGTTGCTACAATCAAGGTCTGTCACGACGGAGGTTAATCATGAGTGCGGCCAAACAGGAAGTCCAAGCGTTGCTCAACAAACTGCCGGATGACTGCAGTCTGGAGGACGTCCAGTATCACCTTTACGTTATCGAGAAAGTGCGGCGCGGCATCCAGGCTGCTAACGACCACGGCAGCGTGTCGCAGGACGAGGCCGAGAAGCGACTCGCTAAGTGGACTACCGAGTAAGCTGGTCACCGACGGCGCTCGATGACGTTGACGCCATCGCCGAGTAAATCAGCCGCGACTCACCGGCCTATACCCGTGCGGTGGTCAGCAAGATCCGTGACACGGCAAGAAAGCTAAAGGACTTCCCGAATGCCGGACGCATCGTGCCAGAGCTTGATGACGAGGCGATCCGCGAACGCTTCGTCTACAGCTACCGGCTCATCTATCGCATCCAGAATAACAACGTGCTCATCGTTGCCGTCGTCCACGGTCGACGACTCCTGGAACCGCTGCTCGATCAAATCAGCGATGCCTGATCGCATGTTGTCGAGCGAAAAGTCGCGTCTGGGCCAAAAAGCGATTGTGAGGCGCATGCGTCGGCGCAGAAATATCCTAAGCCGCGGACTGCGTTGGGATTAATGGGGACATTCCTGATTAAGTTTGTTAGAGCGTTAAATCAGGAATGTCCCCATTTGTTAAGTGCTTGTTTTGTATTGGTTTTGCGACAGTCCTATCGGTCATTGATAATGCCCGCGGCTCAGGTCAACATGGAGCGCTTTGCCGGCCGCGTTGCGGCCGAACCCGACAAGAACAAAGGATCCGGCAATGCTTATCCGTAACCCGATCACCCTGATACTGCTGGCGACACTGCTGGCCGCCTGCAGCCGGCCCGCAGACCAGGGCACCTCGCTTCCCGTACGCTACTCGCTTATCAGCCTGCAGGATCTGGACACCGCAGAAGGCATGAAGGCCCGCTGCGAGGCCGAGAACACGGCCTTGCGCGAACACCTGGCAACGCTGGAATCGTTTACGGGCGAGGCGACTATCGACGGTTACATGGAATCGCTGAACAGCCTGTCGGTTAGCCTTTCGAATATGACCAGCGCGGCGCAAAGCCTCGGCAGTGTGCATCCGCACGAAGCGGTACGAACGGCCGGCGACGAATGCGCGCAATCGCTCGCGCGCATCGGTACCGACATCAGCCTTTCGCGCCCGGTGTACGAAGCCGTCAGCAGCATTTCTTTGACCGATGCCGACGAAACGACGCAACACGCCGTGGCCAAGCTTCTGCTCGGTTTTCGCCTGTCCGGCGTCGACAAGGACGAGACAACGCGCGAGCGCATTCGCGCGCTGAACGACGAGATCGTCGCGATCGGCCAGGAGTTCGATCGCAACATCCGCGAAGACGTGCGTTACCTGGAGCTCGATTCCGTCGACGATCTCGCCGGATTGCCGGACGACTACATCGCCTCACACCCGCCGGGCGAGGACGGAAAAATCCGCATCTCGACGCAGTACCCGGACGTGTTCCCGTTCTTCGACTACGCGGACAGCCACGAACTGCGCAAGAAAATGCAGACGATCTATTTGAACCGCGGCTATCCGCAAAACGAGGAGGTACTGAAAAAACTGCTCGCCGCCCGATACGAACTCGCACAACTTATCGGCTACGACAATTTCGCGCAGCTCGTTACCGCCAACAAGATGGCAGGCTCGCCCGAGCGCGTACAGGCATTCCTCGAGGAACTGAAGGGTTACACGACGGAAACGCAGGACCGCGAATACGGTATGTTGCTTTCGCGGCTGCGGCAGGACCTGCCCGGCGCCGAACGACTGGAGCGATGGCAATCCGGATACATAGAAGAAAAGGTGCGCCGCGAGCAATTCGACGTCGATTCGAAGATCGTGCGGCAATATTTCAGCTACAACAATACCCGCGACGG
>JAOUGX010000132.1 GCA_029865385.1 Gammaproteobacteria bacterium
ATCGATTTCGATCGGAACGCGCTGAATGTATAGTGGTGCGCATGAATACAGTGCCATCTTCCGTCCAACGCCTGATCGCTCGCCTCGACGCAGATACTGCCGGCGCAAAGAGCGACGCGAACTGCGAAGGAGTAAAGCGAACCCTGATCGACGAAATCGGTAGCGGTGCGTTTGAACTTCCGGCGGAGTTTACCTGCCCCAGTAAAAGCGACTACGCACGCCGCTTGCTGCACAAGAGCGATCGCTACGTTGTCGTCGTCATGGTGTGGGGAGCACATCAGGGCACGCCGATCCACGACCACGACGGCAACTGGTGCGTCGAGTGCGTCTATGACGGCACCATTCGCGTGCATTCCTACGATCTGATCGGTAGTCCCAGGGACGAAATAGTCTCGTTTCGGAAGGCCGACGAGATTTCCGCGCATAAAGGCATGGCCGGGTCGCTGATTCCACCGTTCGACTACCACGTGATCGAGAATCCGGCCGATGAGCCCGCAGTGACAGTGCACGTGTACGGTGGTGAGATGCACGGCTGCCATGCTTACGTCGAACTCGACGACGGTCGTTACAAGCGTGAGCGCAAGGCGCTGAGCTACACAACAGGCTGAAACCGGATTGTTGCGCTTCGCCGCAAGCAGGCGCGTGAGATTCGCAACGCCCGGCGCGCGCGGTGACAAAATCGTAGAAACTCCGGCCGTCCCGACTCAAACGGCAGGGAAATCGTAAGCAATGTCCGCTTTCCCGGATCCGTTCCGTTCTGACAGATGTCAGGAACTCTTTCGGAGCGGACCATGAGAAGGAAAACAACTGCAGCGCTCAGGCTTGTATGCGCTGCCATCGTAACGACGGCCGGCCTGGCGGTCGCCGGCTGTGGCACAGGCGAGAGCCTCGCCCGCCAGTACGGGCAGGAACAGGCGGAATGCGGCGGCGTCTCCGCCGGGCAGCGCGGCTGGGAACAGCAACGACACTGGCAACAAAGCCAGCCCGGTTCCGACGCCTGCCAGCCGCGGAGAACGCCTCGATGCGATATTCAGTCCGGTGGTCACGTGACCCGCTATCGATGCGAGTGACGGCCTTTTCGTTAGCGCACTTGCAGCGCGCTGCAAGTCTTCCGCCACTGCCCATATCCCGGCGAGGCGCTTCACCGCCCCGGCAAAATGCAGGGCGTGAAATTTCAGCAGGCCCGTCGCATCAGCAAACCGATCGATGTCGGGGTCGATCTCCCTTTCGGCATCTTCGATATTTCCCTGCAACGCGAGCGTTCGCGCGATGAAGGTGGAGAAATAACCGATCAAAGGAGTTATGACCAAGATACTGGCGTTTCGCGCAGACATCACGGCGGCGGAGGAGCATCGCCGACAGCGGCAAGGACAGCATGAGCGCGAGCGGCTGCGCGCGCGAGATGCACACGCGCCAACCCGACTAGCGCATGCGTGTGGCGCGGTGTGACAGGCGGTTGATTCGCACGATAGCGCTCAATGGCTTGTGTCAGACTCGATTCGACCGACACCAGTTCACCGAGTTCGAGCTTGCAAAAGCCGACTTCGGTGAGAAGATGCATTTCTTGCCTACCGCTGCCTCCTACGGAATGCAGCATCTCCGGCGACTGCCGCTGTACGGCGCGCAGCCACTCCCCGCTGAAGCGATCGACAACCCCCGCAACGTACAGCATGTCGACGAAGGGACCATGTGGCGCTCCCTGCCGAGCGCCTATGCGCCCGACGTAGTCGTTTGCCTCGGGTATCGCTCCGAGGTACGCGTGGGCGACCGCCAGTAAGCCGTTGGCCTGATCTTTTTGCGCTTCGGGGACGGCCGCTTGCCTATTCAGCAGCCGCTGAAAGTCCTCGGCGGCATTGACGGACATCGCTACGTCCCGGGTCTCCAACACGACCGGCACGTAGCGGCTGGAGCCACCGACGTGCGCACCGTTGTCCTCGCCAAATGTCTTGCGAATGGAGACCAGCGCCCGAGACGATCACCGCGACCGGACCCGATCCACCGATACCCGAAGGCGAGAACTTGCCACTGACTTGTCACCCGCTGCTGGATCTCGCGTAAGACGCAAACCGCAAGGTCGCGTTCGGCCGGATGACGGCCAGCCCGCCCGGGTCAGCCTATTTTTCGCTGCATGCATCCGCCGGCAACCGCCATGCAACGCTCGTTCACCGCAAATACCGCTCCAATGCCCGCCAAAAAAGACACCATTCATGCTTCCTCCGCCCCCTGCCACGAGGGATCGATAGAATTTCCTATCCTTCCGAATCATGTCTGGGCGAGCGACATCGCATTCCTGCCGATGGCCTTCGTCGGCGGCCACAGCATGCGAATCAATGACGTGCGTATGGACAAGGAATGAGTCGGGCTTGTCCGCATTGTTCTCCGCGTCCCGTTTACCTATGTAAGGCCTGGCGCAACAGGCCCGCCAACCCGACTTCAGACTAAAAGGAAACCGATTATGAAATTCTTAAAGATATACGGTCTGGCAATCAGCATTGCCGGCACCATCGGAACCATTCTCGTCATCGGATTTGTCAACCCGATCGCTGAAGCCAATGCAGGGAAGGGCGATAATCACGGGGGTCCGATCCGCTACGAGCTTTGGGGCAGCGACCAGTCCAACTCTGTTCCGGGCCAGGCCAGCCTCGGAGTGAACGGCAGCTTCGTCTGGATCTGGCACAGCGACGACGTGGAGGAGCAAGTCGGGGGTGGCTCGACGGCCCGACCGCTCCCCTGCGCCGGAACCGACGCGCCATGCGACACGAACCTCGTCTTCCCAGCGGATCTCGACGAATACGACGAGGACAACGAGCCGACCGGGGATACCCGTCCGCTCACTGGCCGCTTGCATTCGTCGTTCATCGACCCTCAACAGAAGTACGCATTACTGAGCTTCTTCTCGCCCGGTGGAGGGATGGTCGGCATCATGGATGCCGAGACCAAGGAGGGGATCGCGCTGTTTCGCGCGAGCCGGACCGGAACCGGTCGCACCAACCACATGAGCTTCTGGCGGTTCGACGGGCTCGCAATTCTCGTGTGCAACCTCGACGGCCGAATCGTCGAGCGGATCGACGTCACCCGTGACGCGAACGGCCAGATCATCGATCTCGTCTACAACATGGACGCAAGTCTGGGTGTCGGCAAAGACCAGTACACTGAGGATTCGCCGCGCGTGTACCTCGGCGAGAACGCCATTGGCAATCCGCTGATGGGCAGCATCCAGTTCGGATCGCCCGACTTCGGCGATCTGACGCCGAATGGATTCTGCAAGGAGAACGGCTGCGCTTCGGGCACGACCGGGTCCGCTGGCGGACGGCCGAACAACGCGATCCTCTGCCCCATCCCGGCCAACGACAACTCCCTCATCTATGTGACGCTGGCCGGTGGTGGCCTGCTGGTCGTCGATTCGGCTGCCACTCCGATGGCGATCGTCGGCGAGTACGGCAACGAGGTGATCAACGGTGCGGGCTGCGCCGGCGCTCAGGCCAACGATCGCATCTACCTCGATGCCGGCGTCTCGGCCTCGCCGGCAGGCGCTACCCAGTCGACGTTCGGCATCTACGTGTTGCCGCACTCGAGCTTTCCGTTCGCGCCCGGGTACAACGCGGAGAACACGCCCACTCCGGTCGTCGCCTTCAAGGACCCCACCAACACCAGCAGCAACGGTAATGTCGGTGGGATGGCTCCGAACCTGACCGGCCAGCTCCCGAGCGACTCCACGCGGCGCGATGCCCACGGCGTCGTGGCCACCGTCGATGAGCGATTCGTCCACACCAACGACCGGATCCGAAACAATGTCGAAGTCGTGCGGGCGGTGGGCCGCCCCAAGAGGAAGGCAACCTACGACCTCACGTCAGCCGACGGCAAGGGCAGGGGCATCGGCCCCTGCGAAGCGGCCAGCGTCGAGGACGACGCATCGCTTCCGCTGAATGATCCGGCACCAGACCTGATGTCCCGCAGCCCCAACGGCGACTTCCTGTTCGTCGCGTTCCGCGGGCCGGCGCCCGTCACTGCCAGCCATGCGTCGCAAGGGAGCTGCCCGGGCGTGGGCGTCGTCCGGCTGAAGCAGGGGGGCAAGACCGGCAAGCTCGTTGGCGTGCTGCGGGCCACCAACACAATCGACACTGCGCCCGCTGGAGCGCCGCCCGGCGGACACCCGTACACCGGGCAGGAGCGGGCCGACATGCACTTCGTGGATGTCCGTATCCTCGATGAGCGGGGGAGAGACATGGAGCGGGATCGGGACTAGGGAAGGGATCCAACCGAGACATCTCGGCTGCTCTTCGGCCGTTGGGCGTTCACGGGGTGAACATGCGGAAGCAGGGGCAGCCCGAGTAGTCCGGCCGCAGTGAGCGGCCGTCTACGAGCGCGCCGAAAGCCAGTTTTCCGTCAGGGATATCCCTTTCATGGAAGCAAGGGGAAATCGTCGCGCTCCTGGCATGCTGCTGCCGCTGAAATCAGCGCATTCCCTTGTTGATCACGACACGACGGATACCCGCGTATTTCGACTGCGAGCTAGAGAAGGCGCTCGCATTCTCCGAGCCAGCGAGCAGACTCCTGCGCCCAGCGGCTTTCCGCAGCAAAATCCCGCCAGAAGGAATCAGCCGCACGCAGCGGGGCGGCCGCCAGCGCGGATTGACCGGCGCCCAGATACGCCCTGCCCACGGCGAGCAGGCGATCCGCGTCGTCCGGTGTTACCGGAGCGGCTTCGGACAGGACTTTTGGCCACGCTCGTAAGCGTTGGATTGCAGCTTCGAATTCGCCCTGCCCGACAGAGATTTGCAGCAGTTCGGTTTCGACGGATGCTCTTCTGCGTGAATCGATCTCACCACTGCTGATCGCCGCACTTGCAGCGCGCTGCAACTCTTCCGCCGCTGCCCATTTCCCGGCGAGGCGCTTCACCGCCCCGGCAAAATGCAGGCCGTGAAATTTCAGCAGGCCCGTCGCATCAGCAAACCGATCGATGTCGGGGTCGATCTCCCTTTCGGCATCTTCGATCTTTCCCTGCAACGCGAGCGTGATTGCGATGTGTGCCGTTGCGTTGCGAACGACGGCACTGTCCTGCCCGCGCGCCTCTACCATGCCGTACCGGGCTGCGCGAAAAGATTGCAGCGCAGCCTCGGTTTGCCGAAGAGCCAGTTGTGCGCGTCCGAGGTTGTAATTCGCGGCAGCCAGGGTGTACGTGTCCGCCTCGACGTGCGACGACAAGACCTGCAGCGAGCGTTCAGCATTGGCAAGCGAGCCCTGCAACTCACCGACCTCGAGCAGAAAGCGCGAGACGTCGGCGGAAACGAATCCAATCATCACGGCGTCAGGCCCGAGCAAAGCGGCAGTCTCGTCAACGACCTTGGTCAATTCATCGGCTCCCTCCCGATAACGTCCCGCATTGCCCAGTGACTTCCCGAGGATCCCCCTGGCATCCAGCACCCTCGCATGCGGTCGATCGGCGCCATACACTTTCAATGCAAGATCCAGCGCTTTCCGGCTGGCTGCCGGCGCGCCGTCGGGATTCGGGCCGAACGAGAGCGCCACGGCCAGCAACATCGCCGTAGTTGCCGTTTGCGGGCTGAACTCGTCGAAATATTGCAATGCGATTCGCTGAGCTTCGAGTGCAGCCGCCTCGGCGTCGACAAAACGACCCTGATCGATCGCGAGGTGCGCGTAGTTTTCGGCTGCGAGCAATCGATCTTCTGGAGACACCACTTCGGTACGCTGCATGTCGGTCAGTATCGTCTCCAGTGCGGTCTGCATTTCCGCAAGTTGCCCGCGAAATCGATACACCGTGGTCATTGCGGTGCGCGCACGAAGAGTCAAAGCATCCAGTGGCCCGAGATCGCTCGTGCCAATGTCGATTGCCTCACTCAGGATTTTTTCCGCGGACTCAAATTCGTTGATTCCGATGTAGCCACTGGCCAACGTCGTCAGAAGTTCGACCCGCAATGAAGGTTGCTGGCTGAAACGTCCGCTCAACCGTTCCTCGGCCTGTATCAGCAATCCCTTGACGGTCGGCTCACCGCCGGAGCTGAACGGGTCCGCGTCCTGAAAAATCGACTCGATGAAATTCTTGACCTCCTCGGCACGTTGTTGACCAATGCGCGCCTCACGGGCCTGCCAGATCGAGACTCCCGAACCGGCGAGAACGGCGATGAGCACGGAGCCAGCCGCGACGACAGCAAGTCGGTTGCGGGCGACAAACTTGCGCAGTCGGTAGGATCGCTTGTCCGGTTGTGCGAGCACCGGTTGGCGGGCCAGGAACCGCTCGATGTCTTCGGCAAGCGCATTGGCGGTTGTGTAGCGCTCGGCGGGCTCTTTCTTCAAGGCCTTGAGCACGATGGTGTCCAGGTCTCCGCGCAGCCGCTTTTTCAGCGCGGTAACCGTTGCAGCCGCACTGGGCCGCAGTACTTCCGTCTGCACGATCGCCTCTTCGAGTGCGGCCTGCGAATCGCGCTTCAGACGGTATGGACGTACGCCGGTCAGCAACTCGAACAGTACAACGCCAAGCGCATAGATATCGGCCGCCGTCGCAACTGCCTTCCCCATGATCTGTTCGGGAGCAGCATAATCCGGTGTGAGCACCCGACCGGTCATTCGCGTAAATTGAGTTTCTCTGGTTTCGCCATGTTCGAGCAGTTTTGCGATACCGAAGTCCAGCAATCGAACGTCGCCCGAGTCGGTAACCATCATATTGCCAGGCTTCAGGTCCCGATGTACGACGAGGTTCGCATGTGCATGGGCAACTGCGCGGACGACCTGGATGAACAGGCGCAGCCGATCGGCAACACCGAGCTGCCTGCGGTTACAGTACGCGTCGATACATTCGCCTTCGACGTACTCGAGCGCCAGATAAGGCTGGCCGTCGGCCGCGATGCCGGCATCATAAAGGTGCGCAATATTGGGATGATTCAGGCCGGCCAGAATTTCGCGTTCGCGTGCAAGCCGCTCGGCAAGTTGTGCACGATCCGTCATCACGCGCGGCAGTTTCAGCGCGACCTGGCGCCGTTGCAGCATGTCGTCGCGCTCGGCCAGCCACACGGTTCCCATACCGCCCTGGCCGAGGATGCGCAACAGTCGATAAGGGCCGACAGAATCGCCGCTGCGCCGGCCATCGAATTCGCCGTCCGCAGTCTGAGGCTCGGGCCCGAAACACGGAGGCGAATCGAGGATCGCCGCTTCCGCGGAATTACCTGTGTGTGACAGCAGGGCGCGAAGCCGCGGTTTGAATTCGTCCTTGTCCGGGCCGAGGTTGTCGATCCATTCGGAACGATTGCCCGGTTCGATCTCGAGTGCGGTCTGCAGCAATTCGCGAAGCGCCTGCCAGTCGCCCGGAGCCAGCTCGAAATTGCGCTTCACGTTCTACACCGCACGCTGCATGCATGTGCGCACTATTGCAACGCATCCGCCAGGAACAGTCGCGCCTGCTCCCAGTCGCGGCGCACCGTACGGTCGGTGACGCCGAGCGCTTCGGCGATCTCGATCTCGGTGAGCCCGGCGAAATATCGCATTTGCACTACGTTGGCCATTCGCTTGTCCACTTCAGCCAGCTGCTCGAGCGCCTCGTTTATGCGCAGAATATTCTCTTCGTCGCCTGCCAGGCCGTTTGCCGGCTGTGAATTCAGGGTGACCCGCGCAAGCGCACCACCGTGCCTTTCGCTCATGCGCTGGCGCACGATGTCGACAATGATTGATCGCATCGCTTGTCCTGCATAAACGAGAAATCGCGCCCGATCCGGAAATGCCAGTTCGTTGTTACGGGACAAACGCAGGTAGGACTCGTGCACCAGCATCGTGGTGTCGAGCAGTGTGTTGCGACCGCTGGCTCTCAATCGCGCGCGCGCCAGCTGGCGAAGTTCGCGGTAAGCGTCCTCATAAAACGAGTCGACGCCCTCCGGGGCGCCTTGCGCGCTTTCTTGACCATCGTCTGCTTCAGGACTCATCGAAAAACCCTTTACCGCAACAATCCGCGTACGAGCGGGTTTCCGATGCAACTATTTGGAAACCGCAGGAGCTATCTTCCTGCTCGAACCCCGCCCGGCGCAAGCAAATGTCCGGTTCGCCGGACTTAAGGCGTTCCCTCATACACAGACCAGAAAATCGCGCGACTGCTGTTGCGCGAACTGCATCGGGAGAAGCTCATGTCGGACCGGTCTTACGTATTCAGAATCAGCGCTTTACTCGGCCTTTTGCTTCTCGGCGGATGCCCCGGTGGAGAACCCGAGCCACCGCCGCCCCCGCCGCCGCCGATTTCGGTGGTCGCGGAACCGGTGCGTGTCT
>JAOUGX010000133.1 GCA_029865385.1 Gammaproteobacteria bacterium
CTCCAGCTCAATGTTGATGCCAAGAGAACGAATCTCCTTGACCAGTACATTGAAAGACTCGGGCATTCCCGCATCCATTTCGTGCTCACCATCGACGATGTTCTTGTACATCTTCGTGCGGCCCTGCACGTCGTCCGATTTGACCGTCAGCATTTCCTGCAGTGTGTAGGCAGCGCCGTAGGCCTCGAGCGCCCACACTTCCATCTCACCGAAGCGCTGGCCGCCGAACTGCGCCTTGCCGCCCAGCGGTTGCTGGGTAACGAGGCTGTATGGACCGGTGGAGCGCGCATGCATCTTGTCATCCACGAGGTGGTTGAGTTTGAGCATGTACATGTAACCGACCGTGACCTCGCGATCGAAGGTGTTGCCGGTTCTGCCGTCCGACAGTCGCGCCTGCCCTGTTTCCGGCAGGTCCGCCAGTTTCAGCAGGACCTTGATCTCGTCTTCGGTCGCGCCGTCGAATACCGGCGTAGCCGTCGGCACGCCGTACACCAGGTTACCGGCAAGCTCCATCACTTCCGCATCACTCAGCGACTTGATGTCTTCCTCTCGGCCGCCGGTCTTGTTGTAGACCGTATCCAGGAACTGGCGAATTTTCGCCGTCGATTCCTGTGCTTTCAGCATGTCACCGATTTTCTTGCCGAGTCCTTTGGCTGCCCAGCCGAGGTGCGTTTCCAGCACCTGGCCGACGTTCATTCGCGACGGAACGCCCAGCGGGTTCAGCACGATATCGACCGGCGTACCGTCTGCGAGATACGGCATGTCCTCAACCGGAACGATGGTCGAGATAACACCCTTGTTACCGTGTCGTCCGGCCATCTTGTCGCCCGGCTGAATTCGACGTTTGACCGCAAGGTAGACTTTGACCATCTTCAGTACGCCCGGTGCGAGATCGTCGCCCGCGGTGATCTTGGCTTTCTTGCCGTCATAACGTTGATCGAACTCGGCGCGCTGCGCCTTCAGGCGTTCAGCCGCAGTTTCTAGCTGCTCATTGGCCTCGTCGTTCTTCAGGCGGATCTCGAACCACTTCTCGCGCGGCACTTCATCAAGGTAAGCCTTGGTGATCTTGCTGCCGGCTTTGAGCTTGTTCGGGCCGCCCTGCGCCACCTTGCTGGTAAGCATGCGTTCGATACGCTCGTAGATGTCCTCTTCGAGAATGCGCAGCGTGTCGTCCAGGTCCTTGCGAACGCTTTCCAGCTCCGACTTCTCGATCGACAATGCACGCGCATCTTTTTCGACCCCATCGCGGGTAAAGACACGTACGTCGATGACGGTGCCGTCCATGCCCGGCGGTACACGCAGCGACGTGTCTTTTACGTCGGACGCTTTTTCGCCGAAGATGGCTCTGAGGAGCTTCTCTTCCGGCGTCAGCTGGGTCTCACCCTTGGGCGTGACCTTGCCAACCAGGATATCGCCGGCGCTGACTTCGGCGCCGATGAACGCGATGCCGGATTCGTCGAGCTTTGCCAGTGCCGCATCGCCGACGTTCGGAATGTCAGCTGTAATGTCTTCAGATCCCAACTTGGTGTCGCGCGCGACGCAGGACAGCTCCTCGATATGAATCGTCGTGAAACGGTCTTCCTTGACGACGCGCTCAGAGATCAGGATCGAGTCCTCGAAGTTGTAGCCGTTCCACGGCATGAAGGCGACCAGCAGGTTCTGGCCGAGTGCCAGCTCACCCATGTTGGTCGACGGGCCGTCCGCAAGAACATCACCGCGCGCAATCGTGTTGCCCGCTCGTACCAGCGGCCGCTGGTTGATGCAGGTGTTCTGGTTCGAACGCGTGTACTTGGTCAGGTTGTAGATATCGACGCCGGATTCCGACGCATCCGTCTCGTCGTCATTGACACGAACGACGATGCGCGAAGCGTCGACGGAGTCGACGATACCGCCGCGTTTTGCGACCACGGTGACACCGGAGTCGACCGCGACGGCACGTTCCATGCCGGTACCGACCAGCGGGGCTTCCGAACGCAGTGTCGGAACCGCCTGACGTTGCATGTTCGAGCCCATCAACGCGCGGTTCGCGTCGTCGTGCTCGAGGAACGGAATCAGTGACGCGGCAACCGACACGATTTGTCGCGGCGACACGTCCATGTACTGGATCTGCGCGGGGCTGGCGAGCGTGAACTCGTTCTTGTGCCGTACGGAAACCAGGTCCTCGGTCAGTCGACCGTTCTTGTCCAGATCGGCGTTCGCCTGCGCGATGATGTACTGGCTCTCTTCAATAGCCGACAGGTACTGAATGTCGGAAGTGGCCTTTCCGTCCACGATCTTTCGATACGGCGTCTCGAGGAAACCGTACTCATTTGTCCGTGCGTATACGGCCAGCGAATTGATCAGGCCGATGTTCGGACCTTCCGGTGTTTCGATCGGGCAAACCCGGCCGTAGTGCGTCGGATGAACGTCGCGAACCTCGAAACCTGCGCGTTCGCGAGTCAGGCCGCCTGGCCCGAGTGCCGATACGCGCCGTTTGTGCGTAACTTCGGACAGCGGGTTGTTCTGGTCCATGAACTGCGACAGCTGGCTCGAACCGAAAAATTCTTTGACGGCAGCGGCCACCGGCTTGGCATTGATCATTTCCTGTGGCATCAGACCTTCGGTTTCTGCCTGTGTCAGTCGCTCCTTGACGGCGCGCTCAACACGGACCAGGCCGACGCGGAACGCATTCTCCGCCATCTCTCCAACGCTTCGTACACGACGGTTACCGAGGTGATCGATGTCGTCGACGGTGCCGTAACCGTTGCGAATGTCTATCAGGGTCCGCAGTACGTCCAGGATATCGGAGTTGTCCAGTACGCCGCTGCCCTCGGACGAATCCCGTCCGACGCGGCGATTGAATTTCATCCGGCCAACGGCCGACAAGTCGTAGCGGTCTCCGTTGAAAAACAGGTTCTGGAACAGGTTCTCCGCAGCTTCCTTGGTCGGCGGCTCGCCGGGACGCATCATGCGGTAGATCTCGACCAGCGCCTCCAGGCGCGTCGTCGACGGATCGATATTCAACGTGTTCGAAATGTAAGGACCACGATCCAGATCGTTTACGTACAAAGTACGGATCTTGTCGATGCCCTTTTCGATCAGCAGCTCCATCAACTCTACATTCAGTTCGGCGTTGGCAGCAGCCAGCAACTCGCCGGTCTCCTTGTCCACGACGTCGTGAGCAAGAATCTTGCCCTCGAGGTATTCGGCCGGAACGACCAACGTGTCGATCTTCGACTGCTCCATCTCGCGAACGTGCTTGGCGGTGATGCGGCGGCCTTCCTCGACGATGACTTTGCGGCCAAGCTTGATTTCGAACATCGCCGTTTCGCCGCGCAGGCGGCCCGGTACAAGCCCCATGCGAATGTCTTTCGTCGACAGGAAGAACTCGTTGTGCTCGAAGAAAATATCGAGCATCTCTTCGTTGGTCAGACCCAGTGCGCGCAGGATGATGGTAACGGGGAGCTTCCTGCGACGGTCGATTCGCGCGAATACGCTGTCTTTCGGATCGAACTCGAAATCCAGCCATGAACCGCGATAGGGAATGATTCGCGCCGAGAACAATAGCTTTCCGGACGAATGGGTCTTGCCCTTGTCGTGGTCGAAAAACACGCCCGGCGAACGATGCAACTGGGACACAATGACGCGTTCAGTACCGTTGATAACAAAGGTACCGTGATCGGTCATTAATGGCATTTCACCGAGATACACTTCCTGCTCGCGGATGTCCTTCACCGGCTTCGGCGTCCCGCTGGCTTCCTTGTCATAAATGACAAGGCGAACCTTGACCCGAATCGGTGCCGCGTAGGTAAGCCCGCGCATCTGGCATTCCTTGACGTCGAATACCGGCTCACCCAGCCGGTAACTTACGTATTCAAGGGCAGCATTTCCGGAGTAGCTGACGATCGGAAATACGGTTTTGAATGCCGCATGCAAGCCGATTTCGTCGCGCTTCTCTTCGCTGTTCTCTACCTGCAGAAACTTACGATAGGAGTCCAGCTGGATGGACAGCAGGTACGGCACGTCCAGAATCGTCTGGCGCTTGCCGAAATCCTTACGGATGCGTTTTTTCTCAGTGAATGAATAAGCCATTCGAGAGTACCTTCATTTAAGGCGGTGTCCTGCCTGGCGGTTTCCCCAACCGACCGGCAGACCTGCCGCTCAATTACAAATTGTTGTGAGCCGCTTCAGGACGAGACTCGCCGTAATCAAAATCACAGACGCGAACGCGCAGCCGGTCGATTACCGCGACCGGCTGCGTGCCCGACTTTTGGACTGCAAAGTCCTGCATCAAAATCGATTTTGGAAATCGATAATTCAAGTAATTACTTGAGCTCTACGCTGGCGCCAGCTTCTTCAAGCTGTTTCTTGAAGTTCTCGGCGTCTGCTTTGGATGCACCTTCTTTGATTACCGACGGAGCGCCTTCAACGGCGTCCTTGGCTTCTTTCAGACCGAGGCCGGTGATCGTGCGAACAGCCTTGATGACGGCGACCTTATTGGCGCCAAAGCTGGTCATTACGACGTCGAACTCTGTCTTCTCTTCTGCCGCAGCGCCTGCATC
Source organism: Gammaproteobacteria bacterium (assembly GCA_029865385.1). Classification (GTDB taxonomy): domain Bacteria; phylum Pseudomonadota; class Gammaproteobacteria; order Steroidobacterales; family Woeseiaceae; genus JAKEGN01. The sequence goes on from JAOUGX010000133.1 coordinate 4,542, forward strand.
AGCGGCTGCACCGGCGGCCGCGACCGCAACAGGTGCGGCTGCAGAAACGCCCCACTCTTCTTCGAGCATCTTTACGAGCTCGACGACTTCCATGATCGGCTTTGCGCTCAATTCTTTGAGCAGATCCTGGTTTGACATTGCCATTTCTATATTCCTCTGGGTAAATCCTGAATCAGTTAAATTTTCTTACGCTGCCTTCTGCTCTGCCTTCGCGGACAAGGTCCGTGCGAGCATCGCAGACGGCTCAGCGAGTGTGCGTACCAGCCTGGACATCGGAGCTACCAACAAGCCAAGCAGTATTGCGCGCGCCTGATCCAGCGTCGGCAGATTCGCCAACTTTTCCAGATCACTCGCTGGCAACAACTGCCCACCGGCAGATAGCGAGACCGCCCTCAGAGCTATGTGCTCCTTGGCGAAATCCTTGATAACCCTGGCAGCGGCACCTGGATCGTCTTTTGCAAACGCGAGCAGAAGCGGGCCCTTGAGCGTATCTTTCATACACTCGAATTCCGTGCCCTTGATGGCGCGACGTGCCAGCGTGTTTTTCACCACACGCATATACACGCCGGCGTTACGCGCTTGTTTGCGTAACTCCGTCATCTCTGCAACGGTCAGCCCCCGATACTCTGCCGCAACGGCAGAAAGAGAGTCGACCGCGACCGCGTTTACCTCTGTGACAAAAACTTTCTTGTCTTCGAGTCTCAGTGCCATGAATTTCTCCTGGCTAACGGTCAATAACAAAGGTGAAAAACATCTTCACCCACCAATGCCGAATTGGTGACCGTCACCAGATTGCTCTGACTCAGGCAACACCATCTGCGTAGGCATCAAATTAAGATCACCACCTACAGTGACCACCTACGGTCTTCGACGATGACCGGGCAAACAAATCATTCCCCGGTCCTTTACCACTGCGATCAATATCAATCGCAGCAACAAATTCGATATCAGGCTTCGACGCTGGCCTGATCAACCGACACGCCCGGCCCCATGGTCGAGGAGACGGTCAGTTTCTTCAAAAAGATTCCCTTGGCCGACGCGGGCTTGCCTTTCTTGAGGTCGGCCAGCAACGCCGTCAGGTTTTCCTTCAGCGCCGGAACTTCGAAATCTGCACGGCCGATCGGGCAGTGAACTATCCCGGCCTTGTCGGTGCGATACCTCACCTGGCCAGCCTTGGCATTGCGCACAGCGGTTTCCACGTCTGCCGTAACCGTGCCGACCTTAGGGTTCGGCATCAGGCCGCGCGGGCCGAGAATCTGGCCGAGCTGACCTACAACGCGCATCGCATCCGGCGTCGCGATCACGACGTCGAAATTCATTTCGCCGGCCTTCACTTTTTCAGCGAGGTCGTCGAATCCGACGATATCGGCACCCGCCGCCTTGGCTTTCTCGGCGTTGTCGCCCTGCGCGAAAACCGCGACACGAACCGTTTTGCCCGTGCCGTTCGGCAGCACTGTCGAACCGCGGACTACCTGGTCGGATTTGCGCGGATCGACGCCAAGGTTCACGGCTACATCGATGCTCTCAGGAAACTTCGCCGTTGCCAGTTCCTTGACCAGCTTCAGCGCATCGTCGATCGGGTACAACATCGCTGCGTTGAACTTTTCCCGCGCAAGTTTCTTGCGCTTGCTCATGGTAGCCATCAGTTCACTCCCTCAACATCGATTCCCATGCTGCGGGCAGTGCCTGCGATGGTACGTACAGCTGCATCGAGATCGGCAGCGGTCAGGTCCGGCATCTTGGTGTTGGCGATTTCCTCGAGCTGCGAGCGATTGACCTTGCCAACCTTTGCGGTATTCGGCGTGCCGGATCCCTTCGGAACCCCGACTGCCTTTCTCAGCAATACTGCCGCGGGCGGCGTCTTCGTAATGAAGGTGAAGCTGCGATCGCTGTAGACCGTGATGATGACCGGAATCGGCAAGCCCGGCTCGACGCCCTGTGTCTGGGCATTGAACGCCTTGCAGAATTCCATGATGTTGACGCCGTGCTGGCCCAGTGCAGGACCGACAGGCGGACTCGGGTTTGCCTGGCCAGCTGCGACCTGCAGCTTGATATAGCCAGTTACTTTCTTAGCCATTTAAATTACCTCTTCGAGTGCAAGCGCTTGAACTTCAAGCTCCTCGATTCATTCCGAAATCGCATTCGCGCCTAATTCGGTACTGCAAAAAAATTCTTAACCTAAGTCGCGCGCAGTGCCCGCTCTTACAGCTATCCGGGTCTTGCTTCCAGCACCGCTGTCGCCTGCAATGCAGGCTCCTACGACACCTCACCGCCTTTTTCGCCGGTTATCGGACTGCGTCAGCAGGGCCGATAACACCAGCGACCATCCAGGGCAATCACCGGCGCCGGCCGGTGCATTGCCGATAGTTACCTATCCTTTCTCGACCTGGCTGAAGTCCAGCTCAACCGGCGTCGAACGACCGAGAATCTGCACCGCAACCTGCAGCCGGCTCTTGTCGTAATTCACCTGCTCGACAACGCCACTGAAGTCGTTGAACGGGCCGTCGATAACGCGTACCACTTCGCCCGGCTCGAAAAGCACTTTCGGCCGCGGTTTGTCCACGCCTTCCTTGACGCGGTTCAGAATCTGGTCGGCTTCCTTTTCCGAAATCGGCGCCGGACGGTCGCTCGAACCGCCGATAAAGCCGAGAACCTTCGGCACTTCCTTTACGAGGTGCCAGGTTTCGTCATCCATTTCCATCTGCACGAGCACGTAGCCAGGGAAGAACTTGCGCTCGCTGCGCCGCTTCTGCCCTTCTTTCATCTCGACCACTTCTTCGGTCGGCACAAGAATGTCGCCGAACTTTTCCTGCAGCCCCATCATTGCAATACGCTCTTCGAGCGAGCTCTTGACCTTGTGCTCGAAATTCGAATATGCGTGCACGATGTACCAGCGTAACGCCACTTCCGTATTACCTCTGCTTGAGTTCTGCAATTTAGCTGGTCGATCCGACCAGTGTTCGTGTCAACCAGAGCAGGAACGAGTCCAGACCCCAGAAGAAAAGCGCCATGATCAGCGTGAATACGAAAACAGCGATGGCCGTCTGCGTGGTTTCCTGTTTCGTCGGCCAGACGACCTTGCGAATTTCTATCCGCGATCCCTGGATAAAAGCCCAAAGCCGCTGTCCCTGTGTGCTGGTCAAAGCAATGGCAATGCCGGCTGCAAGACCGCCGAGCACGATCAACACACGAATCGGCAACGACCACGCCAGATAGTAGTAATAGGCGAACAAACCGCCCACGAGCACACCGGCCGCTATCAGCAGCTTCAGTATGTCGAGTACGCCCGACTCGCTGGTTTCTGTTGTCGTTGTTGCCATTGGGTAGTCTTTGGGATCTGCTGTCGCCTGCAATTCAGGTTCCTACGATGCCCTTCCGCCTTTGTTTCAAATGTCGCCGCTTTCGTCCTGCCAAATGGCAGGCCAGGAGGGAATCGAACCCCCAACCTGCGGTTTTGGAGACCGCCGCTCTGCCAATTGAGCTACTGGCCTAGTTCTATTGAGATCTTCGTTATTTCCTGGTCGCCTGCAATGCAGGCTCCTACAGGGTTTGTCTCTGCCTTCCCGAAGGTCGCCTGCAATGCAGGCTCCTACAGTGTTCTATCTCTCGATCGTGGCAGTTATCGGACTGCCTTGCAGGGCCGATA
>JAOUGX010000031.1 GCA_029865385.1 Gammaproteobacteria bacterium
ATTCGCAAATATGTCGCCCATTGCACGATGCGCAGCAGGAAAGCCGGCTGTGGCGGCCATCTGCATCCATTTGAATGTTTCGGCGTCACTTTGATCCACACCCCAGCCGTTCTGGTACATCACGCCGATGTTGTACGCCGCTTCGCCGTGACCCTGCGCCGCCGCGAGTTCGTACCATTTCAGTGCCGCGGCATCGTCGAGATCGACGCCCCATCCGTGCGAGTAGAGCAAACCGAGGCCGAATTGGCTGCCGGCATCTCCCTGTTCGGCGAGCGGTGCCCATTCGGCCAGCGCGGTTTCGTAATCGCCCGTCTTGTAGGCGTCGAGCCCTTTCGTAAAATCGGCAGCCGAGCCGGTCAGCGAAAGCAGGGCAAGGGTGAGTTGCAAAGAAATCAGCGAAATTTTTCTGGTCATAGATTTGGCAAGTTCTGCCCCCTGTTCAAGGTTCAGCCATAGCGCGACAGTGACGGATCGATTTTTTCTGCCCAGGCGTCCACACCGCCGGTAAGGATTCGGATCTGTGTGAATCCTGCCTGTTTCATCAGTTGATATGCCCGGATGCTTCGCGGACCCTTGTGGCAGGTGATGATGTAGGGCGTCGCCTGGTCGAGCTCGCCCAGTCGTGCCTGCAGATCGCCGAGCGGAATCTTTCTTGCACCGGGGATGCAGACGATGTCGAACTCGTGAGGATTGCGCACGTCGATAAGTTCGGCGGCGACCGACTCCTTCAGTGCAGCGAACTCTTCGACCGAAATGCCGGGCACATTCATCGCAGGTGCTGATTGCTTTGCGCTGCCACTACAGAATGCGTCGTAGTCGATCGGTTCACGGATCGTCGGTGTTGCACCGCAGACAACGCAATTCGGGTCTTTCTTCAGCTTGAGTTCGCGAAACTCGAATTCCAGCGCATCGAACAGAACGAGCCGTGAAATCAATGGCCGTCCGCCGCCGAGGATCAGCTTGATAACTTCGAGTGCCTGCAGCGTGCCGATGATCCCGGGCAGTACCCCAAGTACTCCGCCTTCCGCGCAAGAGGGCACTGCGCCCGGCGGCGGCGGCTCGGGAAACAGGCAGCGATAGCAGGGGCCGCGCCGCGCGTCGAAAACGCTGACCTGGCCCTCGAATCGAAAAATGCTGCCGTACACGTTCGGTTTGCCGGCAAACACGCAGGCATCGTTGACCAGGTAGCGGGTCGGGAAATTGTCCGTGCCGTCCACGACGAGGTCGTAGTCATTGACGATATCCATCACGTTGTCGCCAGCCAGGCGCAGGTCGTGCCGCCGGATGACGATGTCGGTATTGAGTTGCGACAGCCTTTCACTGGCGGCATCCAGTTTGGGGCGCCCGACATCGGAGGTGGCATAGAGAATCTGCCGCTGGATATTGGTAAGGTCGACTACATCGAAATCGACCAGTCCGATCGTGCCTACGCCGGCAGCTGCCAGGTACAGGGTCAGTGGCGAGCCGAGCCCGCCGGCGCCAACACACAGCACGCGTGCCGCTTTCAGCTTCAGTTGTCCCTCCAGCGTCACCTCGGGCATGACGAGATGGCGGCTGTAACGGAGGATTTCTTCGCGGGAGAGTTCGGCCATGTGCTTAATTTCGCCGGGGTTTTGTTACGCGCAACGCTGACGGGACCGGCGCTGTGCGGAGTATACTCCTTGGCGGCGGCGGCAGATCGGGGGATCGGGTCATGAGCGGAATACGGGTGCTGGTCGGGACGCGCAAGGGCGGTTTTATCCTGAGTGCGGACGCTAAACGCAAATCCTGGAAAATCGACGGGCCGCACTTCGCCGGCTGGGAGATCTATCACATGGCGGGCTCGCCCGCCGACCCCGACCGGCTGTACGCATCGCAAAGCAGCTCGTGGTTCGGCCAGGTCATCCAGCGCTCCGACGATGGCGGCGCAACCTGGGACACGGTCGGAAACGAATTCAAGTACGAAGGCGATCCCGGACAGCATCAGTGGTACGACGGCTCGCTGCGGCCGTGGGAATTCAAACGTGTCTGGCATTTCGAGCCTTCGCTCGACGATCCGGATACGGTTTATGCGGGCGTCGAGGATGCGGCGCTGTTCCGCACCACGGACGGCGGCAAGACCTGGAAGGAACTGGCCGGCCTGCGCGGCCACGGGTCCGGTCCGCAATGGATGCCGGGGGCCGGTGGCATGTGCCTGCACACGATCCTGCTCGATCCCGCGCGCCCTGAACGAATGACGATCGCAATATCGGCCGCGGGCGTATTTCGCAGCGAGGATCATGGCGAAACCTGGCAGCCGAGCAACAAGGGCCTCGTCTCGGCGCAGATTCCGAATCCCACTGCCGAAGTCGGTCATTGTGTGCACCGAATTGCCGTGCATCCGGATCGTCCCGATACCTTGTTCATGCAGAAGCACTGGGACGTGATGCGCAGCGACGATGCCGGCGCTAACTGGCACGAGGTCAGCGGCAACCTGCCCAGCGATTTCGGATTTCCGATTGCCGTCCATGCACATGAACCGGAGACGATATACGTCGTGCCGATCAAGAGCGATTCCGAGCACTTTCCGCCCGATGGCAAGTTGCGCGTGTACCGAAGTCGTTCCGGTGGCAATGAGTGGCAGGCGCTGACCAGGGGATTGCCGCAGGAAAATTGTTACGTCAACGTTCTGCGCGACGCGATGGCGGTGGATCAGCGAGATCCCTGTGGTATCTACATCGGCACGACTGGCGGCCAGATCTATGCCTCGGCCGACGAGGGCGACAGCTGGCAGACGATAGCCGGGCACCTCCCTGCGGTGTTGTCCGTAGAAGTTCAGACACTGCCGTGATCAGGGTCGTGTTGCCTGCTGCCCTGCGCCGTCTGGCGAAAATCGACGGAAACGTCGAGCTCGATGTGAGTGCACCGGTAACACAGAGAAAATTGCTGGACGCACTCGAGCAACAATACCCCATGCTTCGCGGTACCACCCGCGATCTGCAAACAAAGAAACGTCGCGCTTACGTCAGGTTCTATGCCTGTTCCGAGGACCTATCCGACGAGTCCCCCGATGCGAAGTTGCCACAAGCCGTCGCGAACGGCACGGAGCCGTACCTGATCATTGGCGCGATTGCCGGCGGCTGATTACGACGCCCGGTGCAGTGACGTGCTGGCCCGTAAAATTGCGCCGTTGCCAGGCCTGGCAACGGCGCGCCTATTCCAGGCTCATCGTTTCTTACAAATCCGGCAAGTCGTCACAACGGCTGTCCATGTTGCAGGCAATCAGCTGCACGGCAACATCTTCCTCGGGGACAGTTTCCAGGAAGAATCCGACATTTCTCGCGTAGTACTTCAGGCCGAAAGCACCAGGTTCGAGCGGCGAGTACTCGAACACAACCACACAATCGTCATTGCAAAGGAGCTCTGCAAGTTCCTGCGGGACCAGAACGTCCAGGTCCGGGTCTTTCCCGTACGAGTAGTCGGTCGAAACCACTTCCGCGACGTCTTCGGCATTGCCCAGTGAAAACTCCTGGCGATAGACGTCGCCGACTTCGGGGATTGCGGGAAAGCTGACGCCGGCACGTGCACCGTCCACCTCAACCTTGAACGATCCGTCTATGGAGACGAGTTCCGGCAGGCTCGGCATGTCACCCTCGAAGAACTCGAAGTCCTTGACCTCTTCGCCGCAATACCAGATTGCACCGTCTTTGGCGTGAGCAAACCAGTCATCGGTATCCTCGACCAGTTTGCCATCGACACTGACCGTGTCACGGATGACGAAGCAAGTTATGTCATCGATAAGTTTGGTTTCGTCGAGTACTTCGATGTCGATCGTCTCCTCCCCGTCCGAAAGTAACCAGTGGTGACCTACCGCCATCGGGTAATACGGATTCGGCATCGATAGAGAGTTCAAATCGGTTTCGAAATCTTCTGGTTCGAATTCCGGATCGTAAGGATCCTGGCCGATGGCATCGCAAACTTCCTGCCTGGCTTCGAACTGTTCGCCACACTCGCTGTAGATTTCGGAAATCGATTCACGAACGTCCGATTCGCACTCACGTCGTTCACGCCATTCGGATTCATTGACACACTTTGCGAGTTCAACGAGATAGTCATCCCGGCCCTCGGCATAGCAAGCCATACGCATCAAACGGCTGGTTTGTGAGCAGGCGTTGGTCTTGTTCTTGTGGCCCGCGTTTGCGTTTTCCACCGGCACACCGAGAGTTGCCAGCAGCATCAGTGCGGCCGCCAGAGCAACGGACGACCTCACGCGCGAGAATCGCGCAGGATTGTAGTTCTTCATATCATTCCCTCCTGAAGCACGAGACTTTGCGCCTCTTGTGCTGTTTGACGAAGGGGATGCAAAAATCGGTCGGCTGGTCCCTGTGCAGCGGTAACGGCCTCTATCGGAGACACCAGAAACGAACGCCCTGGTCTTCGAGAAACTCCTCAGCACCTTTGCCGCAGAGCATGGCCAATGTCGCGAACATGCCGGCTTGAGTGCAGGAATCGGCGGCAACGGTAACCGAACGAGGTGCGCATTCCACGGGCCAGCCACTCATCGGGTCGAGGATGTGACCATAGCGGATGCCATCCTTCAGCAAGAAACGGCGCGAATCGCCGCTGGTGGCGAGCGCACCATGTTTCAGTAGTATCAATTTCTGCGCACTGCTGGCGTTGCTGCCTGGTGTTTCCACGCCCACCTGCCAGCCATCGGGATGGCGCAATCCGCCGACGGCGACGAGATCACCGCCGAAGTTCACCAGGCACGGACAATTCGTTCGCCGGGATACGAGTCCTGCGGCGCGGTCAACGGCATATTCTTTGCCGATGCCGCCGAAATCGATTTGCATGCCGGGAAGCAATTGTATTTCGGGGCGCCGCCATGAGACTCGATGCCAGCCGACCGTGCCCATTATTTGTGCGATGCTGTCGGCGTCCGGCACGCGATCACTTCCGTCGAACAGCCAAGCTTTGCGCAGTACGCCGGAAGTGATGTCGAAGCGACCATCGCTCAGTTGGTAAAGCGTTGCCGCAAACTCCAGCAGGTTCGCGGTTTCATCGTCGACCGTAAGAGGACGTCCGTTGCTCTGATTGATTCGTGCGACGACGTTGTCGGATCGGTAGCGACTGAATTTGTCCTCGACACGCCATGCTTCCGTGGCCACGATCTGCAGAAGCTCTTGTGCCAGCACTTCGTCCGCCGTTTCTAGCAGCAGTTCGCAGGGGCTACCCATCGCGTTGAACGAGCCGCGGAAATGCCCGGCCGCCAGACCCAATCGTGGATCGCGTTTCGTGGCACCCGGCCTCACGCTCTGCCGTACCTCAGAATCGATAGCTGAACTGCGCAATGATTGCATCGAGATCCGGATACAGGACCCGCCCGGCCTGGTTGCCGATAATCTGGTCCGATGGCGCAGATCCATCCTGCGTGTAGTACTCGAGCCTTATGCTCATGTCATTGTCGGAGCGTGTCTTCCAGCCGTATTTCAGGCCGACCGTCATGGCATCGAAATCGCCGAGTCGATAGTCGGAGGATGCAAAACGCGGCGGTGTTGCCCCGTCGACGAGACCGATGCGATAGAACTCTGCGGCACTTTGTGTGTAGTAACGAACATGCGGCTCGAGATAGCGGCGATCTCCGAAAGGCCAACGATAACGTGCCTCCAGTGTATGCGAGTCGATGTCCCAGTCATCGCTCATGTAACGGTACGAGAGATCGAGTACCTTGCCGCTCATATTGTACTTCGCCTGGCCGTACACGCTGTGTTTGCTGCGCTCGTCCGGCCGGCTCTCGAAGCGGTACTCATGAAGAGGGCCGGAATCACCGGGCGCCGGAGTCCGGCTGATCGGGTCACCGGTCGAGCCATCCACAACGCTCAGAAATTTGTACGGATCGTTGAGATAACCGGTTGATTTGCTGAACGAGTAATTGAGCTGTACGAGCAGATCACGATTGATTACCTGCGTGAGGCCGAGCACGAGGTCGGTGACGTCCTTGCTCTGGTCGCCGCTTCGGTTCGACAGGTCACCGACGTCCAGCATGGCGGACAAGGGCAGCGGCGCGCCGCCAACCGGTTCCAGATCGTCCTGTGAAAACGCGACGCCCAGCGACAAAGTGGTATTTCGCTTGTTGAAATCGCGTGACAGCCCGAGGTTCGCGCCGAGATGCAGGTAGTCGTATTCCTTCGAAGCGCTGAGGCCGACATTGAACGAGTACAGCCTCGCAAACGGTTGTTGCCATCCCGCGGTCAGCGCCACGCGCGTATCGAGAAAACTGTCATCCAGCGGAGTCTGGTTGGCGGGCGTCGTGTAGGTTGCCAGCCCGGACGGTCTCGTAAAGGTCTGCGGTCCGTCATATGCCAGAGCCCCACTCGGTGTGGCTCCGGTCAAAGTATCTACCGCAAGACCGAGCGTCAGGAATCGATCGTCGACGAATGCGCGTCGCGCCAGCACATTCAGACTGACGTCCTGGACCCGGCCGTCGCTTTCTCCGTAGTAGAGGAGTGCGGTGTTGAAATCCCAGCCCGGATCTTCCTGCGCCTGCACCGGTGCTACCACAGACGTGCCGAGCAGCGAACAGGTAGCTGTTGCAAGGGAGGCGGCAATAATTCGTTTGTTGTGTGTAGACATATCCTTAATTCCCGATTCAGTTGCAGCCACAGCCGCCGCCGCCAAAGCCACGTCCGCCACTCGATGCTTCTTTGCTGAAGTAGATGTGGTCGTCGAGTCCGGCTTCCACCGGGTCTGTAACCAGCTGCATATCTTCCCTCGCAAGTTCGTCGCGCTCCCAGGGCTCGACGCCGAGCGATGTGCATCCCCCCAATACGGTTGATAAACACAATGCCATGACGCGGTATCTCAGGGTGATCGAATTCGACATGCAATCATTCCTCCTCTGAAAACAAGACTTGTTTGATTCTTTCCTCGTACTCGTCGACCTTCCTGACCTGGAAGCCGAGATGCCGTGCAACGATTTCGCCTTCCCGGTCGATGACATAGGAACTGGGCATTGCCTCGACCGCGAAGTGGCTCGCCAAATCCCCGCCGGAATCGGAGACGATCCTGAAATCTGCCGGATAGTTACGCAGAAATGCCTGAGCATCATCCGGGTCGGCGTCCATGTTGACGCCGACGACGACCAGACCAGCGTCAGCGTATTTTCGCTGCATTTCGTTCATCCACGGAAACGAGCGTCGGCACGGTACACACCAGGATGCCCAGAAATCGAGTATCACAACTTTTCCGCGGTACGCTTGCAGGTCGAATTGCGGCTCTGCGCTGCGGCTTGCTGTGCTGGCCAGAATGCCGGCGATCAGTAGCAGACCAAAGATGCGGGTGAACCCGGGAAGGTGCCGGCAAGTCATGTCCATATGCAGAATAATCCAATTATTACAAGAGGTTATGATATCGCTTCGAATGCCCGGACAGATTGCCCTTAGCTTTAGACGGCAAAATGGTGAAAACCGGTTGCGGCGTTCGAAAAAAGCATCAAGAACCGATCGCAGGGTCGAGGCGGCACTCCCCGCTCCGGACTGTCGGTTACAATCGTATCGGAGGATCTCGTCATGACCCGTCGCTTACTTGCCATCGTCGTCGCGCTGGCCGCTGCCGCTGGCGTCGCAGTGCTGGCGATGAGCCGTTTCACCATTGAGTATGATCCGGCCAAAATTCTGCCGACAGACAGGTCCGCCGACCTTGTAGAACGATTGAAGAGGAGCCAGACGAGCGAGCTTGACCAGCAACAGCTTTCGCAGGTCGTTGAGTCGCTCGTGCAGGTGCTTGACGAAGAAATCAGGGAGCGTCGCCTGCTGGCCGAGCAGCTCGAGGCAACGCGTGCCGAGCTGGACGACCTGCAGCAGAACCTGCGCACGCGGGTAGAGGAATCGTTCCGAGCCGCCGCAGAGGAAGTTGAGTCAACAGATGTGTCCGAGTACGAGCAGGCACGTATCGCCCGCGCGCAGTCGATCAAGTCGAAGCTCCAGGCGGCAGGTTTCACGCCGGACCAGGTCGAACACCTTCGACGGCGGCAGGCGGAAGCCGAAATGCAGCAGGTTGAAATGGACGATCGTGCACGTCGGGAAGGCTGGTTCGGCACAGCACGATACGCCGAGGAGTACGCAAGTCTTGCCAGTGGAGCCGAGGCTATTCGCGGCGAACTCGGCGACGAAGCCTATGATCGTTATATGTACGCTTCCGGCCGGCCGAACCGCGTTGCAGTCGGCTCCGTCATCCAGACGTCGCCGGCCGAACGAGCGGGCCTGCGTCCCGGTGACATCATTACAAGGTACGGCGGCGAGAAAATATACTCACCCGATCAGCTTACCAGTCTGCGCAGCACCGGTGACCGGGGAGCGCCGGTCGCCGTCGAGATTTTGCGCAATGGCCAGGTGATGCTCATCTCGATGCCGCGCGGACCCATGGGAATCCAGACGCAGCCGACAATCCACGACCCGGCGTCGGGAGGCAGCTAACAAATCGAATCACGCCCATATCGCCCACAATAAATAACCAGCCGTGCCTGGGATACCGGCAAGTCCGGGGGAGAGCCAATGAATATTCAACGACGCGAATTTCTTCAGATTGTGGGCGGCGCAGTGCTGGCCGGCAGTGCAGGCTTGCAGCCTGCATCCGCCAAATCGAGTGCCATCGGTTGGCCTTCGTTCGGTTTTCCGGACGACAAGGTGCCGATGAATGCGGCCAATATTTGCCCGATGCCGGTGATCGTGAGCGAAGCTTATGCCCGTTACGCGCGCGAACTCGATGACGACCTGAGTCCGGGCAACCGGCAGCGGATAGAAGCGCTGCGCGAAAGTGCGCGTAGCCGTATCGCCGGGCTTCTCGGTACGTCCTCCGATGAACTGGCGCTGGTGCGAAACACCTCGGAAGCCAACAACGTCATCGTGCAGGGCCTGCCACTGTCACAGGAAGACGAAGTCCTGTTGTGGGACCAGAACCATCCGTCCAATAGCGTGGCCTGGGATGTTCGCGCATCAAGAAGTGGCTGCAAGGTTCGGCGATTTTCGATTCCAACGGAGACCGGCTCTGTCGATGAGGTCATCAGTCGCGTTGTAGACGAGATCGGCAATAACACCAGGGTCATATCCTTCACGCACATCTCGAATATCAGCGGTTTTCGCCTGCCGTTGGCGGAACTTTGTGCCGCTATTCGCCGCAGGAAGGAAAATGTGCACATTCACGTCGATGGCGCACAAACCTGGGGTGCCGTCGACGTGAAACTCGGCGTGCTGGAGTGCGACTCGTTTACCGGAAGCGCCCACAAATGGTTCACCGGTCCGCGTGAAGTCGGGCTTCTGTACGTACGTAAGCAGCACATCCGGCAGATCTGGCCGAGTGTCGTCAGTGTTCCCTGGGGCAGCGATGTGGAACCGAGCGCGGTCGGCGCCAGGAAATTCGATGCGCTGGGTCAGCGTGACGATGCGGCGCTCGCCGCACTGGACGACGCAGCAAGCCTGCACGAATCGATGACGCCGGCCGGTGTCGAGCAACGATCCATGGCGATCGCAAACCGGCTTCGCGACGGGCTGCAGGACCTCGGCGTGCCGTTCGTTTCCAGCACCAATGCGGCGTTTACCAGCAGCGTGATCATTCTTTCAACGCGACCCGCAATGGGCGACGAGCTGGTTGACAGGGTATTCAAGGATTCGGGGATCATTACCGCGATGGTCGGCGGTTTTCGTATGTCACCGCACTTCTACAATACGGAAGACCATGTAGACCGCGTCGTGGCCGCGGTCGGCAGGAACAGGAATATGCTGGCATGATGCCGATCAGGCGAAGAACACGCTGAGCAGGATGAGGGACAGCAGGATGCCGGCGACGCCGAACAGGTTTTCCATGAATTTCGACTCCGTTTCTGCGCCGGATACAAATACTTACTATTAAGCTGAACCTTCGCACCTGCGGTTTCGTACACTGGGTGCTGCGTCAATGATGCCAGAGCTGCCCGGCGCAATATCAGCTGATTCCGGAAACAGAAAATGGCCAGTCAAAAACCCGTCATCCTGTGGTTTCGACAGGATCTCCGTATCGCCGACAATCCGGCACTGAATGCGGCGCATGCGTGCGGCGCTCCGGTACTGCCGATTTTTGTGCAGGACGATGTCAATGCCGGTGACTGGGCTCCGGGCGGAGCATCACGCTGGTGGCTGCACCAGAGTCTGTCGGCCCTGAATTCGGAGATGGGCGGCCATCTGCAATTTTTCCGTGGTGACCCGAACGACATTGTCCCGGGTATTGCAGCGGAGACGGACGCCGACATCGTATTCTGGAATCGCTGCTACGAACCCTGGCAAAGAGCTCGAGATGAAAAGTTGCGCGACTCGCTGCGAGCAAGCGGGAAGAGCGCGCGCACGTTCAATGCCTCGCTGTTGTTCGAGCCACCGGAAATTTCGAAAGCCGATCGAACTCCTTACAGGGTCTTCACGCCATTCTATAAAAAGGGCTGCCTTGAAAACGGACCCCGACCACGCGAGGCAGAACAGGCCCCCGACGACGTCCGCTGGCATCAGCACTCGGGCAATACAACGTTGGACGATCTTGGTCTCGAACCGAAGGTGCGCTGGTACGATGAAATGCAAAATACGTGGACCCCGGGGGAGCGCGGCGCAAGGGAACGGCTCGCGACCTTTCTGAAAAATGGTCTTAAGGGCTACAAGGAGGGACGAAATTTCCCGGACCGGAAAAACGTGTCCCGTCTGTCGCCGCATCTGCATTTCGGGGAAATCTCACCGCAGCAGGTGTGGCGCGCGCTGGACGAGCAGCAAAGAAGCGATTTCCCCGTGGAGGATATAGAACACTTCCGCAGCGAACTTGCCTGGCGCGAGTTCTCCTATAACCTGCTCTATCATTTCCCGGACTTGCCGAGCGAAAACCTGCAAAGAAAGTTCAATCGCTTTCCGTGGCGCGAAGACGCCGCGGCGTTACGTGCCTGGCAGCGCGGAGAGACGGGTTACCCGATTGTCGATGCCGGCATGCGCGAACTCTGGCGTACCGGCTACATGCACAATCGGGTTCGCATGATCGTTGGATCCTTCCTCGTCAAGAACCTGCTGTTGCACTGGCATCATGGCGAGCGCTGGTTTTGGGACACGCTGGTGGATGCAGACCTCGCGAACAACAGCGCAAGCTGGCAATGGATTGCCGGCTGTGGCGCCGATGCCGCCCCGTACTTCCGGATCTTCAATCCGCTAACCCAGGGCAGGAAATTTGATCCCGACGGAGCGTACGTGCGCCGGTATGTCCCGGAGCTGGCAGCAATGCCGGACAAATTCCTGCACGCGCCATGGGAAGCGAGCGAGGAGATTCGCAGAGCAGCGAATGTGACGCTCGGACAGACCTATCCCGATCCGATTGTCGACCTTGCCGAATCGCGTGAGCGGGCGCTGGCGGCTTTTCGCTCCTTGTCTTCCGGCTGATTCTCCCGGCGTCGCTCAAATCTCCGCGAGCGCCGGTACCACGGGTTCGCGCCGACAGTCCGGTCGTACCAGCAGCATCTGCACGTTACCTATCGCTCGCTCGATAAAAGCACCCTCGCAATAGCAGTAGTAATACTCCCACATTCGAAGAAAGCTGTCGGGGTAGCCCATGTCGCGAATTTTCTTGATCTGCCGGAAGAACGCCATACGCCAGCTGAATAGTGTTTTCGCGTAGTGGGAACCGATGTCCTCGAGATGATAGAGGCGCATGTCGGAGGAATGCGTTATCGAGCGCAGCATCGCAGTTACGGACGGCAGGAAGCCGCCGGGAAAAATGTATCGCTGAATGAAATCAACCGACTTGAGCGCGGACTCGTAGCGTTGGTCCGCTATGGTGATTGCCTGCAGCAGCATCATGCCATCCGGTTTCAGAAGAGCGGCGCACTTCTCGAAGTACGAGTCCAGAAATTCGTGGCCGACCGCTTCGATCATCTCGATCGATACCAGCTTGTCATACCGGCCTTCGAGGTCCCGATAGTCTCTGAGCAATAGCGTTATCCGGTCCTGCAGACCGGCCTCCGCGACCCGCCTGGTCGCATGCTCGAACTGCTCACGGGAAATGGTCGTCGTGGTTACCCGGCAGCCGTATTGGCTGGCTGCATGAATGGCAAAGCCTCCCCAACCAGTTCCGATCTCCAGCACATGGTCTTCGGACGATAACTGCAGTTTCCGGCAGATCCGCTCGAGCTTGGCTACCGATGCTTCCTGCAACGTCATATCCGATCGTTCGAATACGGCCGACGAATACATCATGGTTTCATCGAGCCAAAGACTGAAGAACTCGTTTCCCAGGTCGTAGTGGGCGGAAATGTTCTTGCGGCTGCCCCTCTTTGTATTCCGGTTGATACGGTGCAGGAGCTTGCGCAGCGGCACGGACAACCGCGCCGCGCCACTGTCCATGTTGTCCAGCACATTGCGGTTACGCACCAGCAGGCGCACCAGCAATGTGAGATCGTCGCAATTCCAGTAGCCCTGCATGTACGCTTCTGCGGCACCGACGGCACCGCCGAGTGCGATCTCGCTGTAAAATCGCTGATCGATGACGTTTATGCTGACTTTCAGTCCGGATGTATCCGTCGTGCCGCCTAACAGCTTGGTGCCGTATTCGTCCCTGACCGCCAGTTGCCCGGTCTCGATACCAGACAGCCGACGCAAGACCAGCCGCCGTGAGAGCTTTTCGACGAGTCGAGGGCTGGAAGTGCCCGACGGGACACGCTCGAAATCGTAGGTAGTTTCTATATCCTTCATCGGTTTGCCTGAACGGGTGAGTGTTTGGCAGGATGAGCTTTGATCCTGCAGCCTTTGAGCCAGAGACGCAGCGCCTGCCAGTGAATGGCGAGAATCACCTTGATGGTCATGAACGGGTACGCAGCAAGAGTGAACGCCAGCGATGCGGCATTGATTTCCTTGCGGCGGAGAATCAGGGTTGCGGCGAAAATCCTGTCTTTGCGGGCAAGATTGCTGATTCTTACCACGACATTGTCCGAAGGCGCGGTCAGCAGCCAGTTGTAATCGATGTCCATGTCCATGAACGGCGATACGTGCAATTCCTTCCTCGATTCGTAGCGATGGATGCGATCGTCACCCAGGTTCGTCGAACCATCGAGCACATAGCAGTGGCGTTCTCCCCAGGGCGTATTGCTGACTTCGGCCACGATAGCTTCGACCCGCGTATCGTCCCGGTCGAAGCAGTAGTAGACGCTGATCGGGTTGAAGCAGTAGCCGAAATAGCTCAGGTTGGTCAGCAGGCGAATCGGGCCGTTCGGCGTCGAACCCGTTCGACTGGCCACCAGTTTTCGCACTGATTCGGCCAGCGGCTCCGCCGGATCGCCGAGATAGTTCTCGCGGCGAAAACGCGCCAGCGCGGGCCGCTTCGTCGACCAGAACCATCGGCCATGGAACACATGGGAAAGTTCATCCAGGTCCAGGTACATCATGAAAAGGCGATAGCTGAATGCGTGCGCCACCGGAACGGTGCGGCTGTGTTTAACCTGCCCGCTGAAGATGCAGCTCTGCATGTCCGTTCTTCTGTTCAAAATCCGCCAGTGCATTCAGCGCGCTGACCACACCGTCTTCGTGGAATCCATTTCGCCAATAGGCGCCGGCAAAATAGCTGCGATTGGCACCGTTTATTTCGCCGCGCCGCTTCTGCGCCGCAATGCTCGCGGCATTGAATACGGGGTGCTCATACGAGAATTTCTTTATGACCGCAGCGCGATTGATTCGCTCGTCGCTGTTAAGCGTGACGAAGAACTGCCTCCTGCTGCTCAGGCCTTGCAAGCGGTTGAGGTGATAGGTCACAGTCGCAGGACCATCGAATCGCGCCGGGACTTCGTAGTTCCATGCCGCCCAGGCCCGTCTTCGCGTCGGCATCACCTTCCGGTCGCTATGAAGTATCGCTTCGTTGTGCTGGTAGGCAATGGCGCCCAGCACTTCGCGTTCGGCCGACGAGGCGTCACGCAGTATGCGCAAAGCCTGGTCGCTGTGACAGGCGAAGAAAATGCAATCAAAGGTTTCCGCATTGTTGTCACGGGATCGCACCATGACCTTGTTTCCCTGGCGGATTACCGACGTAACCGGGGAATTCAGGCGAATTCGATCGCGGTGTCCGGCAACCAGCTTCTGCACATAGCTTTGCGACCCATTCCGTATGACCCGCCATATTGGACGGTTCTTCAGGCTCAGGAGGCCGTGATTGTGAAAAAACCGGATAAAGAACTGTGCGGGAATTTTCTGCAGCATGCGCGGCTCCGCCGACCAGATGGCAGCGCCCATCGGTATCAGGTAGTGCTGGACGAACTCCCGCGAGTACTTGTTTCGCGCCAGGTATTCGGCAAGCGTCATGAACGTCTCATCCTGCTGCAGAAACACAACGGATTCGCGGTTGAATCTCAATATGTCGCGGATCATGCGGTGAAATGACGGCCGAAGGACGTTCAATCGCTGTGCAAACAGGGTGTTCAGCGAAGAGCCGGCGTACTCGAGGCCGTTTTCCTGGCACCGCACGCTGAAGCTCATGGTGCTTTCCTGAGATTCGACACCGAGCTCATCGAGCAGCCGCGTAAAGTACGGATAGGTCCGGTCGTTGAAGACAATGAAGCCGGTATCCAGTTTCAGCTGGTCCCCGTCAGCCGCAACGTCGACCGTATTGGAATGGCCGCCGATATAGTCATTGGCTTCGAATACCGTGATGTCGTGTCGATCTCGCAATTGACAGGCAATCACATTGCCGGCGATACCGGTGCCAACGATTGCAATCTTCTGGCGCGGTTGACCGGTAGCGTTTTCCAGGCGGGCTACCATAGGTGTGGCACTTTTCGCAGCTTGCTTGTGTCGTAACCGAGTTCATCGATCAGTCTGACCAGTTCGTCGTACTCGGAGTCGGCTATTGTGGGGTTTCGCGCCATGATCCAGACGTAGTCGCGTTTGTTTCTTGCAATGATCGTGCGGCTGTACCCCTCATCGAGGTAGGCAATGCGGTAATCGGCCTTGATCGGCCAAACGAATCGCATGCCCCAGACGGCATTGCTATCGGTATCTGTAACGAACCCGGTCGGCGTATAGATCTTCTTCTTGCCATCGAAGCTGCCTTTGCGAAACGTAAAAGTGGTTGCGATGCTGCCATCGTCATTCAACGCGTAGTTTTCCACGGCGTTGTATGCGTCCTTTTCGAGAAACGTGGGAATGCTGGCGATCACGTACCAGTCGCCCATGAAACGCTTTAGTTCGACATGATCGACGGGCTCAATGGGCGGCTGGCTGCCAGCGCAACCGGCCGCAATCAGTCCGAGCGTCATGCCAAGCAGTGCATTTCGTGATTTCTTTCTACCTGTTGCTTTGCTCATAATTCAGATCAACTCGTATCGTAGTGTTCGGCCGTCCCGGGTGGTCGACTCCAGTGCCAGCCACTCGCTGTCATTCGAGTACCAGACATCGAGCGACAGATCATTGGTCATCAGCCTGTATTTCTTCGCCGGCACTTCCGCCCCGCGAACCTTTACCTTTTCCTCGGCCACCAGTTCGACCGTGACCGGCGCAAGCTCGCCGGTTTGCGGGTTGAGCAAGGCGTCTTCCTGCAGGATGCCGGCATCCCAGTAGGCAAACGTTTTCACACAGCCGGCTATCGGTTCGCGCCGCTCCGGCAGGTCGATCCGGAATCCATCGGATTCGCGCTCGCCGTGGACTTGCTGGACGCGTCCGTTCGCGTCCGTGTGCGACCGGATCTCCTGAAGACAGTCGCCTTGCCAGGTCTCTGTGTTGACATGCTGGTAACGATAGGCGGTGATGAACAGGAACCGAACCTTGAAATCTGCTTCGGTGGTCAGCTTCGTGTAGCCGTCTTGTTTATCCAGACGAAAGCGGTGATGGCCGATCGCGGAATCACCGAGGTAGACCTTGAAGTTCCATTCCTTTGCGCCTGCATAGCCTTGCGCCGGCTGAACCAGGCAAGCCAGCAGGATGAGTGTTGCAGCAAACAGCATGGTTTTCGAATTCATGACAGTACCTCTAAAGGAGCCGCTATCCGGCGCTCTTGCGCGGGCCCGGAAAAAAGGCATTCGTTTGCGCCTTGTACCGGGCGTATTTCGGTCGTCGTTCGCCTATATCACGCTCGAGCAACGCGACGCCGGAGACCTTCAGCAACAGGAAGCTCATCAATAACGGCGACGCAATTGCCCACCAGCCGCCGGCAGAAACGGCAATCAGGTAAAGCCCCCACCAGACGCAGAAATCACCGAAGTAGTTCGGGTGACGGGT
This sequence comes from Gammaproteobacteria bacterium, assembly GCA_029865385.1. Lineage (GTDB taxonomy): Bacteria > Pseudomonadota > Gammaproteobacteria > Steroidobacterales > Woeseiaceae > JAKEGN01. The sequence goes on from JAOUGX010000031.1 coordinate 16,212, forward strand.
ATATCGCCACAAGCCGGTGTCCAGCACTTTGCCCTGGCTGCCAGCCTTCGAACGAAATCGCGCGAGCTGCCAATCGCCGACGGATTCGAAGAAGAATCCGATGAGCCAAAGCGTGATTCCCGCGATATCGAGTAGCCCGATCTCCCGGGACGACACAATGGCCGGCAGCAAAGGCAGGGAAATGAACGCGGCCAGCACAGCCTGCAGCCCGAATACGATATAGAGACTCTTGATGGCGAAGTGCGGCGAATTGTTCTCGCGAATCTGCTGGTAACGGTAATCCTCATCTTCGCCGTGATTGCGCCAGAAGATGTAGGCGGAGAGGCGCAGTGACCAGATCGAAACCAGTGCCAGCACGATAGCGCTGCGAGCACTCAGCAAATCCGCGCTGCTTGCGTAGACCAGGGCCGCGATCAGAAACATCAGCGGCCACATGCCATCGACGATGCTGACATCGCGACGAATGAGGCTCACGATCCACCCGGCAACGCCAAAAAGCAGCAGTACGCCGAGAGCGAGCGCCCATACTTGCAGAACGGCGTTCATTTCAGCGGAATCCGCACTAGGTCGGCTTCGGCTTGCGGGATAGCGCCATCGAGGCGCTTCGCGAGCAGCAGCAGGCCTGGCATCAGCGCGCCCCAGCCTATCGCCAGTGCGATCATGGCGGCGGAGAAATCATTCAGTGTGACGGCGCCGAACTTCGCTCCGAAGTAATAGGAAAGCGGGCCGGAGATCGCACCCATCGCCGCGGCCAGAAGGAAACGCGAGCGCAACCAGCGAAAGGACACGTTGAAGGTCGTGGCAAACAGCATCCACATCGCGACGATCCAGTAAGGCGAAAATCCGGCTGCCAACGTACCGGTCGGGTAGCTCAGCCACCCGGCCGAGATCATGATGCTGTCGACTGCAGCGCCGATCAACCCGGTCATGATGATCAGGAGGAGCTCATTCAAGGGATAGCCGACCAGCCGCAGGTGCAACACAATGGCGACGAAGATCACGGCCGGACCCAGCAGCGGCATTTCTACCGCAACACCAACGACGCTGGACAGCCAGCCGATCTTGAAGGCAATGACGTTGATCAACATGTTCATGAATGCACTCCATGCTTGGGCTGGAAAAGGTAATGTCCCACCAGCCATTCTTTACCATTGTGAGAACCGAACATCTCGCTGACAGCAAGGAAAAACATGCGCCAGCGCATCCACCAGCGATTGCTGTTCTCTTTGCCGTAAACGCTTTCCAGGATCGGCATGATGCGCTGCTTGCGCGCATCCATATTGTCGAGCCATGCTTCGGCTGTTTGGCGGTATTCCGTGCCATCCCAGGTCCAGCGGTTGACCAGTGAGAGATGTTGCTGGAAACGCATTGGCAGATCCTGGCTCGGCATGATGCCGCCGGAGAAGAAATGCCGGCTCATCCAATCGCCGGGACCGGCATCCACGAATTCGTATGCCGCGCTGCGGTGACAGAATATGTGCATGAAAAACCTTCCATCGCCTTTGAGCCAGCGGGAGATGCGGTCGAACAGGGCGCCGTAGTTACGCATGTGTTCGAACATTTCGATAGACACGATTCGGTCGAACTGCCCGGCGGGCCGAAAGTAATTCATATCGGCCGTAATGACGTTCAGATTCGCCAGGCCACGGTCCGCCGCTTCGGCTTCGATGAACTGGCGTTGCGCGTGCGAGTTGGACACGGCGGTAACCCGGCTCGCCGGGTAGTGCTGCGCAATCCACAGCGACAGCGAGCCCCAGCCGCAGCCCAGATCGAGAACCTGCATGCCGTCCTCGATTCCGGCACGGCGGCAGGTGATTTCGAGCGCAGCCTGTTCCGCGGCTTCGAGGCTGCCGGCTCCGTCGCCCCAGAAGCAACAGCTGTACTTGCGGTGCTTGCCAAGCACCTCAGCAAAAAATGCCGGCGGCACTTCGTAGTGCTGCTCGTTCGCCGCGTCGGTTTGCAAAGCAATCTCCGAGCGGTTCATCATCGCGATGAAAGCATCGAGGTCGGGATGCGCCTTGTTTCCGGATTGCGTTACCTTGCGGCGGCGTTGTTCAACGAGTCGCCGGATACCAAAGCGAATGACCGGGTCCGGAATAAATCCGGACTCGGCCATTTCTGTCGCACTTTTTGCAAGAACCGTCATGGTAAGTGCCGTTCGGCCTTACGGGTTGAAGTCGTCAAGGAGAATCAGACCCAGCGGTGCGCCGCCACCGGCAGCGTCACGTGCGATGGCAGTGTAAACACCACCGGCATCGAGAGTGACGTTAGCAAAGATTGCAACGGTGGTGGTGCCGGTCGGTGTAACCGATATGTCGTATGAGCCCGGAGCCAGCGACAGGAACCCGGTATTCGCCTTCAGCGGCACTGCCGTCAGGGCGGGGGTTTCCATCGTGATGTCGGCACCCGGTGCGGTTACATAAATATCGACGTCACCGGCCGCGGGAGATCCATGGACGATGCGCACCTTGGCCTCGGTGGATACCGGTCGCGCATCGTCGTCGAGGACCAGCGCATCGATGCTGGCAAGCAGGTCGATCGCGACAACGGTGTATTTCTCACCGGCCGCGAGATCGAGGTCGGCGTCGATTACGATTACGCCCGCGTTGTTTTCGGGTGTCACCTTAACATTGTAGGTTGCCGGCGGAACGCTGACGAACGGCGTGAAATCCGGGTACGCAAGGCTCTCGATCAGCGGCTGCGCGAAATTATCGTTGACAACAACGTCGACAGGCGGAGCGTCCGGCGACGCGTGCACAACCCTGAGGTCCGCCGGGGTGTTGACGTCCGCGATCTCGGCGGAGCCGGCACCGGTCAATACGACGAGGCCGATGGGAGCGGCGCCCGTGGTGGTGTTTTCAACCGCGCTGGCCAGCAGGTCGTCGCCGTCGCTCAGCGTCACAGTACCGGAATCGAATACCACCGTTGCAGGATCGTTGGGCAGCGTTACGCGAACCTGGTAGTCGCCGGCCGGCACTTCGACCGGGCCAAGGTCTTCCTTGAACGAGAAAGTACCCAGCGGCGCGCTGGCTGTCAGATCGGCACCCGGTGCGGTCGCGTAGACATCGACCTGCGGTGCCATCGGTGCGGCGTGCAATACGCGCAGTCGGGCGGAACCCGCTGCAACGGCCGTATCCGGTTGCTCGAGGATTACTGGCTCGATGTTTGCAACGTCGCCAACTGCGACGATGCTATAAAGCGTATCTGCCGCGAAAGTCAGGGTTACCGGACCAATAACGGTAGCCGGGCCGCCGGGCGTGTTGCCGTCGACCTGGATTGAATAGTCTCCTACGTCCAGTTCGAGGGCTGCTGAGCCCCCTTTGTAATCGACGTCCGTCAGTGCAGCCGCACCGTCAACCAGCACATCCACGGACGGGGCATCGGGAGAAGCATGCAGAACCTGCAGCCTGAAGGTGTCTACCGGCGGAGTCGGTGCCGGCCCTGCCGCAGGAATATTGTCATTATTGTCACAGCCCGCAAGCCCAAGGCCGATCGCCATAACTGTCAAGGGTAAAAATTTGTTCATCGCTCCAGTCCTCCGAAATTGAGGGGCCAGTGTGCGGATTGGTCTCAACGAATGGTTTTCAGCGGTGTTTCAGAGTGTTTCCGTTTGTAACGGCCGCGCATTGCCCCGATACGGGGTTGCGAAATGCGGCTATGATGCGGCGCATGATCAAGGTTTTGCTCATCGACGACGACCGCAAGCATTCGGCATTGCTGAAGGCCTACCTGAAGCAATTCGGTATAGCGCTGGACTGTGCCGGTGATGCCGACGAAGGTTTTCGCCGCCTGTCGCGCTCGGATCCGGACCTGTTGCTTCTAGACGTCATGCTACCGGGACGTGACGGCTTCGATATTTGCCGGGAAATCCGTCAAAGCAGTCGCATACCTATCATCATGCTGACCGCACGCGGTGATGTCGTCGACCGCGTGTCCGGACTCGAGATCGGGGCCGATGACTACATCGGCAAGCCGTTCGAACCGCGCGAGCTGGTCGCACGTATTCAAAGCATTATGCGGCGGACCACGGCTTCGGATGCCGGGCCACAGCTGATGCGTTTCGAAGGAATCGAAATCGATACCGATGCCCGATCGGTTACGGTCGACGGTGCACCTGTCGAGCTGACATCAATGGAGTTCGAGCTGCTCGTTATTCTCGCCCGACGTGCCGGCAAGAAAGTTTCACGAGACGAGATTCTGAACGACCTGCGCGGCATCGATGCCGCCATCCTGACGCGCGCGGTCGACATCATGGTAAGTCGGTTGCGGCAAAAAATCGGCGATTCAGTGAAACCGCCCCGTTTCATCCGGACGATCTGGGGCCTCGGTTACTCTTTCGTTGCGCAGCGCCGAACGGATGCTTGAGAGCCTGACGCGCTCGCTTTCTTTCCGGCTGCTCGCGGTCTTCCTGGTTCTGGCCGCACTCTTTACTTACGGCGCCACCGTCGCCATTCGCTGGATCTACAGCAGCGACGATCTGCGCGAACTGATCAGTGGACACCTGGCGTTGCACGTGGAGTACGTGCGCCAGGACATCGGCGATCCGCCCAGAATCGATCGCGCAATCGCTATAACCAGGCAGGTGCCGGTCGACATTCGTATAGCGGGTCCGGACGTCAACTGGGCTTCGGATCCGAATTTTCCCGAGATGAGCGAACTGCAGTTCGGCAAGAGCGAAATCTTCAGCGAGGAACCGGACGCCTGGCTCAAGGAATTGAAAAACGTCGAGTTCGCGGTACTCGATGAACACCAGTTTCTCAAGATTGAACAGGGCTCCCACGCGATAGTCGTTTCCTCACCACGAATTGCGGATCATCCTTCGGGCCCTGATTTGTTGCCCATCATCCTGGGCATTGGCCTGGTCTGGCTTTTCATCGCCTATGTTGCCGTCAGGTGGCTGTTCAGCCCGATCGATTCCATTCGCGAAGGCGCCGCGAGAATCGGCAGTGGCGATTTCGATTATCGAATCAGCGGCTATCGGCAGGACCAGCTCGGTGACCTGGCGGAAGACGTCAACAAGCTCGCATCGGATGTCCGCGGAATGCTCGATGCGAAGCGACACCTGATGCTCGGCATCAGTCATGAGTTGCGGTCGCCGCTGTCGCGGTTGCGGCTCGCGCTTGAGTTTGTCGAGGATGGCGATCAGAAAGAGGATCTGCGCGTAGAAATCACGGAGATGGAACAGATCGTGGCGACGCTGCTCGAGGCGGAACGATTGAACACACGCCATGCGCCGCTGAATCGCACTACTGTGTCTGTACGCGATCTCATCGAACAGCTGATTGCCGATTACTTCGCGCGCGACGCGGACAGAATTGAACTGCGAATTGACGACGACTCAATGGTCGCCAACGTCGACGACGCTCGATTGATATTGTTGTTGAAGAACCTGGTCAGCAACGCCTTGCGGTACTCGGAGGACGGTCCCGTCGTACTGACGGTGTCCCTGGAGAATAGCGAGCTCGTCATCCGCGTTGCCGACCAGGGGCCGGGGTTCTCGGCGAAACAGGCGGAACATTTTGCCGAGCCGTTTTACAGGGGCGACCCGTCGCGTACGCGGCAGACGGGTGGCACGGGTCTGGGGCTGTACATTTCCAGACTCATAGCAGGGGCGCATGGCGGCAGCCTGAGTCTGGATAGCAGCTACACCGGCGGAGCCTGCGTCGTGGCAAGGCTCATGGTCTGACGAGCCTCGTCAGCCGATAACGTCCTGATTACGAAGAATATCGCCAAACTCTGGCGGTATCCCGGTGCCGGGAGTAGGATTAGCCGCAATATCGCGCGTGATGGAATAAGAAAAAGATGCGGGCGATCGCACTGACCTTCCTGTCAATCCTGGTCGCTGGATGCTCCGGCGGCGGCGAGCCCGCCTACTCGGTGCTTTTTGGCGAAGACGAAACGCGCCTCAGTGCAGACGAGCAACAGGCGGTCTTTTCCATGATGGCCTCGGCGTTTCCGCTTTCAGAAGATGGCGAAACGCTTACCGACCCCAACTGCGGCGATATAGAACCTGTGACCGAAGTCGTCGACCTGAACGGCGACGGCAGTTACGAGGTATTTATCACCTGGGGCAACAGCTGCCTTTCCGGGCACGCCGGCAGGAGCCTTACACTATTCGTCAAGGATCGGTCGGGCAAATATCAATATCAGCTTGGGTTTCCTGCGGCCGGTTACGACGCGCTGGAACGCGGTGTCGACGGCTTTCCTGAGTTGTTGCTGGGCGGACCCGGGTTCTGTTTTCCGATCTGGGCATGGGATGGCGACAACTACGAATTCAAGTGCAACCTGCCGCAGGAAGAGGGGGGTTGCGAATACCAGGGTAATACTTGTCTGGAGGAGTGAGATGGCAAATGATAGCTATGGCAGCGCCAAGGTCGGCATGAAGACAGTTGAGCTTCGAGGGTTTACGGGAACGGTGAGCGGTGTTTCGAAGTCGTCGTACACGCAAACACATGTAGACCACCAGAACCGGACTTCGTCAACCAGCACCACCAACTACACCGAGTTCAGGCTCAACGCACCAGACGGGTCGTTGCAACAGCTCGAAGTGGAATCAAAATATGCTCGTGTCAACGACGGAGATGTGGCGACGGCCTTCTGGGGAAACGTTGGCGGCAAGGATCGGAACTATTACCTTGCTGTCTACAATCATAAGCTCGGCGAGCTCGGCATCATTCCGTCCGAACGAAACCGGCTTGCCGGGCCGGTGGGCCACGCATTCCTGATCATCGTCGCGGTATTTGCCGGTGTCTTCGGCGTTTTCGGTGTGCTTGGCGGCAGCTTCGCCGGCATGATCGGCGTCGGAATTGCCGGCGGCGTGTGGTGGATCATCAAGCAACGCCGCAAGACCCTTCTGGACCTCGTTGACTCGGGTGTCGCGCAGGTCAAATCAGGAGGGAGAAAGGCACCACAGCCGATGCATACTGGCGCAGCGATTCAAACCTGAAGCCTGTTCTTGGCCTGCTCAGTCGGGATCGATGAATCTTTCGGTGATCGGCGCATAGGCGTCGATACGGCGGTCGCGAAAAAACGGCCAGCCATGTCGCGTTCGCGCCATCTCCCCGAGATCCAGTTCCTGAACCAGGACGCATTCCTTGTCGACCGGCGCGCGGCAGAGGATTCGACCGTCGGGCGCGACCATGAAACCCTGCCCCCAGAACTCGATACCGCCATCGCCACGCGGATCCGGTTCGAACCCGAAACGATTGACGGCAACGACGAAACAGCCATTTGCCACCGCGTGTGATCGCTGAATGGTTTCCCAGGCCTGGTGCTGGTGTTCGCCGTACTGGTCCTTTTCTTCCGGGTGCCAGCCGATTGCGGTCGGGTAGAACAGGATCTCGGCGCCCCTGAGTGCCGTCAGTCGAGCCGCTTCCGGGTACCACTGGTCCCAGCAGATCAGGACACCGAGTTCCGCCTTGTCCGTACCGAAAGATTTGAAGCCAAGATCGCCGGGCGCAAAAAAATATTTTTCGTAGTAACGCGGATCGTCCGGGATGTGCATCTTTCGGTACTTGCCGATGTAACCTCGCTTGCCGTCAACCACCGCGGTCGTGTTGTGATAAAGGCCCGGGGCCCGTTTTTCGAACAGGCTGACGACGATCGCAACCTCATGCGCTGCCGCAAGCTCGGCGAACGCGTCAGTGCTCGGACCGGGAATCTGCTCGGCAAGTGCGAAGTGAGCATCGTCTTCGCTCTGGCAAAAGTATCGTGAGCGAAACAATTCCGGCAGGCAAACCACCTGCGCGCCGGAAGCTATCGCCTCCCGCGTCAGTTTCAATGCCTTCTGCATGTTGTCAGTGGGATCTTCCGAGCAACTCATCTGCACGAGGCCGACCTTGACGGTTTTCGGTTTGTCAGCTGGTTTCATTTTGCCGTTAACTTCACTGTCGTAATACTCATTGCCGTGGCCGGGGATCGATATAGGTCTGATCCTTGAAGCACGCCATGTACTGATCGAGGATCTCCATGCCGCGCTTAGGTCGGATCGCGCCCGACTCTATTTTTTCCTTGATCAGGTTTTGCATGCGGCGCTGCAGGTCGTTCGGGAAATACTGCACCTGAGCCAGGATTTCCTGTACCTCGGTTCCCGGAATGACTTTCTCCACCCAGAAGTTGCCTTCCTCTTCGGCATCGCCGTAGATATGCATCTCCGCAACCCGGCCGAACAGGTTGTGTGCATCACCCATGATGTCCTGGTACGCGCCCATCAGGAAGAAGCCGAGAAAATACGGCTCCCCGGGCTGGATCGGATGCAACTCCAGGAACTGTTTGTCCGGGTTCGACGATACGTATTGGCTGACCTTGCCATCCGAATCGCAGGTCAGATCGACCAGCAGGGCGCGCCGTGTCGGCTCCGTGTCGAGTCGGTCCAGCGGCATGATCGGGAAGGCCTGGTCGATCGCCCAGTGATCGAGCATCGACTGGAACACCGAGAAATCGCACAGGTACTGGTCGACCAGCTTGTCTTCGAGTTCACGCATCTCCGCTGGCACGGGATCGGGATCGGCTGCGCGCAAATGCCGCAATACCGCAGAGCAGTTGCTCCAGTAGAGACGCTCGATCAGCGCATTTTCTTCCAGCGACAGGTAACCCATGCCGAACAACGTCGACGCTTCGCGGTGAATCTCGACGATGTCGTGATAGGCCTCGAGCAATTCACTGACTTCCATCTCGCCATCCGAAGCTGCCCGCAATGACTGCAAGATCTCGCTCAACGTGCGCGACATGCGATGTGCACCCGCCGGTGCGATGTAATCGTCGTCTACGCGGTCTTTCTGATATGCACCAAGCGCCTCCACGATCAAGACCGAATGATGCGCCGTCAGGGCCCGGCCGCTCTCGGACACGAGTGTCGGGTGGGGCACTTTGCGTGCATCGCAAACTTCCATAATCGCGGAGACCACGGCATTCGCGTATTCCTGCAGCGAGTAATTGATGCCGCCGTCGGACCCGCCGGAGTAGTTGACACCGAGGCCGCCGCCGACGTCCATGTAGCGGATCGGCATGCCGCGATTGATCAGCTCGGCGTAAATCTGCGCCATTTCTTTCGCTGCCTGCTTCAATTGCTGAATGTCGGAAATCTGGCTGCCGAGATGAAAGTGCAGCAAAATAAACGCGTCGCTGGCGTTTTCCTGCTCCAGGCGCTCCACGACTTCGATCAGCTCCGGAAGTGAAATGCCGAACTTCGAGCGATAACCGCCGGAGTCGGCCCACTTCCCGGCACCGCCGGTTCGTAAACGAATGCGCACGCCGAATTGTGTCTTGCCGTCGGACTCGGCGGCCAACGCCATCAGCTGCTCGAACTCACCGAATTTTTCCATGACCGGAACGACGTTTTTGCCGAGTTTCTGTGCCGCAATGATCAGGGACAGCATCGTGCGGTCCTTCACGCCGTTGCATATGAGCAATGTTTCGTCCGAGACAAGGTGCGGTAACGAGGCAATCAGCTCGGCCTTGGAGCCGCATTCCAGCCCGAGACCATAGGGTGCGCCGGCATCGAGCACCTCCTCGACAACTTCATGCAGCTGATTCACCTTGATCGGGTACACGCCCCGATAGACATTCTTGTACTTCGTATAGTCAATCGCCTCGGCGAACGCTTCGTTCAGTCGGCGGACCCGGGCACGCAATACGTCCTGAAAGCGCAATAGCAGTGGGAACTTGATGTCGCGCCGCCGTGCTTCCGCGACAACATCGGTGATGTCGATGGTCAGCGCATCGTTTTCGAACGGCTTGACCGCAACGTGGCCCAGCTCGTTGACCACGAAGAATCCGTCGCTCCAGGCATCCAGCCGATACAGCTCGGCAGCGTCGTCCGGCGACCAGTTGTTGTTTGCAGCCATCGGCTATTGATCGAGAACGCAGGCGAAAATCAGCGGCGCAACTATAGTGGCGTCGGATTCGATTATGAATTTCGGCGTATCGGCGGACAGCTTTCCCCAGGTGATTTTTTCGTTTGGCACCGCGCCAGAGTACGAACCGTAACTGGTTGTCGAATCGCTGATCTGACAGAAATATCCCCATCGCGGCATGTCTTCCTTTCGCAGGTCCTGCTGCAACATCGGCACGACGCAAATCGGGAAGTCGCCGGCGATGCCGCCGCCGATCTGGAAGAAGCCGACCGACGATTTGGGAGCGACGTTCTCGTACCACTCGGCCAGCATCATCATGTACTCGATGCCGCCCTTGACGGTGTGCACGTTCTTGATTTCGTCGGTAATACAGTGCGAGGCGTAGATGTTGCCAAGTGTCGAGTCTTCCCAGCCTGGCACAATGATCGGCAGATTGCGTTCGCAGGCGGCGACGAGCCAGCTGTCTTTCGGATCGATCTGGTAGTGTTTTTTCAGCTTGCCGCTCTTGATCATCTGGTACATGAACTCGTGCGGGAAGAACGCTTTACCCTTCTTGTCTGCGTCCAGCCACAGGTCGAGGACGACGTGCTCGATACGGCGAATGGCCTCTTCTTCCGGAATGCAGGTGTCTGTAACACGGTTGAGGTGTCTCGCAAGCAGCGCCTCTTCATCTTCCGCCGTCAACTGGCGGTAGTGCGGCACGCGTACGTAATGATCGTGCGCGACCAGATTGAAAATGTCCTCTTCGAGATTCGCACCCGTACAACAGATTGCCTGTACTTTGTCTTTGCGGATCATCTCGGCAAGCGACAGCCCGAGTTCGGCAGTGCTCATGGCGCCGGCAAGCGTCATGAACATGACGCCGCCCTCATCGAGGTGACGGACATAACCGTCGGCCGCGTCGATCATGGCGGCGGCGTTGAAATGTCGGTAGTGATGATGGACGAAATCGCGAATGGCGGTCATTGGGCTGGTCTCCCTCCTGGGCAGGGTTTTTTTCGAATTTCAGCGGTGGACGCAGCGTTACGAGGCTCTTGGGCCCGCATCGCGCCGGATTTGCTGCAGGTGACTATTAAACCACAGGAACCTGTTGTGTCAGGCAATGAAATGTCCCGAGTCCGAGGACAAGGTCGCTGCAGTCGATGCCGGTGACCTTGCGCCCCGGAAAACACTGCTGCAGCGCCGCAAGATTCGGTTGGTCGGCAGGGTCGTTGAATGCGGGCATGACGACGACTTTGTTTCCGATATAGAAATTCGCGTAGCTGGCGGGCAGTCGATCGCCTTCGAACTCGACCGGCTTCGGCATCTGCAGCTCGACGATTTTCAACGGCCTGCCGTCGTCGAGGCGAATGCCGTTCAACCGTTCGCGATTCTCGGCAAGTGCCAGGTGATTTTCGTCTCCGCGGTTCTTTTCGACGACCGTGACTACCGTGTCTTCCGTCACGAACCGTGTCAGGTCGTCGATGTGGCCGTCCGTATCGTCACCGACAATGCCATCGCCGAGCCAGATGATTTGCTGCACACCGAGATAGTCACGCAGTCGTTGCTCGATTTCGTGCTTGTCCAGCGACGGATTGCGATTCGGGTTCAGGAGGCATTGCTCCGTCGTCAGCAGTGCGCCGGCGCCGTTCACCTCTATCGAGCCGCCCTCCAGTACCATGTCGATTCGGTGGCAGGGAGCGCCAATCGCTTCTGCCATCTGCGGCGGAATCGCGTCGTCCAGGTCGAACGGCGGGTATTTGCCACCCCAGGAATTGAAACGGAAGTCGAGTGCCAGCAGCGGATCGACGGCGTTGTCACGGGTCACGAAAATTGCACCGTGATCACGGCACCAGGCGTCGTTTGTCGGGAAACGGTGAAATCGGACGTTGCCCGCCGTTACCTTGCCATCGAGCAGCTGCTTCACGTGTTTCTCGTGCGCTTCGTCCAGCACGTTGATGCGCACGAGCTCAGCGGCCGATATGGCAGCAACGAACTGCAGCATGACCGGCTCGACCGGCTCGAATTTGCCGGGCCAGCTGGCGCGCTTGTGCGGCCATGAAATCCACGTTGCCTGGTGCGGCTGCCATTCCGCCGGCATCGAATAGCCCTGCGCTGCAATAGTGTTATTCGAATTTCCTTCCTCTGACGAGGACATCAGTGCTTGATCACGTGTCGTCTGCACCTTCGGCGTATTCAGCCGGTACGATGAGCTCTTCCATGGCGGGGAGTACCTGTCGCAATACGCGTTCGCCGTTCTGGCTTTCGACCAGCCCGACCAGAATGTAGTCGCGCCATTTCGAGCCGCGCACCATGATCGCATCCGAATGCCATTGTTTCCAGGTGCCGGACTTGCGAAACATCTGCGCGTCCGGTGCCCGCTCTTCGACCTGCGACACAAATTTGTGGTGCAGGTGCGGGTCTGCGAGATCGCTAAGCATCTGCGCCGAACGCTCGGCATTGATCAGGCGGCCTTGTGCCAGCAAATAAAAAAAGCGGCATACCTGTGTTGCCGTAGCGCCATGGGAAATATTGAACATCGGGTCACCGACGCGTGGGCCGGCGCTGGCGTAGCGTTTGCCGACCCACAGGCCGCCGCCTCGTTTCTCGTCATAGAAGCCGTACTGCTGGTCTTTCAGTACGGCCTGGATTTTCTTCATTCCGACCGCATCGATCAGCCGGGTTGCCGCAGAGTTGCTGGAGACGCGAATCATGTCGCCGAGATCCTTGTGGATCTCGTCAGTTTCCGCGAGCGATCCGTCTTCGAAGGAAACGTAAGCGCCCAGCAGGATAGCAATCTTCGGCAGGCTGGCGGCATACATCATCTGGTTGCCGTTGACCCGGGCGAAGCGCGGCTGCTCGCCGTTGAGATCAACGAGTCCGATCGCCATTTTCTTTGAGCGAATCAATCGAGCCCATTCGGGGTTTTCATTCAGCCGCTTTTCCATGGCGGTTTGCAACGATGGGCTGACTCGAGAATACAGCGGTTGCCACTCCGTCGACGCAGCAACCAGCGAAGTCAGCAACAACAGGATCACTGACAGAAAACATTTACGCATTCGGTTTCATGCTCCGGAAGGCCGCGGTTCGGGGTTAGCTGCAGTGCGGGTCCAGCGGCCATGCTCGCGCTGCAGGTATCTGCTGATCGTAATCCACAGGATCACCAGAAAAATGTTAATTACGACAAATCCTGTATTTCCCAGCGAAAACACCCGGGTACCGATAAGAATGGTCAGCGCGGCCATTCCGTCGCCGAGTCGCACAAACAAAGTGTCTATGGTTGGCTTGGCCTGGTAAAGCATTGCCTTGGTGGTCGGCAGCCAAAGCATCTGGCGGGCCGTATTGTGAATTGAGTAAGTACTTGAATTTTCTGCAACTTTCATGACTTTGATCAGGCCGAGAAGAGGCATGAACACCATCGATGCATAAACCGCAAGCGAGATGAACGGCGTGGCGTAGAGAAGCGCTTTCATGCCGCCGAAGCTCAGGATCCTGGAAACGACGAAAGACTGCAGCAGCAAGGTCATCAGGTTGATCCAGAAGTACAGGTCGCCGTAGAAGGCTGTAGTCGCCTCTTTCATTGCGACGTCGAATGCGTCGGGGTCTCCCAGGAATTCCGAGAAATCCTTCGCGAAGCTCTCCTGGACGATACTGAACAGGATGTTGTCGCCGCTGGTCACCACCCAGGTGAAAACCATGATCATCGCCGCGGTAGCGGTCAGGTAGCGATGCTGCAGGATCATGCGGAACGGGCCCTTGTCGGAAGGAGCTGCGGGCTGTTCCCACCGAACGCTGGTCCAGGTTGAAGGGTCGCCGTATGTGCCGCGCCTGTCTGTAATAGTGGCAAGGAGCAGTGCCAGGCCGAGCGGGATCAAGGCAAACAATATGAGGTCGAAGGCTTCGACGGATGGGTGTCGCACCAGTTTTTCACCTATCCAGGAGCCCACCGTCGAGCCTAGCGCCGCGCCTATCGCGACCACCGGGAACAATCGCGCGCCGCGTTCGGAACCGTAGACGTCCGTGCTGAAAGCCCAGAACTGGGCAACCAGCGTCACGCTGAAGATGCCGACGAACAGGTAGAAGAAAATTCCGAGCGCCGGTATGTTGCCGAGCAGCAGGCCCGGCTGGGTCAGCCAGAAAGCGACCAGTATCACGGCAAAAGTGCCGCCGACCCTTAATATAAGGTCTCGGCGTGTCCACTTTGCCGCGAGTCGCGCGTAGATCGGCAGGATGCCGAAAAGTATGATGCTTTGTGCAAACGCGGAATAAGCTTTAATCTCGAGCTTCGTGAATCCCGCGATATCCGTTACCGCAAGCCAGCCCTCGCGTACTGGTTTGACAAGATAGAACGCGGCCAGAATCAAAAAGATATTGCCAATCAGTATGAGGCACGTAATTCCCTCGCGCGGTTGCACATCGGCGAACATGCACAAAAAGCGTTCAAAACTGGAGTGCTGATGTTCAGCCTGTTTGGTCATAAATGGAATCTGAGAGAAGGCCGGTTTTCTCGAGGGGTATGGCTGGCTGCTGGATATCTGGCGACATCCCTGAGCCACGCCGCGCCGCTGGACCAGCCGACGCCCGAGGTGCTGGCCGAAGCGAGGCGCATTGTACAGGAAATGATCGAAAGTCAGCGCGGGCCGTATTCACAGATCCGCTGGTTCTGTAATGACGGCAGCGTGCAGCCGCCGGTTGCCTTCGCCTGCCGCGAACTCGGTGGCGGCCGGCAACACGGTGAATATTCGAAGCAGCGTCAGCGGCTGGCGGACCTGGGCTGGTCGGTCGGTACCGTATTTGCCGCACTGACATTCGAAGAGGCTTTCGACTCGGAGATCCGCCAGCAACGCCTGCGCGAGCTGGCGCTGGAACGTTACCTGACAGACATCGACAACGGCTGGGTTCTGCGGCGGGCGCAATTTTACCGCGGCCGGGTGCAGGTCGAGGACGAAGACTATGCCGGCCGGGAATTGCTGCACCGGCTGCTGACGATTACCGACTGGTCGCTCGACAATTTCCTGCTGGTGCGCGAGCTGGCGAGAGTGATACCTCATGGCGAGGATACCGATCTTGCGCGCACCGTTCGGCGAGATGCAATCGCGCTTGCGGAGCTCGAGCCCGGCGCCGAAAGGTGGCGCGTCGAGATTCACACCAACCCGAATGCGAGTACCGCCGCGCGTCTGCGCTCATGGCTCGAAAGTCAAAAAAATCCGGACTTGCAGGCTACCGGCACCTTGCTGGCGAGTAACCTGGACTTGTTGTACGGACCGGTTGGCCGGCGCGACCGAATCGATACCATGCTCAACACGCTGCGTCGCTCGCCGGTTGGCAAAAACTGGGCCGATACGGTGAGCGCCGCGATGCTGCTACCGGCAGAAAAGCAGGTGCCGGCACTGTGCGATGCGCTTTCCGTTGCACGATCAGAAGTCTTTGCTGCAATGCCGAGAACGAGACGGCTTGACCTGGTTGACACGATGCAGGGTGTGGAAACCGAGGTGCAATTGGCGTACCAGCAACTGGATGCGCTCGAAAACTGGTCGCGCGCCCGCGTCGTTGAATTGAATGCGTCGCTGCTGGCGTGCGCCTACGGGTCTGGCCTTCTTTCGCAGGGCGAGCTGTCGTCCCTGAAAGCGTCTCTGGAATTCGCCGGCGGCGACGAAGTCACGCTGGACGAGTACCGGAACGCGATCGCGCGACAGAAACGGGCACCAGCGTGGGCGCTTGGCACTATTCGTTTCACATTTGCCGAGGCGCTTACAAAGTACGTCGCACTGGATGCGCGCGCGGCGCGTTTTTCTGACGACGTATTGCGCGGGTCGCCATTGTGGATGCTGGGAGATACCCTGAAAATCCTGTCGCAGGATGTCGACAGGCTGTCGGGCAGTGTCGTCGAACTCGCGGGTACGCCGGTAAGTACCGCAGTAGCGCTCAACAGCGGCATCGCCCGGGGCAGGCTGCGGATTTTCGCAACGATCGACGAAATCGAAGAGGCAAACGTGGATCCCGCCGACATCGTGGCCTTGCCCGAAACGATCGCCGAGCTGTCGCCGGTCGCCGGCATACTGACGCTTGGCGAGGGCAATGCCCTGTCGCATGTGCAATTGCTGGCACGGAATTTCGGCATACCCAATGTGGCTGTCGATCACGCCACGATTGATTTACTCCAGGAACTGGCGGGACAGGAAGTGGTCCTCGTGGTCGGCTCCGCCGGCAACGTGATAATGCAGCCGGTCGACGAACAGACGGAAGCTGCGCTGATGCAGCCGATTTCCGCAGTGTCGGTAAGCGACCAGCTCATCGAGGTTCCGATACCGGATCTCGAATCCGACAGTGTGTTGCCGCTGGCGCAAATCGGTCGCGAGTTATCAGGCAAGGTCATCGGCCCCAAAGCGGCCAATCTTGGCGAACTGAATCGGCTTTTTCCCGGCAGGGTTGCTCCGGCCGTCGCGATTCCTTTCGGCATTTATGCAAGACACCTGGCCGAGGCGGGCCTGATGGATCGCATCAGGGCGGCGTTTGCCGGTCGCGACGCAGGCACGCTGAGCGCGGACGACGTCGCTGCCGAGTTGGCCGCCGTGCGAAGCGCGATTTCGGCGATTCGGCTTTCGCTGGAAACCGAACAGGAACTTGAAGCCACGATGGCGGCCGAATTCGGCGAAGCCGGCAGTTACGGTGTTTTCGTGCGATCGGATACCAATGTAGAGGACTTGCCGCAGTTCACCGGCGCCGGACTGAACGAAACCGTTGCCAATGTCGTCGGTACGGACAGGCAGCTGGCGGCGATACCTCGCGTCTGGTCCTCGGTCCTCAGCCCGCGTGCGCTGGCATGGCGCTCCAGCGTACTTGCCAATCCTGCACAGATTTATGCATCGGTACTGTTGATGAAGAGCGTCCCGTCCACGAAGTCGGGCGTCCTCGTAACAACCAATCTGTTCAACAAGGCTGTCCCCGGAATTTCCGCATCGACGGCGTGGGGAGTTGGTGGGGCGGTGGCAGGCGAGGCAGCGGAAAGCATCGTGATACTGGATGGCGCAGTGGAGCTCGTGTTCGAAGCGAAATCGCCGTATCAGCGAAACCTTGCCGCACAGGGAGGGGTCGAACTCGTACCGGCAAAATCCGGTGCGGTGCTGCAGGCAGCCGAGATTCAACAATTGCGAGAACTTGTTGCCGAGGTCAATGAGAAGTATGCGCCGGTGTTCGATGAATCGGGCGCAGCAAGACCGTGGGACATCGAATTCGGATTCGTCGACGGCGAATTGACGCTGTTCCAGATACGGCCGCTGGTCGAAAAAGCCAGCAGCAACTCGGATGCGCTGTTGCGCCGCTTGCGGCCGGATCTTCCCGATCCTACCAGCGGCTCCGCGACAGTAAGGCTCGACCTATCGCCAGGAGTAACAGTGCAGTGACCAATAAAAAATACCTGTGTCGCACCGCTTCACTGCTTCTGCTTTCTCTACCAGGGTGGGTCAGTGCCTATCCTCTCGACGGTCTCGAGGAATCCGGCATTCGGCGCCTGCAGGGCTACCTGCTTGCGCAGCAAACACCGGGGGCGGCGAAGCTCTGGCCCGGACAGCTGCTGGATAGCGAACAGATTTCAC
>JAOUGX010000134.1 GCA_029865385.1 Gammaproteobacteria bacterium
AGATGAACGAGTACGACTCGCAGAAAATGGCGGACGTGCTTCGCGAATCGCATGGCTTCGAGTTGACCCAGGTGCCGGACGAGGCCGACCTGCTGTTGGTCAACACCTGTTCGATTCGCGAGAAAGCACAGGAGAAAGTGTTCTCCGAACTCGGGCGCTGGCGTGAATACAAGGAACAGAAACCGGGCGTCCTGATCGGCGTCGGCGGCTGCGTCGCCAGCCAGGAAGGCGAGGGCATCAGCAAACGCGCACCCTTTGTCGACATGGTATTCGGCCCGCAGACTCTGCATCGCCTTCCCGAAATGCTGGACGAAGCGCGCGCCAAACACCGGCCGGTCGTTGATATTTCTTTTCCCGAGATCGAGAAGTTCGATTGCCTCCCCGAGCCTCGCGCCGACGGCCCGACCGCCTTCGTCTCCGTCATGGAGGGTTGCAGCAAGTATTGTTCGTTCTGCGTTGTCCCCTATACGCGCGGCGAAGAAATCAGCCGGCCGCTGGATGGCGTTATAACCGAAATCGTCTCGCTTGCGAAGCAGGGCGTGCGGGAAGTGAATCTTCTCGGGCAAAACGTCAATGCTTACCGCGGGCCCATGCACGATGGCCAGATTGCCGACCTCGCGACACTCATTTATTACGTTGCGGCAATCGACGGCGTAGACCGCATTCGATTCACGACTTCGCACCCTGTCGAATTCACCGACAGCCTGATCCAGGCCTACGCCGAAGTGCCGAAGCTCGCAAACTACCTGCACCTGCCGGTGCAGCACGGCTCCGACCGGATTCTTGCACGCATGAAACGCGGCCACACGGCTATCGAATACAAGCAGAAAATTCGCAAGCTGCGAGAAGTGCGTCCGGATATTTCGCTGTCGTCGGATTTCATTGTCGGATTTCCGGGCGAAACCGATGACGACTTTGCCGCCCTGATGAAACTCATTGGTGATGTCGGCTTCGACCAGTCATTCAGTTTCATTTACAGTGCGCGCCCCGGCACACCGGCTGCCAACATGGCCGACGAAACGCCGATGCAGGTCAAGAAAGACCGGCTGCAGATCCTGCAGTCCCGGGTCAACCAGCAGGCCATGGCAATCAGTCGCGGCATGCTCGGCACCACCCAGAAAGTGCTGGTCGAAAAGCCATCGAAAAAACGCGCTGGCCAGGTCGCCGGCCGCACCGAGAACATGCGTTGGGTCAATTTCGACGGCGGCCATTCCCTGATTGGCCAGTTCGTCGACGTCGTCATTACCGAGGTGCAGCCGAATTCGTTGCGCGGGCAATTGCAGGACTCCCGCGCCGTCGCCTGAGACAGTACACGCCCTTATCAACAATTTGGCCGACGTCGCACCGGCACCACAGGGGAACCCTTTTCACTCGGAAAACCAAACTCGCTCAAAGGGCTCCCCTGTGCAGCCGGTTCCGCGGACCCGTGTCATTCGCCCAGCCCGAGTCCATCCGGATCTGTTTTTTGGTGGTCCATGTCACATTTGTTGGTTATAGTCCGGTTGTATTATTGAATTAATCCTTGAAAGGACCCAACGACTGACATTGAATGCCGTAACAACATCCGAGGACATCGTCCTCGAACCCGCCGACAACAACCGCCTCGCCAATCTTTGCGGACAGTTCGATGAGCACCTGCGACAGATCGAACGCCGCCTCAACGTAGAAATCGCCAGCCGTGGAAATCGTTTCCGCGTTACCGGCAATCCCGGCGCTGCGCATGTCGGCAGTGAAATCATTCGTCATCTATTTCAACTGACCCGGTCCGAGCGACTGGACCCGGAACGTGTGCACATGTGTTTGCAGGAGTCGGCAATGAACGACGGTCATTTTGCGGAAGCGACCATACTCGAGGACGAGATCACCACCGACGGCAGTCCGTACGAAATCCAGACCCGGCGGAAGCGCATCCGTGCACGCGGCATGAATCAGCGAGCCTACCTTAAGAGCATAAAGGAACATGACCTGGCGTTCGGCATCGGGCCTGCCGGTACCGGCAAGACCTATCTCGCCATCGCCAGCGCAATCGATGCGCTGGAAAACGACCTGGTACGCCGGATCGTGCTCGTGCGTCCGGCGGTTGAGGCCGGCGAAAGACTCGGCTTCCTGCCCGGCGACATGTCGCAGAAAGTCGATCCCTACCTGCGGCCGATGTACGACGCGTTGTACGACATGCTCGGCCCGGAACAGGTCGTTCGGCTGATTGAGCGCAACGTGATCGAAGTGGCACCACTGGCATTCATGCGCGGACGTTCATTGAATGAGTCTTTCGTCATTCTTGACGAGGCGCAGAATACCAGCGTTGCCCAGATGAAGATGTTCCTGACCCGAATCGGATTCGGTTCACGTTCCGTGGTTACCGGCGATATCACGCAGATCGACCTTCCGTCGGAGCAGTTATCCGGCCTGCGACACGCCATTGGAATCCTGTCGGACGTCAAAGGCATCGCGTTCACGCATTTCACGCCCCAGGATGTCGTTCGCCACGAACTGGTGCAGCGCATCGTTGAAGCGTATGAAGCGAACGGAAACGGAAACGGACATGGAAAAGGAAGAAAGAACGGCGTTTGAAATGCGCGCGATATGAGTGCCGCTATTGACGTGGAAGTACAGAATGTATCGCGCCTCCAGCAGATTCCTGAAAGTACGCTGATTGCTGAGTGGATTCGTGACACGATTGCATTCGTACGCCCGGACAGCGATGTTTCAGTCGAGGTCGCGGTCAGGATCGTCGACGAAGAAGAAAGCAAGGCATTGAACGGACGATATCGCCATACCGACAAACCGACGAACGTACTGGCTTTTCCAGCGGACCATACCGGCTTTGCGACGCTTCGACAGCATGGCATCGCCGTACCGCTCGGCGACCTGGTGGTCTGCGGGCCGCTGGTGATTCAGGAGGCGGGAGAGCAGTCGAAAGCGGCAGAACATCATTGGCATCACCTGCTGGTGCACGGCACGCTGCACCTGCTGGGATACGACCACGAGGACGAGCAACAGGCGGCCGAGATGGAATCGCTGGAAGCGCGTATTCTAGCGATGTGCGGAATCGACAATCCCTACCGTGATCGGTGACGGTAACTGATACAATTCGGCAAAAGGTAGACGCTGGCAGCACCCGCCCCGGGTGGCCGGCAAGAAAAGGTCAATGAACGACAAACCGCCCAGTACCAGCGGCACAGGCTCAACAGGAATATTCAAGCGCGTAGTGCGCGCTATTCGAGGGGAGCCCTGGAGCCGCGAAGAAATCCAGGATTTACTGCAGCAAGCCGAAAGCGTTTTCGATCCGGAAGAGCAGGAGATGCTCTCGGGCGTGCTCGAGGTAGCCGAGCTACAGGTGCGCGACGTCATGGTGCCGCGCTCGCAGATGGTCGTAATCGAACGCGATCAGAACCTGGACGAAATGCTCGAAGTAATCATCGAGTCGGGTCACTCGCGATTTCCTGTTATCGGAGACGATCGCGACGAGGTTGTCGGCATCCTGCTGGCGAAAGATTTACTGCGTTTCTTCAGCAACCCGACGGAATCCGAGTTGCGGCTGGATCGGTTCATCAGGCCCGCCGTTGTGATTCCCGAATCCAAGCGGCTGAATGCGCTCCTCAAAGAATTTCGTGACAGCCACAATCACATGGCGATTGTGGTCGACGAATACGGCGGTGTGTCGGGTTTGCTGACAATCGAGGACGTGCTCGAAGAGATCGTCGGCGAGATAGACGATGAGCACGATCCGGAAGAGGATCAGTTCATACAGCCGGATGCCGAGCGAGACGGCAGGCCGTGTTTTTCCGTACGGGCACTGACTCGCATCGAGGATTTCAACGAATACTTCGGTTCGCGCTTGCCCGATGAGGACTATGACACGATTGGCGGGCTTATGATGGCCCAGCTGGGGCGCCTGCCTCGTCGAGGCGATCTCGTGCGCTTCGGTGACTACGAATTCCGCGTCACCAAGGCGGATCGTCGTCGCGTCGATACCTTGCAGGTCCAGCAAGCAATTCCCCAGGAACAATGAGTCTCACCCGTCGTGCAGATGAATCAGGATGCTAACGCCCGATTGACGGCGGCGTGCGACCGCTTCAAGGCTGTTTCAAACAACTCTCCCGGAATAACGGCGCTGGCCTTTGCTTTCGCCGGCGCCTTGTTGATGCTGAGTTTTGCGCCATCGGGATTATTCTGGCTGGCGCCGTTTCTGTTGTCGCCGTTGCTGTTCAGTTGCCTCGTCAGCCTGCCTCGCAGCGCCGCCCGGCACGGTTTCGCTTATGGCTGCGGACTGTTTCTTGCCGGGACCTACTGGTTTTACGTGTCGGTTCATGTATTCGGCGAAGCGCCTCTGTGGATCGCCATTTTCCTGATGCTCGGCCTGGTCTTGATCATGGGGCTCTACTATGCGGCGGCCTGCTGGATTATCAGTCGCACGGCCGCCGGACGCTTGTTGCCTTTCGTGGTCGTGACACCCGCGGTCTGGGTAATTGTCGAATGGCTTCGGGGCTGGGTCTTGAGCGGATTTCCGTGGATGACCGTCGGCTACAGCCAGATCGATTCGCCACTGTCGGGTTTTGCCCCGGTTACCGGCGTCTATGGCGTATCGGCCTTCATGCTGCTGAGTGCCGTGTCGCTGCTCGCCGTACCGCTGGTATCAGCGAAGTGGCGAGCGGCTCCGGTGCTTCTGACTGCGCTGCCGTGGCTGGGTGGCTACGCATTGCAGCATGTCGACTGGACGCACGCGGCCGGCGATCCGATCCGTACGACGATCGTGCAAGGCGGTATTTCGCAGGACAAAAAATGGCTGCCGGAGCAGTTTCCGAAGACGCTGGCACTCTATCGCGATGCGACTTTGAGTGGCACCGATCACGAACTGATCGTCTGGCCCGAGGTGGCATTGCCTGCGACGATCGATCAGGTCGAATGGTTTCTCTCGGACATCGAGCAGCAACTCGCGATCAACGGGCAGACCCTGTTGCTGGGTATCCTGGAGCGGGATCTCACAGGGGATGCCGTCTATAACAGTGTCCTGGGGCTGAATGGCAAATCCTGGCAGACGTATCGCAAGCGCCACCTGGTGCCGTTCGGCGAATACTTTCCGGTGCCGGATTTCGTGCGCAACTGGATGCGACTGATGAGCCTGCCGAATACCGACATGACGCCCGGGCACGATGTGCAGCCGTTGCTCGAAACGGCTGGCGGCGAAAAACTCGCGGTCGCCATTTGCTATGAGGACGCTTACGGTGCGGAACAACTGTATGCGTTCCCGGAAGCAAGCCTTCTTATCAATGTCAGCAATGACGCCTGGTTTGGTGACACAATCGCGCCGCACCAACACCTCGAAATTGCGCGTATGCGTGCGCTGGAGGCCGGACGATTCGTCGTTCGTGCCACAAACAATGGAATCAGCGCATTCATAGACGACCGGGGCCGGATCCTCGAGACCGGCCCGCAATTCGAGTTCGTTTCGATGACGCGCGATGTGCCGCCCATGGCGGGCCTGACGCCTTACGCCCGTTTCGGCAATACACCGGTGATTCTCGCTTTGCTCGCCATTTTCCTCGGTTGCTGGATGCGCTCGCGTCGCCCGAGCTTTCGCTGAGCACTCGCAGAAGCCGCCAGGTTTCTGTTGAAATCAATAACATAATCGGCCGGCTGTAGTAATAACTTATTGTTATTAAACAGTAATAATTATGAGTTGCTGCATGTTCTATAGATCTATAGAATTCCGCCACAATCAGTTGGTAATAATCTCGAATGAAACAGGAATCCGGAAGCCACCGTTACCAGGAACAACGCAGGCAGGCGATACGCTCTGCGGCGGCGGTGTTTGCGGAAAAGGGCTTTCACGGTTCGAGCACGAGAGACATCGCTGAGCATCTCGGCATCAAGCAGGGCAGCCTTTACTACTATTTCAAATCGAAAGAAGAGGCGCTCGGCGAAGTTTGCCTGTTCGGTATCGAGGACTACGTTCACCGCATGCAGGAGATTGCGGCAAGTGACCAGGCGTTCGAAGCGAAGCTGACGGCGACGGTTACGTCGCACCTTTCGTGTTATCGCGAAAGAAATGAAGCTTTGAAAGTCTATAACGACGAGCGACTGTACCTGCCGGCTGGTCGGCGAATAAAGCTCAAGCAATTGGGCAGTCAATATCGGCAGCAACTTGAAGGGATTTTCGAACAAGGAATGGAAAGCGGTGTCTTGCGCCCGTCGGTGGATTGTCACTTTGCTGCGCAGGCGGTAATCGGACTTTGCAACGCCTGGGGCGACATCATTGTTCGAGACCCGGACATCAACATGTTCGACATTATCCAGAAGTGTACGGACTTGTTGCTGAACGGATTTGCAGAAAGACGAAAAGTACGACGAACCTGACGACAAATGCAGGCAATGGACGCCTGCCGATTAATAACGAAAAAGAGGATGTAGGAAAATGGCTGAGCAAAAAGCTACAAATGTAACCTGGCATGACGGTGAAGTTTCCCGGGACGACCGCTATCGTTTGCTGCGGCAAAAAGGCGCGACCATCTGGTTCACCGGGTTGTCAGGCAGCGGCAAGAGCACAATCGCTGTTGCGCTTGAAACGGCGCTGTTCAACAAGTCGAAAATGTCATACCGGCTCGACGGCGACAACGTCCGCCTCGGTATCAACAAGAATCTTGGCTTCTCAGAAGCCGACCGCACGGAAAACATCCGGCGTATTGGCGAAATCGCCAAGCTGTTCGGAGATGCCGGCGTAATTTCGCTCTCAAGCTTTATCAGCCCATACAAGGCAGACCGTAACGAAGTGCGCCGTTTGCACGACGCGGCCAATCTTCCGTTTGTCGAAGTTCATGTCGACTGCTCGCTGGCGACCGCTGAGAAGCGCGACCCCAAAGGCCTTTACAAGAAGGCTCGCGCTGGAGAGATCAAGAACTTCACCGGCATCGACGATCCGTACGAGGCTCCGGAAAACCCCGAGATTCACCTCCGCACCGATCAGATGACGCTGCAACAGGAAGTCGAAATCATCATCGAGTATCTCAAGAAGCACGAGATTATCGGTGCCCGGCACTACACTCGCGCGAACGACGCGCCCCAACCCGTTGCGGCTGCGCGCTAGGAGCACTCCAATGATCAAACCACATGGATCCGATACGCTGAAGGCGTTGCTTGTCACGGACGCAGCCGAGCATCGCGCGCTGTCGGCCGAAGCAGAAAAATTGCCATCGCTGTTGCTTAATTCAGCCGCGGCTGCGAACGTCGTCATGCTTGGCGGCGGCTATTTCAATCCGCTCAGAGGCTTCATGGATCTCAGTGACGCACTCGCCGTCGCGAAAACCATGCATACAGCCGACGGGCTGTTCTGGCCGGTGCCCGTACTCAACCTGACAAACGACATCGCCGCTATTGAAGGCGCAAGTCGTATTGCACTTCGCGATCCGAACGTTTCCGGTCATCCGGTTATTGCGATCATGAAAGTGGACAAGATAGAGCCTGTTACGGACAAGCAGATCGAGACGATGACACGCCAGGTCTACGGCACGGTCGATACTGCGCATCCCGGCGTTGCGGTATTTACGCAGCTCGGCAAGTACTGCGTATCGGGCAAAATCAAGGTGCTGAACCTCAGTTACTTTGAGAAAGATTTTCCCGAGACATTTCGCACTGCGGTGCAGATTCGGCAGGAGATCGAAGAGCGCGGGTGGAGCAAGGTGGTCGCGTTTCAAACGCGAAATCCGATGCACCTCGCGCACGAGGAACTCTGTCGCATGGCGATGGAAAGACTCGGCGCCGACGGGCTGGTCATACACATGTTGCTTGGCAAACTGAAAGAAGGCGATATCCCGGCCTCTGTTCGCGATGCCTGCATACGAAAAATGGTCGACGTGTACTTTGCCGAGGGATCGGCAATGGTCAATGGCTACGGCTTCGATATGCTGTACGCGGGGCCGCGCGAAGCGGTATTGCACGCGGTCTTTCGGCAGAACATGGGTGCGACGCATCTTATCGTCGGTCGCGACCACGCCGGTGTCGGCAGCTATTACGGTCCCTTCGACGCCCAGGCGATTTTCGAAACCGTTCCAGAGGGCTCGCTCGAGATTCAGATCTTCGCCGCAGACAA
>JAOUGX010000193.1 GCA_029865385.1 Gammaproteobacteria bacterium
ATCGGTTCGTCGTCCAGCGAGAAGAACGTGCTCGCTGCCAGACCTTCGAAAAGTGATGGTTCACCGCCGAACATCGTGCCGGCAGTCGCGTTGGCTTTTCGTACTTTGCCCTGCTCCGATACGAGAAGGATGCCGTCGAAAGTGGCTTCGAGAAGCACTTCATGCTGTGAATCAAGACGGATGAGAGGATGTCCGCTGCTTGATGTCGGCAATCGATGCGCCCTGCGGCAAACAATCATCGCCGCCGCGGTCCCCGCTACCCCGATCAGCGCAGAGACGAGAATTCGCTTCGCTGTGACGGCATCAATGTCGAGCAGCGATGATAGCGCGAGACGTGAAGCGGGCAGGTAATTGACCAGAAGCAACTCCAGGATCCAATAGCTGCCTGCCAGCGTCACGGCAACCGCCAATGCCGGAAGAAACGGGTCACGCCGCTTGATGGAGCTAGAATTGTTCATGGCTTGCGCCGATCCCGATTGACTGCTATCGCAAGTTCGAAAAACACGAGAATCTGGCCAGCTGCGGCCAATTGCAGAGCATTGGACAATTTTCCATCTGCGGCGAATATCGGGAATTCGCTGAATTCTCCAGGGGGAATCCCCTAAATTTCATGCAGCGGGAAGTGTGACGCAATCGCGGAAAAAGGATCCAGCCGACGAATACCGGGGTTTTCCTGATTCTTACAGTCGCTCAAATCTGTCAGATTCAAATCTCCAGCGGCGACCAGCGACGCTGTCGGGCCTTGATGTGCAGCCCGGCCGGGACGCCTAAGCGCCAGCCAGATGAGCAGCATGATTCAAAACAAAGCGAGCAGATACCGTCGGTCATTGAACCTGTATGCGCTTTTGATCGTTGTTGCAGTGATTGCAACAATCGAAACCGGACGGCGGACCGGCACCATGGTGCCCGCACCGTTTCTGCTGATCTTCGGTAGTGTTGCGCTCGTTGCCGGCCTGACCGGGTTACGCACGGGCCTCGCTGCGGCTTCGATCGCGGCTATGTTCGTCGTCTACAGTGCACGCCAGGGTTTCGGTCCGACCTCGCTGACCGGAAGCATATTCACTGTAATCACTGGCAGCTCGATCGCATTCTTCACCGCCTACTTGCTTGGGAGTTCGCGCGACAAGCGAATCAAGCTGACGGAAGAACTGCTGGCGAGCCAGGCTGCATTGCTCGACGCTCGCAATGAACTCGAAGTAATCGTCGAGCGGCGCACGGCCGAAGTCAGCGACCTCAGAAATAGACTCGACAGTGCGACCGAGTATTCGCCGGCGGGCGTGCTCGTGATTGATCGGGAAATGAACATCGTCAGCCTCAATCCCGCCGGCATGGAGCAGTTGGGAGTCGACAGCATTCCTGCTGAGTGGCGCGGTTTTCGGGACATCATGCAGGATTTCGAAATGTACTCGACCAACGGCGAACGCATCAGCTTGGGGAAGGGGCCGCTTACCGATGCCATCAATGAGGGAAAGGTTACGGACCGATTCGAGTTCAGGCTGGTTCGTCCGGATCGCGTTGTCAGATGGTATCGCGTTGCTATTGCACCGATTCGCTCTGACGATGGCTTGATTACAGGCGCCACAGCGATAAACCTGGATATAAGCAAAGAGAAACAGGCGACGGAAGCAATGCGCGCATTAACGCAGCAATTGATGCAGGTTCAGGAAGACGAGCGAACGCAGCTCGCCTATGAGTTGCACGACGAAATAGGTCAGTACCTGACGGCGTTGAATCTCAATCTGCACGCACTGGAGAAAGGCTCCAATTTTCAAAAATTGCTGGTGGACTGCATTGCTCAGGTCGACGGACTGATGAGCACGGTCAAGAATTTGTCGGTCGAGCTTCGGCCGGCGATGCTCGACGACCTGGGGCTCGTTGCCGCTGTGCGCTGGTATCTGGCGAGGCAGCGTCAGCGAAGTGGGCTTGGCATCACCTTCGATTCGAATGTTTCTCTGGGCAAACTGTCGCCCGAGATCAGTACTGCGTGCTTCCGCGTTGTGCAGGAAGCGGTTACCAATGCGATCAGTCACTCGGGGTGCGATGCGCTCACGGTGCGGATGTATAATGAGGACGGTGGTTTGTTCGTGGAAATTTCTGATCGGGGTTGCGGTTTTGATGTGCGAAACAGAAACAGTGCCGGATCACAACAGCCAGGCCTTGGCCTGCTTGTCATGCGCGAGCGTGTAAGTCAGCTTGGCGGCGAGTTTGCAGTGGAATCCGAGATCGGTCGGGGCACGCAAATCTCAGCGTGTTTTCCGCTTCGCTAGGTGACGTAAATGCCGAAGATTCGGGTCGCGTTGGTCGACGACCATCAGCTTGTTCGAGACGGGATCAAGGCGCTGTTGCGTTCGACTGGCGATATCGACGTCGTTGCCGAAGCCGGAGACGGGCGCGAAGCGATAGCGCTGGCAGACAAAGCGGAAATCGATGTGCTGATTATGGATAT
>JAOUGX010000032.1 GCA_029865385.1 Gammaproteobacteria bacterium
CTGAAGTGAATGGCGAATGGGTTCGGGGACAGTGAATCTAACTCTTAATAATTAATGTCACTGTCCCTTCATTCTGTGTCTGGCCCTCGTCCTGGGTAACCGAAAAAATAGATCCGGTACCTTTTCCAAGTCGAAACACCAGCATTGCCGCTTCGATCGGCAAGTAATCCGGGATGCATGTCCGCTTTGCCGGGTTCGCTCCGTTATGACCTATGTCAGGAACTTTTTCGGAGCGGAACCAGCAGAGCATCACCGTACGCGTAATGGACGGTGCAGCATGCGGCGCTCCTGCTACGGCATGGGAGGGTTGCAATGCCCGGAAATCTCGATAACAAGGCGGCTGGTGCATTTTCGAAAGCGCCAGGCCCGCAGGCAGGAACATGGCTTGGCAATGCTGGACTTCTGTTTGCAATTGCCGTGATCGGAATGCGCTCCGCATCCGCCGCAGGATTGGACGTCAGCACGGAACTTACACTGACATCCGATTACGTTTTTCGCGGCGTGTCGCAAACGATGTCATCGCCTGCGCTGCAGGGAAGCCTGAACGTTTCGCACGATAACGGCTTCTTCGCCTATGTCTGGGCTTCGAATGTCGACTACGTTGCGGACGGTGCCCCGGACGATGGCGCAGAAATCGAGGTCGACCTTTTCTTTGGTTACTCGCTCGGCCTTTCGGATCGTGTCACCGCGACCGCAAGCTGGGTCCGCTATGCGTTTCCGGGTATGCAAGACGAGATTCGCTACGACTTCAGTGAGTGGACAGCTGCAGTAACCGTCGACGACAGGCATAGCGTGACAGTCGCCTATTCGCCGGACGTATTCGGCAGCGGCGGGTCGAGTCTTTATTACAGCGCATCGACCATGTTCGAACTGCCGGCGAATCTCGAGCTGGCGCTGGAGCTGGGGCGATACGATCTGCGGAATTCCTATGCAGAGTCCTACGATCATGCGGCGGTATCGATCGCCGGCAGCTTCGAAGCGCTGAATTGGACACTGGCTTATCACCGGACCAGTAACGACGCGAAAAAAATCTTTCATGCATCGACGGTCGCGCCGGAGTTCGTACTCAGTTTAAGCGTGTCTTTCTGAGTTGCCACCGGTTACACGAAACCACAATTTTTTTGATGGAGACGAAATAATGGACATCTGTACTTTTGGGGAGCATCTCACTATCGATGGCTATGGCGGTGACTTCGAATTGCTGAGTGATCGTGTTCGAGTACAGCATTGCCTGCGCGAACTGCCCCAGTTACTGGGAATGCGGCCGCTGGCACCGGCCATGGTCCGGTGGGCGGAGCCGAATGATTTCAAGGATCCCGGCGGCTGGAGCGGTTATGTCCTGATTGCAGAAAGCCATATCAGCATCCATACCTTCCCGCATCGCCGCTTTCTCAGCGCGGATGTCTACACCTGCCGGGAGGGAACCGACGTCGACAAAGTCATTCAGTATTTCACAGGGCTTTTCGGGCTGACGGACACGGATACCTGCTTTTTTAAACGGGGCACGAAGTACCCGGTGCACAACCTTATGCCCGCACTAACCAGGCAAGCGGCGCAGGCCCAGTAATCGGAGCACCAGCATGGTAATTGGTATGAGCACGGTGATGCACTTCGGCTTGATAATTCTCGCGGTGGCGGCCGTCGCGATCGCAGACGTTTTCCTGAAGAAGGCATCGCTTGCGGGCGATTTCGCGCAAGCCGTAAGCAGCCGATGGATGATTGCCGCGGTTGTTTTGTATCTTTATCAGATCATGTTTTTCACCTATGTGTTCGTCGCCGGATGGCGATTGAGCGTCATCGGCATGATGCAGACCGTGCTGTACGCGGTCATCGTGCTCGGTGTCGGCATTCTCTATTTCAAGGAATCTTTGACGACAGGACAGGGCATCGGCATGGTGCTGGCCTTTACCGGTGTTGTGTTGATGAACATCGAATCCGGAGCGGCGTGACAATCGGCAACCCCTTTGCTGCCTATTTGTTAGTATAAGTGCAGCGCGTGACCGGCTTCGGCGCGCGTGCCGATACAACAACACTAACAGGGTGCGCATATGAACCTGGTCCTTGCTGCTTGTTTTTCCATTGGACTGCTGTCGAGCCTGACGGTATTTACGCACGCTGCCGCCGAGATCGTTGTCGGCGACCGCCGCGTAGGCTGCGCCGAGGATCCGGCGTGTATCAACCGCCTGCATCCGGACGTCCCGATGGTTGCCAGCGCCGATCCAGGCGAGCGCATCGTATTCGTCGGCCGCGACGCCTTCGACCTGACTCTCGACCCGGACAAGTTCTCCAGCGCCAAAGCTATCCCCCGGGAAGGCATCGGCATTGTGCACGCGCTGACCGGCCCGGTCTTTATCAACGGTGCCGAGGCGGGCGACGTGCTGGCGGTGACCATCGAGGCGTTCGAACCCGCCGACGTCGGCTGGACCAAAGCCGGGCCATTCGGTTTTGCCGGCGACCAGTTCGGCACCGACGAGCGTTTCATCGTCTGGCGCATCAACGACAAATATGCCGTCAGCGATGCGCTGCCGGGCGTGCGTATTCCGAACGCGAGTTTTCCCGGCGTCGTGACAACGCTGCCCGACGACAAGTTGCTCGCCGCGGTGCTGGCGCGGGAGACTCAGCTGCTCGAGTCCGGCGGCGCCGTATTGAACCCTGACCCGGATGAAGCCGAGCCGGCGGCGTTGTGCGGAGTGGAAGGGACCAAACGGGCGGAGTGCCTGCGGACCATCCCGCCACGGGAGCACGGCGGCAACATGGACATCCGCTACATCACCACCGGCACCACCTTATACCTGCCCTGTTACATCGATGGCTGCGGACTCGCGGTCGGCGATTTCCATTACGCGCAGGGCGACGGCGAGGTGGCGGGCACGGCCATCGAAATGGGCGGCAGGATGACCGTCACGACCCGTGTTGTCGATAACCCTCCCGACCTGTCCCGCGGCCCCCACTACGAAGGCCCGGCATCGGTGCTCAGGATACCGTCGGAGCGCTTCTACGCCGTTACCGGTTTCCCGCTGAAAGAGAAAGGAAGCGTACCCGCAGACCTCGCTTACCTGGACTCGCCGAAAATTGCGGGCTTGAGCAATCTGTCGGCTGATATCAATCTCGCGGCGCGAAACGCGCTCGCCGCGATGATTGATTACATTGTGGCGGAGTATGGTTACGACCGGACCCAGGCGTACATGATTGCGAGCATCGCGGTGGATATGCGTATCGGGCAACTGGTCGACGTGCCGAACGTCGGTGTCACCGCGATACTGCCGCTGGACATATTCGTTGGGCGCGATTGACGCGCTTTCCTAATACCCTCGCCGCTCACTCTTGTGCAGCCAGGCATCCCACAGCGTTTTCAGAACAATAACTACAACGGCGAAAGCCGTGGTGCTGGCAAGCGCCGGCACCATCGCGACGAACGCAATGCTTAGAGCAATCGTCACCAGCAAGGCAAGGCAGCGTTTGAAAGGCAGTGCAAGCAGCGTGCCTATCCGGGCGGTTTTGAATTCGCCCAGCAGCAGGAAGTTGCCGACGAAGGAGATCGCATGTGATGCCATCAGCAGCAAGGATGCGCCGAGAACGAGACCGATGTGATTAAACATGGCGTCGCCGGGGTTGCTTAAAGCGAGTGCCTCGTTCGCCATGAGGATGCCCATCAGGATCATGCCGAGCAGCGAGAAAAAAGCCGTGCTCGAAAAACCGATGACGAACAGGGACAGGAATACGCCGGTGCCACCGGAAACTTCGGCGAAGCGATTGCGGTACGGATCTCCGATCGTCGAGGCCGTGATCAGTTTGAAAGCGCTGAAGATGCCGATCCAGACACACTCGCACCAGTAGACGAGTACCAGCTGGAAGAGCGTCACGTCGTAAACGAAGAAAAGCACCAGCAGCAGGGAGTTCGCGGTAATAAGGCTCAATGCACTCAAACCCAGCTGCCCGGCCAGGGGCAGGCTGGCGTCAGTGCTTGCAGGTTTCGCTACGGTGCTCATGCCGCCACTGTAGCGAAGCTGGACTTTCCTGTAAGTGACCGGGTCACGAATTCAGGCACAGGGAGCGGATTGGACAGGCGCCGGCCGCAGCAACACAATCGGCTGCCATGACCCTTCTTCGCACCATTTTCATAGCGCAACTGGTAATGATGCTGCCGGCGTTCGCGTTCTTTGTCGTAACGCCTGTCAACTTGCACACCGGCATTCTGCTTTTCTACCTGGTGCCGCCGGGATTTGTTCTCACGCTGTATGCCCTGTGGCAATGGAAAACACACCCGGACCGGCGGCGCCTGGCGCTCGCCACCGCGGCAACGCCGCTGATCTGTCTCGCTGCTCCGTTCGGCATCGTGTCGCTGATCGGTGGCCCGGTGCCGGGGGCGGTGCTGGTGGCTGTGGTGATCCTGCTGATTGCGATCGCCATCTTCGTGTTGCTCGGCAAGACAGACCAGTGGCGTGTCGGCGGCCTTTTCGCGAACCGCCACTTCAACCTCGTTTACGTCCTGGCGATGGTCATTCTGTTTGCACTGCTCTGGATTCCGGCGCTTGTCTGGCTGAGCGGCAGGGAAAGCATTTCGCTGCCGATGGACGTGGTTGGCTATCGCGGCACCTTTCGCATTGCGCTGCACTACTACATAGCCGTGGCCGCGCCGTCGCTCATGCTTTGCCTGTTTGCTCTTTTCTATGCGCCTGTCGGACTGGTACGCAATGCAGGCTCCTACAAGTGCTGCCACGTTCTTTCGAACCAGTCTTCACTTTACGTTCGCACGGAAAACTGCGGTTTGTTTCCGGCAATCCACCGGGTCGTGTGGCGCAGCAGATGATTGGCCGCCTCGATGCTTTCATTGACGGAAGCTTTGTCGACGTCTGCTCCTGTGTAGTCAATGGCGTTACGCTTGATGCGCACGGTATCCAGCAGCAACATCCGGTTCCGGGCGAGCCCGATGGAATGTACCAGTGACTGAATCATCGTCTGGTGATGGCCGGGCTTGCTTTTCGATGGCCGATAACCGTTGACCCACAAAGCGACCATGCAGAGTTGCGTTATCGCGCGATAGGCGGCGTCGAGGCGGGTTTCCAGACTGATGGAATCCTGTGTTGCGTCACGAATGCTGCGCCCGGCGGATTCGAGCATGCGACGAACCTGATCCGTACTTGTCTCATGCTTTTCCAGCAGCCCGATTTTTGACAAGTTTTGCAAGCTCACCGTCATTGCCGATCGCGAACACCTTCGGCTCGCCAAGAAGATTCTTGATAAAGCGGTCCCTGGCGGCGGACTGTTTGGACAATTTTTTGGCCGTCAAGACAACGGGGTTGATTTCCCGCCGCAGGCTTTGCTGCATGGATGACAACGCCATTACCACTTCGAGCAGCGTTACGTCTCCGATCACGCACACGTCCAGGTCGCTGCCAACTATCGCCTTGCCACTGGCCATCGAGCCGAACACGAAGGCCACCTGGATTTTGCCAGCCAGGCCCGACAATGCGGTCTGCAATAAGCAGGCAATTCCAATGGTTTTGCGAAAGATCGAAGCGAGCTCTTCGTATATCGCGCAGTGCGTGTCGGCTTTGTAGAAAACCTGGTTGCCGATTTGCTCGCGCAGCAGCAAACCGGATTCGGCCATGGCTTTCAGTTCGCGATGAAGTGAGCCGGCAGAGATGCCCGTCATTCTCTCCAGTTCGCGTACATGAAATTGTTCATCCGGACGCATAAAAAGCGTGGACAGCAATTGTCGCCGGTAAGGGCTGAACATGAATTCGATGGGCTGCTTGGGCATAGGCGCTTCGAGTGTTCTCAATATCGCTGCGATTGTAGCGATATTGAGAACGGAGGCAAGGGGGGTAGCCGACGCTGGCGGTCGCTTATGGATCGGGGACAGTGACCCTGATTCTTGCAGAGTACACGTCTGGTCTGCGTCTTGTGATGTCGCCTGCAATGCAGGCTCCTACACATGCTTTTAGGCCTGGTTGTCACGTCGGTCGCCTGCAATGCAGGCTCCTGCATTCGCGGCGAAATGAGCATATTCCTTCAAGCATCCATCGATTGCATTTTCTTGAGCTCGAGTTGCTCGTACTGTGCCGACAGCTTGCCGCGCATTTTGCCGAACACCGCGACCAGGATGATGCCGACCAGCAGCAACGGAAAGTAAACCGCATACGGCTGAGCAGTCGCGATCGCCACGACGCCGCCGACGAGGCTCGCGACACCGATGACCACCAGAACGTTCACCGAAGCGACCACGAAAAGCCGTGCCTTGCCGCGCGAGGACAGCACGCCGATCAGCGCGCCCCATAGTCCGATCAGTGCACCGCCGATACCGCCGAGCAGCCCGGCACTGCGATCGCCAAACCATTGCCCGGCCGCCTGCATCGGATCTTCACCGCTGGCGTATTGATACAGGCCGACGTCGCGAATCGACACTGTGCCGGCACCGGGAAGAACGAGCGACAACGTAAGCTTGTCGGGCAACGGCGCCGTGCCGTCGGCCGGATCCCCGCTGTTCGCGTAAAAGGGCAACACGAACGGCCGCCAGTCCGAGCTGCCGGACAGCTTGCCGAGCGGGCCGGCCGCTGCGAGGGTCTTCGTGAAGAAGGTGCCCGCGTCACCGAAATGACTGTCCAGTTGCAGGAAGCCGTCGCCCTGCACGCCGTCATAGCGAACCATTCCTTTCAGCGCATAGACGGGCAAGGTGACGCCGGGGTCGGGTAACTCGAGCAACAGTTGCCGTTGTTCTCCTGGCACCGCAGTAGCGGTCAGGGGTTCCTCTGCAAATGTCACGGTGCCAAGCCGTTCTTCGGCCTGCAGCGAAATTGAAAGTAAGAGTAAAGATAATGCAACGCTCAAGATTTTCATGGTGGCCCTCTCCTTCCTGAGTCGGGTTGAATGTCCAATTCCTTTTGATGCGCGGCGAGCAACGCCTTCAACGTATCCATGTCGATCTTGCCTTCGGCATAGCGAGCTCGCAGCGTGCGCTCGAATTCCGAGACGATCTCCTGGCTGTCCAGCACTTTGATTTTTTCGATCAGGCGATCGAGCCGCAGCCGTACCGTCGGGTAGCTGATCCCGTAAGCCTTGGCGAGGTCTTTGAGTGAGCCGGAGGCCAGCACGAAGCGCTTGATGAACGATGCGTCTTCCTCCGAGAGCTGTTTAAACCATGGTGCCGACACGGGATCCCTGTATACGTAAAATTAAAGTCGATTTCAATTATATTGATAATAATACTAATATCAAGCTTAATTTTACTTAAGTGCGGCCGTTACCGAATTCGGGGACAGTGACCCTGAATAAACGTTGAATCAGGGTCACTGTCCCCGAACTAGCGGCCCGAATAAGCGCGGTGCCGAGACCTGCAGGAAACCTACAGCGCATCTGCAGAACGCCTCCATGTTCGCCATCTGCCCCCCGCGTGAGGATTCAGGCTCCGCAGTTTGTTGCGGCACCCAATCGGAATCAGCAGGAGACGCACATGAAAAGCTTAAGAAAAATATTTCTCGGCGCCGCTATCGGCGCCTTGCTAAGCCTCGGAACCGCAGTGGCCGGAGACGTGGGCGTTAACGCGTGGCACTACCAGCCGTCGCTGGTCGGTAACTGGCAGTTCGTCATGACGGTGCGATTCGATGCGCCGGACTGCACGACCGCAGAGCCGATACCCTTCGGCCCCAACCCGTTCCCGGGACTGATCACCTACCACGACGGGGGCACGTTGAACGAATACGCCTCACGTTCGCCGGTGTCGGTACGCAGCACCGGCTTCGGCGCCTGGAAACAGACCGGCAAGAGAAGCTACAGGGCGCGTTACACCTTCATGGAGTTCGACTCGAACGGCCTGCTGTGGCGTACCATGGTTGTCGAATCGGACATAAAGCTGAACAAGAAAAGCGACGGCTACACCGGCGTGAACCGTCTCGTGTCGACGGACATCAGCGGCAACGCCGTGAACATCTGCGCGACGGTGGAAGGCGTGCGCTTCGAAGCTTAGGAGATAAGGGACAGTGACCCTGGCTATGCAATTGCGTCGGGGTCACTGGTTCCGACCTGGCATTTCGGCAGGTCGCCTGCAATGCAGGCTCCTACAGGTGCTGTCAAGCCTGGTCTTCACGTCGGTCGCCTGCAATGCAGGCTCCTACAAGAGTGCTGCGGTGTCGTTCGCGGGCTGTAGGAGCCCGTACCACGGGCGACACGGTGTGGAATTGCGTGCCATTTTTGCGGCCGCCGTCGCCTGCGATGCAGGCTCCTACAAGTGCTTTTTGGGGATGAAGCGAATCAGGGCGTCGTGGCGCTGGACGTACTTTTGTCAGGGATGAACCCCGGTTGCGTGCAGGGAGAATTCGATATCGGTCGTCGCACCGCTGCCGGTGACGGTGGTGATCACCAGCAATACGCCGGTGTCGCTGTTCGCGTCATAGGTGCAAAGGCCCGGGCCCAGGCTATTGCCGTCGGCCGTGATGATGGCACGAGGAATCGCCACGCCATTCACGTCACGTGCGATCGAAGCCGTTGCGAAATCGTCGAACGAGAACACCACGCAACCCTGGTGACCGGGATCCGCTCCCGGAATAATCGGCGTTACCACCAGGATGATGCTGCCATCACGCGCGACAGAGATGTCTGCCTGTTCAATGGTATCGACGCCGAGATCAGCCGCGTCCTGGCCATCAAGAACGGTGCCGACATAGTCGTAACCGTTCACGGTTTGTCGCAGCAACTCGATGCGCTCCAGATCCGTTCGCCGACCCGCCGCATCGACAACCAGGCAAGACGTCGCCAGGTAGGTTTCGCCATTGAATGCGAACAGGCCCGGCTCGGTCTGCAAAATGCAATCCGCGAGTTGCGGGATTGCATTGAAATCGATCGGCGCGCCCCAGGATGGAGACGTCGCGGCAAATTTTCCCCAGACGACACTGTTGTCGCCGAGCATGTCCGGTGCTGCTGCTGTTGTGCGCCAGTAAAGAAACTCCTGGCGTTCGTCGACACCCGCAGTCGTTCCGAACGGGTTGAAATATTTCAACCACAAGATCTGCCACGAACCTGACGGCTCCTTCACCAGCGTCGACACCTCATGTATGCTCCACCCCATCACACCGGTATCGGGGTGTGCCTCCATCTGCATGTCATTGACGGTGCGTACGAACGTAAAGGACGCGCCATTGTCGTCACTGCGGGCAAGCCGGGTTCTCACGCCAAGATCGAAAACGACCGGCGGACCCGCGTTGCTGACCTCCGTGTTGAGCCAGCTGTACGCCAGCCACAGGGTTCCCGTTGCGGAGTCGTACTCGAGGCTGGGATCACCATAGCCGCGGAAAGGGTCCGGCATGCCGTTAACTTCAGAGTGCGGATCGCCAATGATAGATACTTCGGGACAGGTCGCGTCCTTGTTGCAATGGAAAGTGATCGGCGCCGGAGGGGGCGGAACGACAGTCGGCGGGGTCGATGCGTTGGAGCCGCCGCCGCAGGCGGACAGGCCAAGGACCCCTGCCAGAGTCAGCACAGTTTTCGTGAATTGGAATGGCATGAGGCAATCGTAAGGGTGGCAGTGGTTTCAATCCCGTGCACGGGTCTCAGATCGGCCAGTCCTTCGAACCACCGGTAAGCGGATTTGCAATAGACAAGCTTTGCCATTACCAGCGGCGGCAGCTTTTCATGACCGGTAAGTCGCCGGATCCATTGAGGTTTCGAGCATCCTTCACGCTATACTGCGCGCTTCTCTACCGGACCCAAAAAAACAAATGTCTTTAATCGCAGAGCTAAAACGACGAAACGTGGTGCGCGTGGGCGTTGCGTATATTGTCATCGGCTGGGTCCTCGCCCAAATCGCTGAATTCGCGTTTGAGAATTTCGGTGCCCCGGACTGGGTGCTGAAAACCGTTGTCGTTATCTTGCTGCTCGGGCTTCCGCTCGCCCTGTTCTTCGCCTGGGCATTCGAGATGACGCCCGAGGGCGTCAAGCGGGAAAAAGACGTCGATCGATCGCAATCCATTACGCACTCGACTGCCCGCAAACTGGATTTCCTGATCATCGCGGCACTCGTTGTGGCACTCGGCTATTTTGTTTGGGAGCGGCAGTCGACGGTCGAGACAGCGGCTGTCGCCGAACAGGCGGATGCTCCGGATAGCGGAGAGGTTTCAAGCGATGAGCCCACGGCCCGCTCGATCGCCGTATTGCCCTTCGTCAACATGTCGTCGGACCAGGAGCAGGAATGGTTTTCCGATGGCCTGACCGAGGAGCTCCTGAACGCACTCGCGCGGACGCCCGACCTGCTGGTTGCGGCGCGCACTTCGTCATTCAAGTTCAAGGGCTCGACCGAAGATGTGCCGACCATTGCAAAAGCTTTGGGCGTCGCTCATATCCTCGAAGGTTCGGTGCGTCGCGGCGGTAACCAGCTACGCGTCACCGCGCAGTTGATTCGCGCGAGCGACGGTTTCCACCTGTGGTCGCAGACCTACGACCGGAACCCGGAAGACGTCATCGCCATCCAGGAAGAGATCGCCATCAATATCGCGACGGCGCTGGAGACCGCGATGGACCCGGAGGCGTTGGCAAAAATGGTGTCCTCGGGCACCAATTCGGTGGCGGCATACAATGCGTACCTTAAGGGGCTCGCCTACGGCGCGAGCACGCTGTCGACGGGAGACACTTACACCTTCCTCGGCGCCCGCGACAGTTTTGAGCAGGCGATTGCACTCGACCCGGAATTCTCGCTCGCGTACTGGAAGCTGGCCGATTTCTGGCGCATACAATTGTCTGAAACCAATATCGTCGCCGGCATCGTCGAAATGCCGCGCGAGGAAATGCAAAAGCGCTTTGACGACGCGATAGAGAAAGCCATCGCAACCGAGCGGGATCCGGTTACCGTGATTCGATTTCGTGTCCTGCGGGCCATGCAGAACATGCAGCTTGCACAGGCGCTGCGCCTCAACACCGAGTACCTCGAGCAACGGCCGAACGATCAGGATGCGCAAAACCGGCAGCTCGAACTGCTGGTCGACCACAGCCGCGACGACGAGCTCCTGGCCGCGATCAAGGAGTTCCAGCAACGCGACGGCTACGACGTGGTTGTGGTGCAGGCGTCCATGACTTTCCTGTTGATCAGTAATGACCAGCAAGCCATTCGCGACTTCGTCAAGACGGCACTGGAACGCGTCGGTGACAGCGCGTTCGTGATGTACCAGGCACACCGGGCCTTGTTATGGGCTGGCGACATCGACGGTGCCAGCCAGCTTTCGCGATTGATTCAAGCCAGCGATTTGCCAGAGGTCAGTCGCTCCACGGTGTCACTGCGACAGGCTTGTGCCGAGAATCGAATTGCCGATGCCACGCGGATCTTCGAGCAACTCAAAACGGATTACCCCGATCAGACATCAATTATGTGGATCATTCACCGCATCATGAGTAGAGACCAGGAAGCATTCGAAATCCTGAAAGAATTCGATAAGCGCGACGATCTCAAGCCGCTGGGTGATTTCCTGTCGTATGCATACTTCGATGCCAGGCCGTTTCCGAATTTGATGGCGCTGTTGAAAGCACAGGGCATCGAACCGCGTGAGCCGCTGGAAATTCCTTATCGCTGCAAAATCTAAATGCTGCAGTTCCGCGCTATTGCACCTGCTTTGCTGCGTTTTGCGCCTTGTCATCGCCTGTTCCCTGCTATGATTCTTTTAGGGAGG
Organism: Gammaproteobacteria bacterium; assembly: GCA_029865385.1. Lineage (GTDB taxonomy): Bacteria > Pseudomonadota > Gammaproteobacteria > Steroidobacterales > Woeseiaceae > JAKEGN01. Next base: position 11,652 of record JAOUGX010000032.1, read on the forward strand.
ACACAACAATGAATAAACTCTTTTGCATTTTGACCTTAGCGCTCTTCGTCGCGGCCTGTGGCCAGACCACCGACTCCGGCAAGCCGTTCAGCTCGCGCGATGGCCAATGGCAGGCGGCGATGGACGCCGGTGACGCCGGCGCCTTGGTTGCGCTCTACGCCGAGGACGCGCGGCTCATGCCACCGAATGCCGAAGCCACGATCGGGCGAGAGGCGGTCGCTGCGACCTTTAGTGGAATGATCGAATCCGGAGCGAGAGTCGAGCTCACGGTCGTTGAGTCGAAATCATCCGGCGACATGGCCTACAACGTCGGCACGTACAAGATGACGGCTGGCGGTGAAGTTTCGGACAGGGGCAAGTACATCGAGGTCTGGCAGCGCGGCGCCGATGGTGCCTGGCTGATGACGAACGATATCTGGAACAGTGACCTGCCCGTCGCTGGTGGCGGTGGCGATAACGCGCATGTCATGGCGGTCCACGAGGTCAAGGATTTCGACAGCTGGATTGCCGCCTGGCGTGGCGAAAACAGCCGCCACGATTTGTTCAAAGCCCACGGTGTCGCGCACGCGCACACATTCCAGAACGCCGACAAACCGAACCTGACGGGCGTGGTCATGAGCGTCAGCGACATGGACGCCTTCAACGCGTTCATGACAACGGAGGAAGCCGCCGCGGCGGCGGCCGCGGACGGCGTCGACCTCGAGAAAACGACGTTTCTGATGGAAGTCGATTAGTCCGTCGAAATCCGCTTGCACCCCGTTTAACGGACCTCGCTCACTATGCGGGGTGCTACCGGAGTCCCACCGCGATCCGCCGGACCTCGTCCGCGCTGCGCTCTCCGGCAAGCGCCGTTCCCGGCATCAGGTATTGCCCCATTTCTTTCCCGCCGACGATGACGGGTTCAAAACCGACGTCGCGGATCAGGTCGGATGCGACCTTGAGCGCTTCGGCGTCGTCACCCGCGATCGGCATGCCGACGCGACCGGGCTCCTTGTAAGCCGCACCCATACGCGCTGCCCCGACGGCATTGAAGGCACGCACGACGTGAGCACCGGCAAGCAATTCTGCCGATGCAAGCCCTGCACCCTTCTCACGCGCCCAGTCGGCGATCTCGCCATCGCGCGACGGGAAAGGATTGCAGGCGTCGATTATCAACTTGCCTTTGATCTCATTCGCCAGGTTCTTGCCAAGTTCCGGCAACGCGCGATACGGCACTGCGAACAAGAGCACTTCTCCGAACGCAGCCGCTTCCTGCGGCGTGCCGGCGTGCGCACCGGCGCCTAGCTTTGCCGCAAGCGACCGGTCGTGTTCGATGTTGCGCGAGGAGAACATGACTTCGTGCCCGGCCCTGAGCCAGCTGCCGCCCAGTGCGCTGCCGACATTGCCCGAGCCGATGATGCCGATCTTCAATTTTTCTGCGGCGTGTGTCTCAAGCGGCAGGGCTGCTGCAGCAACGGCAATCCCGGTAAGTATAAGAAAGTGGCGGCGGTGCAGGTTCATAATTATTCCTCCCAAACTACCAATGCCGAATACGACGCATCGAGCAGCGGCCGGTAATGCTTCTCCAGCACTTCGCGCTTCACTTTGAGTGTCGGCGTGAGCAGCCCGTTTTCGCTGGTCCATTCTTCTTTGACGATAATCGCGCGCCCGAGTCGTTCATGCGATTCCAGCTGTCTGTTCACCTCCTGCAAGGTGGCCTTGACGCTGGCCTCGACGTTTTCCCTCGGCAAACGCCGCGCAGCATCGCTCAGCACGACGACCGCAACCGGCGCGGGCTGGCCCGCGCCCATTACACAGACCTGTTCCAGCAGGGGATTGGCGGACAGCTTTGATTCGATCGGCACAGGTACGACGTATTTGCCTTTGGCGGACTTGAAAATGTCCTTAACGCGACCGGTGATCCGGTAGGCCTGAATGTTCGCATCCCACTCTGCCTTGTCGCCCGTGTGAAAAAAACCGTCGTCGGTCAACACTTCACGGGTCAGGTCCGCTTGCTTGTAGTAGCCACTGAACAGTCCCGGGCTGCGAAGAAGAATTTCGCCTTCGTCCGACAGCCGCATTTCCGTTCCCTCCAATGGCGCACCGATGCTGCCAATGCGCTGACGCTTAAACGGCGTGTTGGTACAGGACAGCCCGCTGGTTTCACTCATGCCCCAGCCCTCGCTGATGCCCACGCCGAGTTTGTCGAACCACCTCAGTGTCGATTCCGAAATGGGCGCGCTGCCGGAACCGTAAACGCGGCAGGCGCCGAAACCCAGTTGCTCGCGAATTTTTTTCGCAACGCGTTTGCCCAGCACCGGGACGGCCAGCAGTAATTTCAATCGCTCGCCCGGCATCTGTGCCAGCACACCGGATTGGAACTTGACCCACAGGCGTGGCACGGAGATGAAAACCGTCGGCCTCGCACGGCGCAGATCCGCATTGAAAGTCTTCAGCGATTCCGTGAAAGCGCAGGTGGTGCCGCCGTAGATTGCCGGGCCTGCGGTGCAGGTACGCTCCGTTACGTGCGCGAGCGGTAAATACGAAAACAGGCGGTCCCCGGGCTCAATATTGATACTCGCAGCGGCGGCCTTGCTGGCATAACAGTACGCACCGTAGCTCATGACAACGCCCTTTGGGCGACCGGTACTGCCGGAGGTGTACAGGATGGTCATGACGTCGCCGGGTTGCGGGTCGTGTAAATCCTGCAGTGCAGCGTAGTCGTCAACGAGTGTCTGCCACTGGTGCTGGCATCCTTCGATCGGGTAGGGAAACGCGATCGTCGGCAGCGAATCCGGCACCGCCGCCGACACCACCCCGGGCTCGTCGAGCTTGCCGACAAACACGGCGCTCGCTTCGCTGTGGCCGATGATGTAGCCGATGGTGTCGGCCCCGGCGGTCGGATAAATCGGCACGGAAATCATGCCGGCCATCGCAATTGCGGCATCCGCGAGGATCCATTCGGCGCTGTTCTTTGCCAGGATCGCGACCTTGTCGCCGGGCTTCAGGCCCAGGCCCATCAGGGCGCTGGCCATGCGCCGGGCAAGGTCAGCCGATTGTTGCCAGGTGTAGCTGCGCAGCTCGCCGTTGACCGGCTGGATGAGAAATTCGCGATCCGGTGTCTGTTCCGCCCGTTCGACGAGCACGTGGTGCGCCGTCTGGAATTCAATCACGTCCGTCGGTTCCGCTCATTACACATGCCCCCGGGCGATCGCACCGCCGTCATTTCATAGGACAGCAGTGCAAAGAACACTGACATTAACAGCGCAAGCCGATCGAAACCAACGCCCTGCCGGTCGGAAAAATGGGGTCGAACGGATTTTTACCAGAGGGTCGCGCTTATTCGGTCGGCGACCTGGGCAGCGATACGCTTGGCAGTGGCTTCGTCCGTCGGGCCGCCCTGCACCTCGACGAAGAACAGCGCGTCGTCGCGGCAAACCAGCAGTTTTGCCCAGCCGAATGACTCCAGGAACTCCCACTTTGCCGTTCCACCGAACAACGCTTCCGTTACCTCTTCTTCGTAGATGCCATGGCACTGCACTGTGCCACCTGGAAACTGATCGCGGCGGCTGACCCATACGTTCATGCTGCCGCCGTCGCCCCAGTTGTTCCAGCTGCAAGCCTCGGCCTGCCAGGATGACGATTCTCCGGTATCGGCGTTCTGCACGTTCTTGAACTCATGCGCATATTCCGGCGCCTCCACCGTCGCGCCCAGAAGCGCGGCGGCGGCTTCCTTGTCGAACAGTGTGCAGGGATAGCGCACCGCACTTCGCGCGGCTTCTTTGGCGAGTTCCTCGTCGATAATGGGTTCTGCTTCCTGCCACACGGCTTCGAGCTCCGCCTGGCTTGGCTCGCGATCCGGCGACGGTGTTGTACTGCCGTCACTGCAGCCGGCGAGCGCGGCAAGACCAAGTATTGAACAAGCAGCGATGTCTTGTGCAATCGACTTGTTATTCATCACAGAGTATCCACGATGTATCGAGCCAGCGCCTGTCGCGCCGCGGCCATATTACCGGCGTCGCTACCGCCGAAACTGATGATCGCGAGTTGGTAGTAGTCGTTCCAGTAGACGACCAGTTGCTGGTAGTTGCCGTTATCATCGAAATCGTAAGCGATATCGCCCAGCCCCCGGATGTCCGTGCCCGCTTCGATGGCATTGGCCACGTCTTCTCCGATGCCGAGCGAATCTTTTTTCTTGCGCGAAGCGTCTGCATCCGCCTGGCGGGAGTGCTCCTGCTTCGCGCCCGAACGGCTGATCTGCACCGACAGCCCCATGCCGCCGCCGTCGAACTTATAAGAGCACTGCGAGAACGCATTCTTGCCACTGGCAGACTCCATGGAAGGCGTTGCGTCGGACACGGGAATGCCGAAAATTCGCGATACCTCGCTAGCCGGCGCAATGTCGCAGGCATGCAGTTCGCCGCTCGGTTCCGCTGCTCCGTCGCTGTCGGCACCGCAGGAGGCGAGGAGCAGTGTAAGGAATGCGACAGCAACCCATTGACCACACGGACGCTGGGCTAATTCGGTTTTGTTCATGATCTTTTTCTCCATTGTGCAGTTCCGCGCTCATGGGACAGCTGTGAGCTGCAGGCGATCGACGCCGACGATGTAGTCTGTCGACTGCTCGTTCTTGCCGGTCACTTCGAACGCAAGCTCGTGCCGGCCGGCAGCCAGCGGGTAACGCCCTAGCAATACCTGGCGAAGCGCGACTTGCGGGTTGTATCCGTCCTGCTGGCTCGGGTGGCTGCCGTCGATGTACACGGTGAAGCGGCCGAAGTCCGGCGCCGTCGTATAAAAGAGTACGAGGTCGTAAGTGCCAGCATTGGACACGATGAATTCGGTCAGCATATGCGGCTTGCTTCCCACAGGAGCCGGAGGCCGCCAGAAGAGCTGCGCATTGCCGCCCCAAGCGGCGCCGAAGCCGGACATGTCCTGGCGAATCATTTGTCCCGCGGATACGGCCGCCGTGGCGATCAGCGACTCCGCCTCGACGACCAGCGGCGCAATGCCGAGATCGTTCAGGTCGTTGCTCATCGCGACGGCACCCTGAACCGTGCGCACCGAAGCAAACTCTTTCTGTGGGTCGAATGCAGAGTTCGAAACCTGCCCGGCGGCACCCGTGAAATTCTCCGGCGCGTTGCTCCCCAGATCGGGTGACGGAGGATCCGGTGACGGAACAGGCCGGGGTGACGCGGTCGCCCCTTCGCGTTCCAGTTTCCTGGACGGAACTTCCGGCTGCGGATTCAGTGACGGGTTCACCATGTCATCGGTGCCTGCCCGTTTCGACGACGGCACTTCCGGTTGTGGATTCAATGACGGATTGACCAGGCTATTATTGCCTCGCGCGGGCGCGTCGGCTCCATTTACTCGAAATCGCCCATCACGCGCGGTCGGCACGGCTTCCGATGGTAGCGCTCTTACCGGCAGCGTCGATGCGGCCTCGGGTTTGTAGGCCCGATAGGTGAGTCCGTCCGAACGTGCACTTACGTCGAACGTCACGGCGGAGTTGAGGTAAGTCGGCGAACCCTCTGCCGCATAGCGAAAGGCGTTATCGATCTGACAAGACACTTCGTGTGCGCCAGGGTCCTCAAACTTCCATGTCTTAGTGCCCGCAAAGTCATTGCCATCCTCGGGCGAGCTAGTCACGCCGACGGTATTGCCGTCTATTGCGACAATGCCGGAATACCGACTACCGGATTCCTCCGATCGTTGCAGAATCTGCATCGCGGTTCGGGCGGCGGCGTCGCACTGCGGCCAGTCGACGTCTCGCGTGACTTTTTTGAACGAGCACTGAATCTGAAATTGATCGTTGACCAGAAGTCGTGTTGAGCTGACCGATACGACGGGTTGTTGCGGCACGTAATAGCTGACTGCCATGCGGCATGGGTTGGGCGGCGCTTCCGCTGCGCCCTGTTGCGAATTCAAGGCGCGAATCGCCGGCGCGGCAGTTCGTGCGGGTGCGGTGTTCGGATCCGGTTGGCCCGGAACCGGTCCCGACATCGTCGTCATCGACGGGACGGACTGGGCCACCGAACCGGGCAATGCGCTTGCCTGGCCGGCATTTGCCACCGGCGAAGGAACCGGCTGGCCGCCCGGGCTTGCCGTCCGCGCCGGACCCGCTGCCGGGGGTGGCAGGTTTTGTGGCGGCGGATTTACCGGAGACAGGGTCTGGTTTTCGTAGATCTCCTTGTTGGAATCGGCCGCGGTGAAAACCGTCTGATAACAGACGTTATTCGCACCGTTCTTGTTTGGATCCGGCGGACAGCTCTCGATGGCTGGCATCGCGAGGTCGCCGGTCAGTGTCGGCATTTTCGTTTGATGCGGGCAATTGATCGCGAGCGGATCCCAAAGTGTTTTGCAAAACTTCGAATCGAATGCGGGCGGTAACGATCGATGACCCGTGTCGGGCGACAACTCTGCTGTCGGTCCGCCGTTGAGCACTGCAAGGATCTGCTTCGCGCGAGCCTCCTGCTCCAGGAATTCCTTGTCCGGGTTGTAAGCGCAACGCATCTGGATCCGGCTGGAGGGTACTTCGAACTTCGCCCTGAACGTATCGAGCAGTGCGTTGCAGGTTTGCTCTTTCCACGGACGGGAACATTGCACACGCGGATCGAAGTCGCCGAACGTACCTTTCGACAGCGGCACGTAACGGCAGCGCGTGTCACCAAGTACGTCGACCAGTGACGCACCAAGCGACTGAGCCGTCTTGTCGCGATCTGCTTTGCAGTAACGGTTCTTGCCGTAGTCCTTGTAGGACTGGTTGACGCAGATGCTGAATGAGATGTGACTCTGGCAGTTGAACGAGAACGACGTGCCGGGGACCGACGGGCAGCCGAGCGAATTCAGACCCTCTTTGATTTTCGTCAGCCGTTTTTCTTCTTCGACCTGGGCCTGGAAGAATTGCTGGGCAGCACCTTTGAAACAGATCCAGTTCGTCAGTGACTTCGGTGCAATATCGGCGACCTCGGGCACGCCATAATTGCGGCTGCCGGTCAGTCGTTCATTTACCCAGAATCCGCACTCCCGCCACAGGCCTTTGAAAAATTCCTGGTCGCCTGCGTTTATTCCTGTATGGGCAGCCATCAGCGACACACCCGAGGCATCGCTTACAAGTGCCGCCCAGTCCGTGATGGGAAGTTTGTTGACGTATTGCAGCAAGGTAGCGCCCTGGCCGTACCGATCGACGGCTCGCTGCCTGACCGCATCGGCAAGGAAACCGGTCGCGTAGGTTCCGGGCATGGTCTGTACGAGCTTCACCAGCGCCTCGGATTCGGCGCGCAATCTCAGCTCGAAAGTTTGGCAATGGACGGTAATCGTTTCCAGGCACTCTTTCATTTCCTTATCGTCGAACCCCAGGTCCTGCCGGTTTTGAGTGAGCCGCTGCAGCGCGCGCTTGTACATCAGCGATCGGTACGCGGCGTTGTACAGCTCCTCGGCCGAGATGCTCTCCGCACCCCCACCGCCCATGATGGCGATCGTCGCGTCGTTGGCCAGTCCGGCCGCTGCCGCCATCACGCTGCCGACTGCATCGGCGAGGTCCTTGATGGCCTTGATCGCTTCGCCAAGCAGCCCGCAGGCTTCGTCAGCCAGCGGCACACCCTCGTTTTTTACGATTTCGCAGGCCAGGTTGAAGCCGACTGTGGTCACGAGTTTCCAGACGTTCACGTTCGGGAAGTCGCGGACGATCACCAGAACCTCGTGCACGACCGGTTCCACGTTATCCAGAATTCGCGTTGCGAACTCGCCGCAGATAAAGGGTTGCAGCGGCCCGGAGACCGCAAGCGCACCGGTGCAGGCGACCTGTCCCAGCAACTTGACGCCGGTGAGTTCCAGCACGCGCAGCCAGTCTTCCTTCAGCACCGCACGCACGATATCGACGGCGGTCTTTACCATCGGGTCGTCCGGAACGAATTCCGCTGCCTTTTTCTCCGCAGCCGACGTGGCATCGGATTTCAGGTCGTCGCCGATTTGCTGAAAATTCACGCATTGCTCTGGCGAATGCTTCGCAAAGCAGGCAATGAGTTCGCTCGCATCGACGATTTTCGGGTCGATCAACTGCGCCTTTTCAAGGAATTGCAGGATGGTCTTTATGTCGTCGGCGACGGCGGTCGCCGGCGGTGCCAGCAGCGCCAGCGACAAGGCAAAGCAGGCTGCAAGTTTTCTGATCTTTTTCATAATCGACCTCATCGGCGACGCGAAGCGGGCATCAGGGAAAATTTCCGCTCATACAGGTCGCTCATACAGGTGAAAACGGAATCCGCAACGGCGAGGGGCCATCGTATAGCCGAATTCGACGGCAGATCGGCGCAAAGCCCTTGCCGCTCGGGAATGACCGGCCGACAATAGTCCCGGGATTTGCGCGGACTGGCAGGGATGACGGAAAAGGGCACAGGGCACCGCTGGGAACAGGTCGAAGACCTTTTTCATGAGGCGCTACTGCAACCGCCGCAAGAGCGTGCCACTTTCGTCGCCGCGGCCTGCGGCGGGAACGAATCGCTGCGACTGGAAGTGGAGGCGATGCTCGCGGCCGACGAAAGCGAGGACGGCGTCCTCGACCGGTCGCTGGCAAGCCTGGACGTCGGTACCGATCCCGCGCCGATGGCGGACGGCCAGATCGTCGGCTCCTGGCGGATCCTGTCTGAGCTCGGACGTGGCGGCATGGGAATCGTCTACCTGGCGGAACGCGCCGACGGGACCTATGAACAGCAGGTCGCTCTCAAAGTAATCCGCGGCGGCGTATTTGCGGCCGACATGGAACCGCACTTCGTTCGCGAGAGGCGGATTCTCGGCCGATTGCAGCATCCGAGTATCGCGCGCCTTATTGACGCCGGCGCCACTGCCGACGGGATGCCGTTCCTCGTCATGGAGCTCGTGCACGGCGAGCCGATCACCGACTGGTGCAGGAACAACAAGCTCGGCATTCGCGAGAGGCTGCAGCTGATGCTGCAGGTTTGCGATGCTCTGCAGCACGCGCACCGAAACCTGGTCGTTCACAGGGACCTGAAGCCCGGCAATATTCTCGTGACCGGCGACGGTAACGTGCGGCTCCTGGATTTCGGTGTGGCCCGCCTGCTGGCGGGCCCGGATGACGATCAGCAAATACTGACCCGGGCCGGCTTCTTCCATCTGACCCCAGAGTACGCGGCGCCGGAGCAAATCAGCGGCGAAGCGATAACCACGGCAACCGACATTTTCGCGCTCGGCGCGGTGCTCTACGAACTGTCGACCAACAACCGTCCCCGAGAAAACGTTGCCGGTTCGCCCTCGGCCGTGCTGCGCGCAATGGAACAGCCTATAGGCCTGCCGAGCAAGGCGCCGGAGCTGGCGGCGAACTGGCGATCGCAACTACAGGGCGACATCGATGCGATTGTCCGCAAAGCGACAGCACCGGATGCGTCGCGGCGATACGCGAGCGTCGCTGCACTGGCCGAAGACATCCGACGCTATCTCGCACACGAACCGGTTATGGCTCGGCCCGAGAGCGTTGCGTATCGCAGCGGCAAATTCATCCGCCGACATCGCGTCGGCGTTGCTGCGATGCTCGCGATCGCCATTGCCGTTGCCGGCGGCATCACAGCAACGGCATGGCAGGCGGGCGAAGCGGCGGCGCAGGCAAAGAAAGCGGAAGCAGTCAAAGAGTTTGTACTGAGCTTGTTCGCCGGCGTTGATCCCGCGCAGGCGCTCGGCGAGGAGCTGACTGCCAGGCAACTTGTGGACTCGGGCGCCACGCGCATTCAGAGCGAACTCGTAAATGAACCCGTCGTACGCGCAGAAGTCCTGACGTTTCTCGCCGACATGTACGACAAGATGGACCAGGACGATCGCGCCATCGAGCTGGTCGGCGATGCGCTGGCACTGATCGAAGGCCCGCAAAGCACCGAGTTGTCAGAAGCCTTGCTGGTACAGGGCCGCATACTGGTTGGCAGGAGCGAAGACGAGGCCGGCATCGATTCATTGCAACGCGCATTGCCGATGTTCGAGGATCGCGATGAGTACTTGCAATCGGCGGAAGCGATGGACCTGATCGCGATAGCCCGCTCCCGGCAGGGCGACATCGCTGAATCTGTCCGCCTGACGGAGAACGCGCTCAAATTGCGAATAGCCGCTTTGGGCGAAGACAATAAAGAGGTTGCCGCCTCCTATAACAATCTCGGCGTACTTGCGCGCACACAGGGTAACTATGCGGTAGCGCGCGAGAACTACGAACGGGCGCTTGATATCCGTCGCCGTGTATTGCCGGCAGATCATCCGCAGATCGCGATTTCACTGAACAACCTCGGCGCCCTGTTCTATGCCGAGGGTGACTACGCCCGCGCGGCGGACTATTTTTCCGAATCGCTGGAAATCAACGGTCGTGTAAACGGCACCGCTCATCACGACACCATTGCGGCATTGAACAACCTCGGCTTCATGCAGATGCGGCTTGGCCGCATCGCCGAGGCGGAACGCTCTTTGACCGAGGTTTACAACTACTGGCTTGAGCAGGGAAAAGCCGACCACCCGAATGCGCTGGTGACGAGAGTGAACATCGCTACGGTGCATCGTACGGCAGGCGACTTCGAGGGGGCGCTGGCGGAATACAGGGCCGTTGAACCGCTTATAGTCGAAAAACTCGGGCCGGATCACCCGATTGTCGCGGCAACGCTGCACCACCAGGCCCGCAGCCTGCTCGAGCTCGGCGAGGTCGATGCAGCAACTCCGTTGCTCGAACGGGCCCTTGCGATACGCGACGAGGTGCTGGGGGCGGAGCACCCGGACAGCGCCGAGATCATCCGGGACCAGGGCTTGATAGCGCTCCTTGAAGGCGATTTTCAACTGGCGCGCGAGCGAACAGACCGTGCACTGGAGATGCAACGAAGCAAGTTGCCGATCACCCATCCGACCCTGTCCATGAGCATGATTCAGCTCGGCCGCGTGGCACTGGCCGAGGGAGAAATTCCGCAGGCCTTGCAATTGCAGAAGGAAGCGGTGGAACGACTCGCTTCCCTGCTGCCGGCGGACAACCCGGAGCGCAGCGAAGCGCAATTCGAGTTCGGGCGCTCGCTGCTTGCCGAGGGCAATACCATCGACGCCGTCATGCAATTCAAAGCGGCTCGCAGTGTATTGGTATCGCGTTTCGGCGACGGGTCATGGCAGGTTTCGAAAGTCGACATCTGTTTGGCCGCCGCGCTGGAAATGCAGGGGCGACAGGACGACGCGTTGGCATTGCGGGAAATCGCCATGTCGCACATAGAAGCGCAACTGGAAGACAGCCATCCTCTGCGCAGGCAACTGCGCGACGGTCAACTCCTGTGAGCGGCGAGATCACTCAGCTGCTTAGAGCTGTGTCCGCGGGTGACAACGATGCCGTATCGCAATTGTTCGAGATCGTGTACGAAGATTTGCGCGCCAGGGCGCGCGCGCAGCTCGCCGGATCGGCGTCGCATACACTCGGGGCAACGGCGCTGGTGCACGAGGCGTATCTCAAGCTGACTGCCGGTGAGGCGCCCGAATGGAACGACCGCGCGCACTTTTACGGTGTTGCCGCTACCGCAATGCGGCATATCTCGATCGATCACGCCCGGGCGCGACAGGCGCAGCGTCGCGGCGGCAATGCGGGCAAGGTGAACATCGACATCGCGCAAATTCCTGTCGATGACGCGGCGGAGTCGCTGCTCGCTCTCGACGCTGCACTCGATGCTCTGGAAAAAAGAAACGAACGACTGGCGAAACTCGTGGAGCTTCGATTCTTCGCCGGTCTGTCTGTCGAAGAATCCGCGACCGCACTGGCTATGTCGCCGCGCACGGTAAAACGTGACTGGCGTACCGCAAGGGCATTCATTCACGCACAGATGCCCGGCTAAGGTCGCCGAGTTCGGGGATGCCGAGTTCGAGGACAGTGACCCTAATTCAACGTTGAATTAGGGTCACTGTCCCCAATCTACTGGGGACGATGAGCCTGACTCCGGCGCGGGAATTAAAGCCACTGTTGTCAATCTAATGCTGGAAACCCGTATGTCGACGGGCCGATGACCGTGCTAACTTGACTTCGACGATGGCCGGAAGGAGCAAATCATGACGACGCTTAAATATATCCATATACCGGTGTTGGTTCTTGCGCTGCTTGGCGCCTCCTGTGCGGTCTCGCCGGAAGAAACAAGCCGGCGGCTGGCGCTGGAAGCGGACATTCAATCAATCCTTGCCCATCCGCTGGACCCTGAAGTCTTTGGCGAGACCAAGCGCTGCCTGGGCGAAAACGAATACCGAAGTTACCGCGCGCTGGACGACCGGCACATGTTGTTCGAAGGACGTGGTGACAAACTGTGGATCAACACGCTGCGAACCTCCTGCCCGGATCTTCGGCGTGGTCGCAACGATGTGCTTGTTGTGCGTTCGTTCACGTTGCGGCGTATCTGCGACTCGGATAACTTCGCTGTCGCGGATTGGTTCGACAGGCCCTGGTATCGCGGCTGGGGGGCGGGCATGACCTGCGTGTTCGGCGAGTTTCAGCCGGTGACCAAGGACCAGGTAGCGGATATCGAGGACCTGCTGAAATCAAAGCGCTGAAAGATCGGCGACAGTGACCCTGTTTCAACGTTGAATTAGGGTCGCTGTCCCCGAACCGGGAGAATCATCAAAAATGAATCGCATTATCGCGACGTTGGTCTTTGTTGCCCTTCCAGCTTTTGCAGCAGCCGACGTGGCCGACGTCGTGAACAGCGTGCGCGCGGCATCCTGCGGCAAATCTTCGCGCGACATCGAACCGCTACGCCTGGAACCAGGACTCGACAACGCCGCGCGTCGACTGGCCGACGGCATGAGTCTCCGGAACGCTACCGCCGAGGCGCAGTACCCGGCAAAGCTGTCAGCCTCGATCCGCGTCCGCACGCTGCAGGGCGAGCAGGATCTGGCGCGGACATTGCAACAGCGCTTTTGCGACATCGTCGCCGACCCTCGGCTGACCGAAATCGGTATCTACGAGCACGGCGCCGAAGCCTGGATAGTGCTGGCGACACCGTTCACGCCGCCGGACTCGGTCGATCCGGCCGAACTCAACCGGCAAGTGCTCGAGCTGATCAACGAGGCGCGCGAACAAGGTCGACGCTGCGGCCGCAAGAAATTTTCGGCGACCGTTCCGCTGCGGGCGAATGCTGCTCTGGAACAGGCGGCGCGAACGCACGCGCAGGACATGGCAGAAAACAATTTCCTGGGGCATGAAGGCAGCTCAGGCAGCCTGCCGGGTGAGCGGGCAAATTCCGCAGGCTATGCCTGGTCGAGCGTTGGCGAGAATGTCGCGGCGGGACAGACGACAGCCGAGGAAGTGGTCGGTACCTGGCTTGACAGCACCGGGCACTGCGAAAACCTGATGAGCCCGGATTATAGTGAAACGGGTGTCGCGCATGCGATCAGCCGCAGTTCGGACAAAGGCACCTACTGGGTGCAGATCTTCGGCAGTCCGAAGTGAGTATAGTTCGGGGACAGCGACGCTGACTCGGCTGCGAGGGTCAGGGTCAATGTCCCCGAACTCCGAAGGATGCAATGTCGTGAATACAATCTACAGACACCTGTTGCCTGTTGCTGCCATTTGCTTCTGCCCTGCGGCAGCAGCGTTTGGACAGGAGCGAATTCATGCGAACCCGGAACGCATGGAGGAAAGAATACTGGCGCTGTCGCAGTTCGGCGCGAATCCCGAAGGCGGGGTTAGCCGTGTAGCCTTCAGCGACGCCGACCTCGATGGGCGAAAATACATCTCGGGGCTCATGCGCGATGCCGGTCTCGACGTCCGCGTCGATACGGCCGGCAACATCATTGGTCGCCGGGCCGGGCGCGAGCGCGGGCTGCCGCCGATCCTGTTCGGCTCGCACATCGATTCGGTGCCGGGCGGCGGCAATTACGACGGTGATGTCGGCGTCATCGGCGCAATTGAAGTCATCGAGTTGCTGAACGAGAACAGCATCGATACACGCCATCCGCTCGAAGTTGTGAGCTTTACAGACGAGGAAGGCGGCCTCACCGGCAGCACGGCAATGATCGGTAAGGTGACCGAGCAAGAGTTGCAACTCGTCTCGCATAGCGGCATGACGACCCGTGACGGCATCCGGCGCGTCGGCGGCGACCCGGATCGCATCGAGCTCTCGGCAAGGAAGCCCGGCGATCTTGCGGCCTACCTCGAACTTCACATCGAACAGGGCGGCATTCTTTATGCGGAAGACATCGACATCGGCGTGGTCGAGGGCATCGTCGGCATACGCTGGTGGGAAATCACGGTCGACGGCATGGCGAACCACGCCGGCACGACCCCGATGGGCCACCGCTCGGACGCGTTGGTCGCCGCAGCGGAACTCACTCTCGCGATAAACCGTGTTGCCAATGATCTCGAAGGCCGGCAGGTGGCGACCGTGGGTCGCATCCAGGCTTTTCCCGGCGCACCGAATGTCATCCCGGGCCGGGTTACGATGAGCCTTGAAATCCGTGACCTGGATGCCGCGAAGATGCAAAAGGTCTTTGACCTGATCCAGGCCGAGGCCGACCGAATCGCGCAGGCGAGAGAGACCGCAATTCGTTTCGAGCAAAGCTATGCGGTTCTACCGGCGCCGACGAACGAGCGCATGCGCGACATCATCGCCGCAGCGGCAGACGAGCTTGGTCTGTCCTATCGGCGCATGCCATCCGGCGCCGGCCACGACGCGCAGGACATCGCACTGATCGCGCCGGTCGGCATGATCTTCGTACCGAGCGTCGACGGCATCAGTCATTCGCCCCGGGAATTCACATCGGCGCAGGATATGGCAAATGGCGCCAGCGTATTGCTGCACAGCATTCTCGCCGTCGATAATCAGTTCGCGGACTAGAAAAGAGAAAATGGAGAAAAGGGGCCGTAAAAGGGGCCGGATACATTTTCCAGGGAGAAAAGGGCCCGGATACATTTTCCAGAAAATGTATCCGGCCCCATTTTCGCATTTTCGGAAAATGTATCCGGCCCCATTTTCGCTCACATCAGCCGCGACAGCGCTTCGGTAATGCGCCGGGCGAGCACGACGGCGCCAATCGCTGGCAAGCCGAGCTGATTAGAAAACATGAAGAAGATGCCGCTTACAACATCGCCTACGTGATGGCCTACCGTGGCGCGCCCGACGCTGCCTTCGACTACCTGAAGCAGGCGGTAAACTATGGCGACCCCGGGCTTGCAGACATTGTTGCGGAGCCGCGGTCCGATAATCTGCGCTCCGATCCGCGCTGGTTGCCGTTTCTCGAGTCCATTGGCAAGGCGCCGGCACAGCTGGATGCGATTATTTTCGACTCCCGGTTACCACGTTCCTGAGGTCGCAAACGTTTCAGGCCGAATACCTGCTATATTTACCGTACCGGCCCAGTATCGTTTTCGACTTTCATCGATCAACGAGGTCCGGTCAAAACAACAAGAGGTGATGAACCATGGCGAAGAAATATACGGGCGGGTGCGAACACGTGCACACCGTTTCGAACAAAGACCCGATCGACAACCACACCTGTCATTGCTCCGTTTGCAAGAGCGTTACCGGACAACCCAGCACACACGTTGTCTTCTTCAAGCACGGAGACCTGGCGTTGGACAAAGGCGCCAAGCTGAAGCGTCAGCCGTTCAACGCAAAGAATCCCGACGGCCCGCTCGAGTTGTGCACTTGCGCGAAATGCGGCAAGCCCATCATGCTCGACGATAAGAAAAAACGAATTCGTGCGATTGTGCCGAATCTCATGGGCTTCGACGCGAAGAGCCTGCCGGCGACGTACCACGCATTCTACGACCCGGCCGCTGGTGCGCCGCGCCCGAAGGACGGTCGTCCCGTTTACGAAGCACTGCGGCCCGATTTCAAGTGGCCGGCTTCTGCGTAAGAGCGTTGCGACGACAACACCAAAACTTTGCTGATCAACGCAGATTTTTCGCAAAGGGTTGTCGTTCGGCCGGAGGACTATCGGTGGGTTGAATCGCCAATGCCGGGCGTCGAGCGCATGATGCTCGATCGCATTGGCGACGAGGTGGCGCGTGCCACGTCGCTGGTGCGCTACGCACCGAACAGCTCATTCTCATCGCATGTTCACGGCGGCGGCGAGGAGTTTTTTGTGCTGGAGGGTGAGTTCGCTGACGAGCATCGAACTTACCCTGCCGGCACCTATGTGCGGAACCCGATCGGCACCGCGCACACGCCGCGTGTTGGCGAACAGGGCTGTGTCCTTTTCGTCAAACTGCATCAGTTCGACAAGGATGACGATGCCCCGGTCGTCGTCGATACATGCAATACGGAATGGCCTGCGCCCTACGCACCCGGCTTTGAGCTCATGCCATTGCACCGGTTTCGCGACGAAAGTGTCGATCTGGTGCGCTGGGCGCCGAATACACCGTACGGGGAGCACAAACATCCTCTCGGCGAGGAAATCTTCGTCATCGAGGGCTGTTTCTATGACGAGTACGGCGCGTACCCTGCCGGCTCCTGGGTACGTTACCCGGACCGAAGCAGTCACAACGACTTCACCCGCGGCGAAGGTGCGCTCCTGTACCTGAAGTCCGGTCACCTGCCGGCGAATTGAAAAGTGGGGTCGAACCGCACTTTTTCGCTTTCTCGATGAAAAAGAGCTAGAAATAGGACATATGGCCAAAATTTCACACACTCAAGAATGCGACAGACTGAACAGCGCGACCTTGCCGGAGGTCGTCAGATCGTTTCCGCGTAAGCGCAGAAAGACGCCGTATGTGGTGTCGACGTGGCTCACAAGTCGCAATATTCCGTCAGCGGAAGGACTGGTGATTGACGGTTTCCTTGAGTGCGATCTGGCGCATCACCAGCGGCAACTGTTGGTCCGCGAGACCGCGCGCGTGGTCGGCAGCGTGCAGGCCCACACGGTTGTCGTTCTGGGGCAACTGAGAGGGGATATCTTCAGTGACGGCACGGTGTGGCTGGCCAGCGGCTCGGAAGTTCAGGGCAATATTCACTGCGCCCGCCTGTTTATCGAGGAGGGCGCACTGTTCAAAGGGCAGATCGAATCGGGTGAAAGTGTTGCCCACGACGATCTGGAGTATTCTTGAGGCGGCGACGAGGCAGCAGTAGCTGCCACTTACATGGCACGGATCCGGAGGTTTAATTATGTTTAATAAGAAAGATCGCGGTGACGAGGACTCCAGGGTAGCCCCGCCGCTTCGGATCGGCGAGCAATCACCGGTTCGCTCAAAAAACGTTTCCGTCATTGGCCCGACCCTGGTCTTCAAGGGAGAATTATCGGCCGATGAGGACCTTGTTATCGAAGGCACGATCGAGGGCACCATTGCCCACCACAAAAAGAACCTGACGATCGGTGCCAAGGGCAGGGTTTCGGCCGACATCCACGCGAGTTCGGTTCTTGTCGAGGGTCAGCTCGAAGGCGACATTCACAGCGACGGACTGGTATCACTCGCCAAGGGCGCGATCGTGCACGGCAATATCTTTTGTCAGCGCCTGGTATTGCAGGATGGCGCCCGCTTTAACGGCAAAGTCGAGATGGCCAAGCAATCAGCGCTGAAAATTGCGCCCAAACCCGATGCCGCCGACGAGTCGTTTACCGACTCTGGAAAAAACAAGACGGCATAGGAAAAAAAGAAAAAAGGGGCCGGATACCTTTTCAAAAGAAAAAAGGGGCCGGATACCTTTTCTGGAAAAATGTATCCGGCCCCATTTTGTAGCAAGTTTGGAAACGCAAGCCGGTCCCGGCTTTGCTACCTTGCCCCGTAACAGGAAGCATTTGAACGGGGTGCCGCAATGGTTGCCAGCTATTCGGATCGAATCGATCGCATCGTCCGGTTTCTGAACGAACAGGTTCAGTCCAGTCACTCGCTGCGGGATCTTGCCAGCGTCGCTGAAATCTCCCCCTACCATTTTCACCGCGTTTATCGCGCTGTAACCGGCGAGACGCCCTCCGGTACCTTGCGCCGGCTGCGTATCGCGCGCGCAGTCGCGATGTTACGGGATAGCACTAAAACCATTACCGAGATTGCTTTCGACGTCGGCTACGAAACTTCGCAGGCGTTTTCGAAAGCGTTTCGCCAGATGACCGGACACAGTGCAACCGAAGCACGTAATGACCGGAGCAAACTGGACGCGCTGATCGAGCAGCTGTCGGGCGCGCCAAAGCCGCTCGGCCAGAGCGAGCTCGAGGTGCGGCTTGTGTCGGTCGAGCCCTTCAAGGTTATCGCATCGCGGCACATCGGCCGGCCCGAAGGCTTGTTTGCCGCATTCGGCGCTTTGTTCGAGTGGGGCGAGAAAGCGGGATTGCTCAATGATTATCGCGGCATTTACGGCATCCCTGTCGACGACCCGCGGGACGAACAGGCCGCCCGCTTCGACTGCTGCTTCGACTTCGGCCCGGACGCGAAACCGGGCAAGGAATACAGGAAAGAAACGCTGGGCGGCGGTCTTTATGCGGTGACCCGTCTCACCGGTCCCTACGATGGGCTAGAGGACAAGTACGACGAATTCTACGGCTCGTGGCTCGCATCATCGCATTACGCTCTTCGCGACAGCCGTATCTACAATCATTACGTCGTCGATCCGGAATCCGTGCCGCCGGAGCAATGGGTAACGGATATCTACCTGCCGGTGGCGAAGCTGCCGTTGCACTCGTGAATCGACTCAAGAGGAAATCGCGCACATGAAAACCACAGCCCTGTTATTGCTAATTGTATCCGGTACCTTTTCGGCGCCGGACGCTCTGGCGCAGCATCCGCTCGACTACCTGCACGGCAGCTGGGAGGGCGCAGGAACAACTTCCGGGATGCGGTCGTCAGTGAGATTCACCTGGGGCCCTGCGCTCGGCGGACGCTATACCCGCTTGCAGATCCGTAACCGGATGCGCGGCGAAAACGATCAGGAATACCTGTTCGAGGGTATCGGCTACTACCAGCCATCGGATGAGCACACATTGACGGGCGTATGGATCGACAGCCAGGGCGACGTTCTTCCGATACTCGCAACACTCGAAGAGCAAACGCTGATCGCCACCTGGGGAAGCGAAGATTCCAAACAGGGCCGCTCCGAATACCGCCTGTTGCCCGATGGCACACTCGAGGCGATAGACTCGATCAGGAACGACGAAGGCGAGTGGCGCGAGTTCGGCCGCGCGCTCCTTGTTCGACAGCAGTAACCGCAATTGCTGCGTGCTTACGGCGCCGGACACCGAACAACAGCAGCATCAGCAACATCGGGCCGCCAAACATGCCGCCTCCGCCGGAGCCGTCCTTCCAGCTGACTTCCGCGAGCTGCGGCTCTTCCTTCAGGCGCAATTCGAAACGGTCGAGTTCGCCCAGCAGATTCCCGGTCATGTCATCCACCGCGGCGGTAAAACTGGTATTGCGCCCTCTGCGTATCGTTTCCGCAGATTCAACGGCAGTCGAGTTCGATTGAAACTGGTCGGTACCCGGTGCGCGAAACAGCAACTTGCGCGTGGCGACGTCGAACACCGCCGTATCGACGAATGTCTGAACCTCGTTGCCGGTACCTTTGATGACGTAGGCACCGACGATCGTCCAGTACAGGAACGACGACTTCCGGTCTTCGCTGACCGATACCTGGTCATAGGACACCAGCGCCATCACGTCGACGCCGTAGAGTCGGGCAACCTGCTGCATGCCCTCGAATCCTTTGCTCGATCGCAGGTAGGTATCCGGAATGACCTCGATATGCGCGATGTAGTCGCGATCCATGAAGGCGGTTTTGACGTTACCAAGGAGATCCGTCTTGGTTGCTTCGCTGATCGCTGCGTCGGACGCGTTGCGAGCGGGAACGAAGGCGATGCCGACGCGCAGTGGCAGGCTCAGGCGGGGAATGCTCTCAGTCGGTTCCGGCGGGACCTCGCCCTTGGGATACAGGTAATCCACCAGGCTGCTCGAGACGCCGTCGCGAGTGCCATACGGTTCGCCCAGCTGCCACAAGGCGCTGCACCCGGCCAGGAAAAGCAGTGAGAGTGCAAGGACAATTGAAGTATAACGTTGCGTCATAATCGTGCTCCCGAAAAGCATTGTCGATGACCGGCGCGATTATGCCGGTTTTCAGAAACAAGAATGGCTTTTCCGGAGCTGCGGACGCCTGATGATTCCCTGATATTTCCTTGACTATTGGGCGAAGGGCCGGTGCGATTGCGCCAGCAGGCATAAGCCGGCGCCACAGTGCCGCTACGGCCAGAAGCAATCAACCGGATACGAGTTGTTACAGACTGCGTATTTCCTGCATGGCATGGTAGGGTCCGGTAATAACAGGAATATCCGGAGTCTTTCATGCGCGCTTTTCTGGGAACACTATTTGCAATGAGTATTTCACTTACCAACGCCAACGCTGCCGATCTCCTCGACCAGGATTTTCGCCGCCTCGCGGCAGATGAGGTCGTGAACCTGCAGAGCGCTTATGCCGGCAAGGTCGTTCTCGTGGTGAATACTGCGTCCAAGTGCGGCAACACGCCCCAGTACGAGGGCCTGGAAGCCCTGTACCAGGAATACGGCGATGACGGCCTCGTTGTGCTCGGCTTCCCGTCCAATGACTTCATGGGTCAGGAACCCGGCACCGAGGAAGAAATCCAGGATTTCTGCCGGCTCACCTACAAGGTCAAGTTCCCGATGTTCGAGAAGGTGGTCGTGAAGGGCGACGATGCGCACGCATTCTACAAGGAACTGGCGGCGGAATCGGGTACCTACCCCACCTGGAATTTCCACAAGTACCTGATCGGCAGGGATGGAAAGTTAATTGCACAATTCAGCCCGCGAACGCAACCCGACGACAGCAAGCTGCTCGACAGCATCAAGACCGCGCTCGCCAACTGAATGACGCTGAAGACTTCTCGCCAGAAGGAATTCGGACTCAGGCCGCCGCACCGCATACTCAAACTTTTAGAGGTACGGGCGCTGTTCGAGATGGCCTCGCTGCTGCCGACCTTGCCGGTTTTGCTGGCTCATGAGCGCGGCGACGGGCGGCAGGTGATGCTGATCCCCGGGCTGTTTGCCAACGACCGCTCGACCTGGGCATTGCGACGCTACCTTGAAGCGCTTGCTTACGATGCGCTGCCGTGGGGTCTTGGACGGAACAGCGGCCAGCCCGAAGTCGACGCGGCGCGAGTCATCGAACAAATTCACAAAGTGCGGCGCAGTGACGAGCCGATTACGCTCATAGGCTGGAGTCTCGGCGGTGTGATCGCCCGTGAAGTTGCGCGGCGCGAACCGCAAATGGTTCGAGAGGTGCTGACGCTCGGCACGCCGGTGGAAGGCGGCCCCAAATACACGGCGGGCGCGTCCCGCTTTGCAGAGCGTGGCAATATCGACCTGGACGAACTGGAAGAACACATTCACGCGCTCAACGCACAGGGAATCCGGCAACCATTGACGGTGGTCTACAGCCATGGCGATGGCATCGTGGATTGGCGCGCCGCGATTGACCGCTACAATCCGCACGCGCGGCACAGGCGCGTTATCGGTTCGCACCTCGGCCTCGGCTTCAACCCGCTGGTATGGCGGCTGGTGGCGAAAACCCTTTCCGGCACGGCCTGACGCGCATCGACACTTGCGTGCCCGGCACGGGCGGGGTCGAATAACGGATCCATCGCAGGAGCA